>NZ_JBHFPQ010000022.1:0-69358 GCF_041949875.1 Arhodomonas sp. KWT2
CGCGGACGCGCGGATACGCTCCGCCGCCTCGGCACCCTCGGCACGGAACTCCCGCGCCTCGCGCTCGCCACCCCCTTCCCTGGCAAACACTTTGTTGGGTGGCGCGGGGGGGGGGGGGGGGGGGGGGGGGCCCCCCCTCCCCACCCCCCCCCCCCCCCGCCAGCCGCGCCGCCGGACTGCGCATCACCGCTGGACTGGACGCCACCGCCGGGCTGGCGGAAGTAACGGAAGTACTCGGAATCCGGCGAGAGCACGACCACGTCGCCCTGACCGTCAAGGCTGCGCTTGTAGGACTGCAGGCTGCGGTAGAAGGCGTAGAACTCCGGATTGTCGGAGTACGTCCCCGCGTAGATCCGTGCCGCCTCGGCGTCGCCGGCACCGCGGATGCGGTCGGCGTCGCGCCGCGCCTTGGCGAGGATGACGGTGCGCTGGCGGTCCGCGGACGCGCGGATACGCTCCGCCGCCTCGGCACCCTCGGCACGGAACTCCCGCGCCACGCGCTCGCGCTCCGCGGCCATGCGCTGGTAAACGGACTCGCTCACGCTGTCCGGCAGATCCACGCGCTTGAGGCGCACGTCCACGACGTCGACGCCCAGGCTCTTGGCCGCCTCGGAGGCGCGTTTCTGCAGGATACGGGTGATCTGCACGCGGTCGCCGGAGATGATCTCGCGGATGGTGCGCGAGCCGAACTCGTTGCGCAGCCCCTCCTGGATGATCTCCGAGAGCCGGGTGTTCGCCGCCTGCACCGAGCCCTGCACGGTGGTGTAGAAGGCACGCACATCACCGATGCGCCACTTCACGAAGGCATCGACGATGAGGTTCTTCTTCTCCTGGGTCAGGAACCGCTGGGGGTCCTGGTCCAGGGTCTGCACGCGCGCATCAAAGTAGCGCACGTTGTTCACGAACGGCGTCTTGAAGTGCAGTCCGGGGGCGACCTTGGCGTCCACGATCTCACCGAGACGGAACTTGATCGCCTTCTCGGTCTCGCGGACCGTGTAGACCGACATGGAGCCGATCACCAGCGCCACGACGACGATGACGGCGACGATGGGCAATCCTCGTTTCATCAGCGGCTCTCCCGGGTTCTCAGACGGCTCTCGCTCCAGTTGCCCCCGGAGCTGCTCTGGCTGCCGGAGCTCGCGGAGCTGCCGGCACTGCTCGACGAGCTGCCACCGCCGGCACCGGACATGCTGCCGGTATCACCGTTATCGACACCGGCGCGGGCGCGCTGGCTCTGCTCCATAAGCTTCTCGACCGGCAGGTAGAGCAGAGACTGGCTGCCGTTACCCTTGCCGGAGTCGATCAGGATGTTGCCGGTGGCCGAGAGCACGTCCTCCACGGACTCGATGTACAACCGCTCCCGCGTGACCTGCGGCGCCATGTTGTACTCCTTGGCCACGGCGGCGAAGCGGTCGGTCTCGCCATTGGCCTGGGCGACCACCTGCTCGCGATAGGCCTCGGCCTCCTCGCTGATACGGGCGGCCTGACCCTGGGCCCGCGGGATGATCTCGTTCTGGTACGCCTGCGCCTGGTTGATCAGGCGCAGGCGGTCCTCGCGGGCCTTGATCGCATCGGCGAAGGCGTCCTGCACCTGCTCCGGCGGCTGGACGTCCTGGATCGCGACCTCGACGAGGTTGATCCCGGAGTCGTAGGCCTTGAGCGTCTCCTCGATGCGCTGGCGGGTCTGCATCGCGACCTCGGCACGCCCCTCGGTGAGGATGAAGTCCAGCTCGTTCTTGCCCACGGTCTCACGCAGGGCGGACTCGGTGACCGACTTCAGTGTCTGCTGCGGCTCGAGGAAGTTGAACAGGTACTTCGCCGGGTCCGAGATGTCGTACTGCACCGCGAGGTGCACGTTAACGATGTTCTCGTCCTTGGTGAGCATCAGCGCCTCGGAAGGCACCGTGCGGGTGTTGTTGGCGGTGGTCGCCTCGTAGCCGACGGTGATGCGCCGGCGCTCGGAGGTCCGCACCTTCTCCACCTCGCCCACGGGATAGGGCAGGTGCCAGTGCGGCCCGGGGCCGGTGGTGGCCACGTGCTGGCCGAAGCGCAGCTCCACGCCGCGCCAGCCGGCATCGACGATGTAGACGCCGGAGGCCAGCCACCCGAGCACGATCACGACGATGATCACGCCGATGCCGGTCGGGCCGATGGACAGTCCGCCGCCCCCGTCCGGGCCGGAGCCGCCGCCATTGCCGCCGGACTTGCCGCCGAACAGGGCACTCAGCCGCTGCTTCGCGCGGCGCAGCGCCTCGTCGAGATCCGGTGGTCCCTGGTTGCCGCCACCGCCGCTCCAGGGGTCCCGGTTGTCTCCGCCGGGCTCATTCCAGGCCATGATTGAAGTACTCCCAGTTGGACAGGCCCGCCGGGGCCGATCACAGGCACAGCGGCGGATTCTAATGACGCCCGCGCGCCCGCCGCAAGGCGGACGCGCCTCAGTCGATAAAGGTCGGCAATCCCTCGTGACGGCGAAGGCGCTCCATCTCCCGCTGAGGCAGGCTCACCTCCA
Organism: Arhodomonas sp. KWT2; assembly: GCF_041949875.1. Lineage (NCBI taxonomy): Bacteria > Pseudomonadati > Pseudomonadota > Gammaproteobacteria > Chromatiales > Ectothiorhodospiraceae > Arhodomonas > Arhodomonas sp. KWT2. The sequence goes on from NZ_JBHFPQ010000022.1 coordinate 2,510, forward strand.
GCAGGCAGTCGCCGTTGTCGAGCATGCGCTCCTCAAGCACCTCGCCGGACTGATAGACCAGTGCCCGCAGCCGCCCCTCGCTGGGCGGCAGGCGCAGCCGCCCGCGGGCACGGCGCTCGCCGACGCGCTCGGCCACCACCCCCGGCAGCAGGTCCAGCCCCTCACCGGTCTTCGCCGAGACCCACAGGGCCACCGGCTTGCCGTGCTCGTCGCGGTCCACCCGCGCGGGCTGGCCGAGCCGGTCGATTTTGTTGTAGATGGTGAGCACCGCCACCTCGCCGGCCCCGATCTCGCCGAGCACGCCCTCGACCTCGGTGACCTGGTCCCCGCGATCCGCCGCGCCCGCATCCACCACGTGCAGCAGCAGATCGGCCTCGATGACCTCCTCCAGGGTGGAGCGGAAGGCGGCCACGAGCTGGTGGGGGAGGTCGCTGATGAAGCCGACGGTATCCGCGAACACCGCGGATTCGCCACCCGGGAGCGGCACCCGCCGGAGGGTCGTGTCCAGCGTCGCGAACAACTGGTCGGCGGTGAACACGGTGGACTCGGCGAGCCGGTTGAACAGCGTGGACTTGCCGGCATTGGTGTAGCCGACCAGCGAGACCGCCGGCAGGTCGCGCTTGCGCCGCGCCTGCCGGCCCTGGCTGCGCTGGCGGCGCACCCGCTCCAGACGCTTCTCCAGCTGCTTGATGCGATGACCGAGCATCCGCCGGTCCATCTCCAGCTGGGTCTCGCCCGGGCCGCGCTGGCCGATGCCGCCCTTCTGCCGCTCCAGATGGCTCCAGCCCCGCACCAGCCGGCTGGCGATATGACGGAGCTGGGCGAGCTCCACCTGGAGCTTGCCCTCGTGGGTGCGGGCACGCTGGGCGAAGATGTCGAGGATCAGCCCGGTGCGGTCCAGCACCCGACAGCCGAGCTCGCGCTCGAGGTTGCGCTCCTGGGCCGGCGACAGCATGTGGTTCACCAGGACCAGGTCCGCACCGGCCGCGGCGATACGCTCGCCGAGCTCGGCGACCTTGCCGCGACCGAGAAAGTAACGGGGATCGGGGCGGTCCCGCCGGTTCACGACCCGGTCGACGATCTCCGCGCCGGCGGAGACCGCCAGCGCGGAGAATTCCTCCAGGGTCTCGTCCAGCGAGGCCCCACCGTCGTCGAGCTGCACCAGCACGGCGCGTTCGCCGCCCTCGGGACGATCGAATAGTTGTGCCGGCGCGGTCTCCGTCACCGGCTTACTGGTCGCTTTCCTCTGCACCCGACCCCTCTAGCTGGTGGGCTCTGACCGCGCGCGAGGGCACGATCGTGGAGATAGCGTGCTTGTACACCATCTGGCTGACACTGTTGCGCAACAGCACCACGAACTGGTCGAACGACTCGATCTGCCCCTGCAGCTTGATGCCATTCACCAGATAGATGGAGACCGGTACCTTTTCCTTGCGCAGGGCGTTGAGAAACGGTTCCTGAAGTGATTGCCCTTTGGCCATTCCAAATGCTCCTTCGTGCCTTCGGCCCTTGTTGTTATGCGCCGGCAGCCTCCATACCCGCGCCTGCTCATCGACGGTCGGGCGGCCTCCCTCGCCGCCCGAAAGCCCTAGGGCCCAACCGCTTGGCATGAGTCTAACACGCCGGTCATGGCTTCCCTAAGGCGTTGCCGCAGCGCCGGATCGGTGGCCTCGAAGTGCCTCAGATCCGGTTCGCGGCGCAGCCATGTGAGCTGGCGTTTGGCGAACTGCCGGGTCGCGGCGACACCCCGCTCGCGCAGGGTCTCGCGGTCATAGTCGCCGTCCAGGAAGGCCCAGACCTGGCGGTAGCCCACCGCACGCATCGACGGCAGCTCCGCATGCAGATCCCCCCGGGCCTTCAGGCCGGCGACCTCGTCGATGAACCCCTGCTCGATCATGGCGTCGAAACGCCGGGCGATGCGCTCATGGAGGATGCGCCGCTCGGCAGGGGCCACTGCCCACTTGACCACACTGAACGGCAGGGGTTCCGAGCGCGCCGCCCGCGTCAGCTCCGTGAGCGTGCGACCGCTGAGCAGGTAGACCTCCAGCGCCCGCTGCACACGCTGGGCGTCGTTGGGGTGCAGCCGCGCGGCGGTCGCCGGGTCGACGCCGGCAAGCTGGCGGTGCAGCGCCGGCCAGCCCTCGCGCCGCGCCCGCGCCTCGAGCTCGGCGCGCAGCTCGGCGTCCGCCTCCGGCAGGTCCGCCAGGCCCTCGGTGAGGGCGCGGTAGTAGAGCATGGTTCCGCCCACGAGCAGCGGGATGCGGCCCGCGCGATGGATGGCGGCGATCTCCGCCAGCGCATCCGCGCGGAAGCCCGCCGCGGAATAGCGCTCTGAGGGATCGAGGATATCGATCAGGCGGTGGGGGGCACGGGCCAGCTCGTTCGCCCCCGGCTTGGCGGTACCGATGTCCATGCCCCGGTAGACCAGGGCCGAGTCCACGCTGACGATCTCCACCGGGAAGCGCTCCACCAGGTCGATGGCTGCGGCGGTCTTGCCCGAGGCCGTCGGCCCCATGAGGAGGATCACCGGCAGCGGCGCGCCCATGGCTACTGGCCCCGCAGGAACAGCCGGTCCAGGTCGGCCATGGTCAGCCGTGTCCAGGTCGGCCGGCCGTGGTTGCACTGGCCGATATTGCGCGTGCGCTCCATCTCCCGGAGCAGGGCGTTCATCTCATCCAGGCTCAGACGGCGGTTGGCGCGCACGGAACCGTGGCAGCCCATGGTGGCGAGCACGTGGTTCACCGCGGCCTCCACCCGGCCACTGCGCCCCTCCGCCTGGAGGTCGGCGAGCACGTCGCGGACCAGCGTCTCGGGGTCGGCGGTGCGCAGCAGCGCCGGCAGGCGGCGGAGATGGACGACGTCCGGGCCGCCGCGGTCCACCTCGAAGCCCAGGCGGGTGAACACCTCGGCGTACTCCTCGGCGATGTCCGCCTGTCGCGGTGTCACCGACACCCGCACCGGCACCAGCAGCGGCTGCGAGGCCACGCCCTGCTCCGCCACCTGGTCCTTGAGGCGTTCGTAGACGATGCGCTCGTGGGCGGCATGCATGTCCACCAGGATCAGGCCGTCATCGTCCTGCGCGAGCACGTACACGCCGTGAAGCTGAGCCAGCGCGAAGCCCAGGGGCGGCGCCTCGCCGGAGACCTCCCGCGGCTGCACGGCGGACGGCGCATGCGCCGACGGGACGGCGCGGCCGCTGTCCCCGTCCGCCGCGGCGCTGGCCTGCGCCGGGCGTTCCTCCGCCCCGGCCGCCGGCACACCGCCCTCCTCCGGCCCGTACAGTGCCCGGGCCTCCGCCACCGGCAGGCCCATGGAGGCCTGCTGCGGCGGCCTGGGCGGCGCCACCGGCCCGCCGGCCGGAGCCGGGGGCGGTGCCGCTGCAGTCTCCGTTCGGGACGGCTCCGCAGCGGGCGCCACCGGCTCGGGCGCGTCCGCATCGCCGGCATGCTCCAGGGCGTGGTGGACCTGGCGCAGCAGGAAGTCGTAGACAAGGCGGCTGTCGCGGAAGCGGACCTCGTGCTTGGTCGGGTGCACGTTGACGTCCACCTGCCCGGGGTCGATCTCCAGGTAGAGGACATAGGCGGGGTGCCGGTCCTTGAACAGGAGATCGGCATAGGCCCGGCGCAGGGCGTGGCTGATCAGCCGGTCCCGGATCATGCGCCCGTTGAGGTAGACGTACTGCAGGTCCGCCTGGCCGCGGGAGGCCGTGGGCAGGCCCAGCCATCCCCACAGGCGCATGCCGGCGGCCTCGGTCTCCAGGAACAGCGACTGGTCCACGAAGGCCCGGCCGGTGAGCTCGGCCAGGCGCTGGCCCCACGCCGCACGGTTACCCGCTGCAGGGAGCTGCATCGCGGTGCGGCCGTTGTGCTCGAGGTTCACGGCGACGCCGGGATGGCTCATCGCCATACGCCGCACGAGCTCCTGGACGTGGCGGAACTCGGTGCGCTCGGCGCGCAGGAACTTGCGCCGCGCCGGCGTGCGGTGGAATAGCTCGCGGACCTCGACGGTGGTGCCCGCCGGGTGCGGCGCGGGCGCCGGCTCACCGGCCTCACCGTCCTGCACCTCCAGCCGCCAGGCATGCTCCTCGCCGCTGGCGCGGGAGGTGATGCACAGCCGCGAGACCGAGGCGATGCTCGGCAGCGCCTCGCCGCGGAAGCCGAGGCTGGCTATGTGCTCCAGGTCGTCGAGCTCACGGATTTTGCTGGTGGCATGGCGGCCGACGGACAGGCGCAGGTCCGCCGGGCTCATGCCCTGACCGTCGTCACGCACGCGGATCAGGCCCTTGCCGCCGGCCTCCACCGCCACGTCGATGCGACGGGCGCCGGCGTCGATGGCGTTCTCGAGCAGCTCCTTCACCACTGAGGCAGGGCGCTCGATGATCTCCCCCGCGGCGATCTGGTCGACCAGCAGGGGCGGCAGCTCACGTATTCGGGTTTCGGTCTCGGGGGTGCCCATGGCGTCCATTATGCGGGCTCACCCGGGCCACGGCCATGGCCCGGTTCACGGGATACGCAGGCGCGTCCCGGCGACGATGGTGTCGCCGTTGATCTCGTTGGCGCGGCGCAGACGGCTGACGCTGACGCCGTGATTGGAGGCGATCTCGCTCAGGGTGTCGCCGCGCTTGACCACGTACTCCTGCGACTTCGAGCCCGCCATGCGCAGCCGCGGCCGGTGGGCGTTGGCGTATTGGGTAATGCCCTCGGCTAGCGCCGAGGCCAGCTCCTGCTGGTGGCTGGCGGATCGCAGCAAGCGCTCCTCCTGCGGGTTGGAGATGAACGCCAGCTCCACCAGCACCGAGGGCATGTCCAGGGACTTGAGCACCACGAACGCGGCCTTGCCCACGTCCCGGCTGTGCATCCGCCCGACGTTGTCCATCTCCCCGATCAGCGTATTCGCCAGACCGGTGCTGGCCTCGATGGTCGCCGCGCGGGAGAGATCGAGCAGCACCGAGGCGACCATATCGTCCTTGTCGTCCAGCGAGACGCCGCCGATACGGTCGGCGGCGTTCTCGTTGCGCGCAAGCATGCGCGCGACCTCACCGGAAGCGCCGCGGCGGGAGAGGATGTAGACGGAGCCGCCGCGAACGCTGCGCTGGCGCACGGCGTCGGCATGAATGGAGACGAACATGTCCGCCCCTACCGCCCGGGCCTTGCGGGTGCGCTCGCGCAGGCCGATGTAGTAGTCGCCCTTGCGGGTGAGCACGGGACGGAACCCGGGCGTCTTCTCGAGGATCGCGGCGAGCTTGCGGGCGACCTTGAGGACGACGTCCTTCTCGTGGGTGCCGTGCGCCCCCGTGGCGCCCGGGTCCTCACCGCCGTGGCCGGCATCGATGGCGATCACCAGGTCGCCCTGGCGCTCGGACTGCCGCCGCACCTCACGCTCCGCCTTGCGGTTGGCCGCCTGCTTGCTCGGGCTCTCCAGGTCGACCACCAGGCGATGGCCATAGGTGTCGTTGGGGGAGACGGTGAACGCCTTCGCCTTGGCGGCGCCGTCCAGATCCAGCACCACCCGCAGGTCCCGGCCGTGGCGCACACCGGTGCGGATGTCCTTGAGCACGCCGGTGACCTCGTCGCTCCGCACCGCCGTATTCGCGATCCCTGCCTCCGGCAGATCGACGACCACGCGCCTGGGATTGTCCAGCGTGAACATCTTGTAATCCGACGCGCCGGAGAGATCGAGCACCACGCGGGTATGCTCCGGGCCCGACCACGTGCGCACGTCCGTGACCTGCGTACGGGCCGCGTGCGCCACGCCGACGATCAGGCTGAGCACTAGCGCGAGCACAAGGCGCATGAAGGGATTCCTGTTCTTCTCCGGGACGCTACAGGTGCCAGTTAGGCACAAACGCCCGGGTATTTCAATACTTTTCTCTTACTGAGCAGAGAGATAGACGCAGTTTCTGGATTAACACTTCAATCCGGGAGGTGTGCACGCAGCGCGGAGAGCACCGTCTCGCCCGCCTCGCTACAAGCCTCGACCGTCAACGTCCGCCCCGCCCCGTCGGCGTCGAGGGCCAGCCGCAGGTCGGGCGCCGGGAGCGCGCCGGCGCCGCGCTCCGGCCACTCCAAGAGCACCACGGCAGGCCGCTCGAAGAGATCACGCAGGCCGAGGAATTCCAGCTCCTCCGGGTCGGCAAGGCGATAGAGGTCCAGGTGGAAGACCCGCCGGCCGCCGCATTCATAGGGCTCGATGAGGGTATAGGTCGGACTGCGCACCGCGCCCGTGTGCCCGAGCCCGCGGAGCACGGCGCGCGCGAGGGTGGTCTTGCCTGCGCCGAGGTCGCCGGCGAGGGTCACCGTCAGCGCCTCCGGCAGGCAGGCGGCAAGCGCCGCACCCACCGCCTCGGTGGCGGCGGCATCCGGGAGGACACGCGTGAGCCCGCTCATTCCGGCAGACCCCCGGACAGCGCATCGATCACGTCCCGGGCGAGCAGCGCCCGGCGGCCGGTACGCACCGCTGCACGGTCGGCGGCGCCGCCGTGGACCGCCGCGGCCATGGCCGCCGCCTCGCCCACGCCGAGCCCCTGGGCCAGCAGCCCGGCGACCACGCCGGTAAGGACGTCCCCCATGCCGCCGCTCGCCATGCCCGAGTTGCCGGCGGTGCACAGCCAGCGCTGGTCGCCGGCACCGATCAGCGTCCCGGCACCCTTGAGCAGCGCGGCCCCGCCAAAGCGGCTGAGCAGCTCGTCCAGCGCCGCGAACCGGTCGCGCTGCACCTCGGCGGTATCGCGGCGCAGCAGGCGCGCCGCCTCCCCCGGGTGCGGGGTAATGACCCGGCGCGGGTTCGCCACCGGCCCCTCCGCGGCGAGGAGGTTGAGGGCGTCGGCGTCGGCGACCAGCGGCCCGTCGAACCCGCCGGCGGCGGCCAGCATCCCGCGACCCCAGTCCGACTGCCCGAGTCCGGGGCCAATGGCCACCACACTCGCGCGCCCGAGCAGCGGCTCCAGGGCGGTGGCGCTGTCCACTGAATGGGCCATGACCTCCGGGCACGCGGCGAGCAGCGGCGCGATATGGCGCTTGCGGGTGGCCACGCTCACGAGCCCGGCCCCCGTGCGCGCCGCGGCCTCGGCCGCGAGGCGTACGGCGCCGCCGAAGCCGTAATCGCCGCCAATCACCAGCACGTGGCCGAAATGGCCCTTATGGCTCGCGGGCGAACGCGGCGCCAGCCACCCGGCCACCGCCCCGGCGTCCACCCGCCAGGCGGCCGGAGGCATATCCCCGAACACCGCGGGGGGCACGTCGAGATCGTCATAGCGGACCGTGCCGGTATAGTCCGGCGCGGCACCGGTGAACAGCCCCTGCTTGAGGCCGATGAAGGTCGGGGTGACGTCCGCGCGGAAGGCGACACCGAGACAGGCGCCGGTGGTGGCACTGATGCCCGAGGGCACATCCACGGCGAGTCGGCCCACGGCGCGCGCATTGGCCGCCTCGATGGCCTCGGCGTACTCGCCGGCGACCTCGCGGTCCAGGCCGGTGCCGAGCAGCGCGTCGACGACGACGTCCGCGTCGTCCAGCGCCCGGGCATCCCACGGCTCCAGGGCGACCAGTTCGCGGCAACGGCCCATCGCGTCCGCCGCGGCACCGCTCAGGCGCTCCGGGTCCGACACCGCGGCCACGCGCACGTCCAGCCCCGTCGACGCGGCCAGCCGCGCGATCACGTAGCCATCGCCGCCGTTGTTGCCGCCGCCGCAGAGCACCGTCACGCGTCTGGCGTCCGGCCAGCGACGGCGCAGCAGCCGGTAGGCGGCGCGCCCGGCCTGCTCCATCAGCCGCTCGCCGGGAATGCCGTGGTCCTCGATGGCCCGGCGGTCGAGTTCCCGGACCTGCTCGGGGGTGTAGAGTCGTGTCGGTAACGCTTCCATGGCTCGCTCCGCGCTCCAGCCGAACGGGAAAGCCTTGCAGTATAACGGTCAGGCCCGTGGACACTCACGCAGGACTGCCCCGGCGGCGTAGCACCCTCTTGATACGGCCGGGCCGGGCCGCCACGAGGACGGGGTGCCCGCGAGCCGTTCCGGTGTCCCGCCCGACACACGACAATCCCGCCGGAAAGACTAGTAAAATAGTCGTATGAGAGACGCCGCGACCGACACCGCCCCGTCCATGACCGATCTTGCCGGGGACATCCGGCGCTGGGCACGGGAGCTCGGCTTCAGCGACGCCGGCATCGCCGCCCCGGACCTCAGCCAGGACGAAGCGCACCTGCTGCGCTGGCTCCGCGAGGGCCGTCAGGGCGGGATGCACTACATGGGCCGGCACGGCGTCAAGCGCGCCCGTCCGTCGGTGCTCCACCCGGGGACGGTGCGCGTGATCAGCGTCCGCCTGGACTACCGACCCGACGACGTCGAGGACGACGCCCCGGTGCTCGCCGACGGCGCGCGCGCCTTCGTCGCCCGCTACGCCCTGGGCCGGGACTACCACAAGCTCATGCGCCGGCGCCTCCAGCAGCTCGCCCGGCGCATCGAGGCCGCCACCGGCACGTTCGGCTACCGCGCCTTCGTGGACTCCGCACCGGTGCTGGAGAAGGCGCTGGCGCGCAACGCCGGGCTCGGCTGGATCGGCAAGAATACCCTGGTGCTCTCGCGCGAGGCGGGATCGTACTTCTTCCTCGGCGAACTGTTCACCGACCTGCCGCTGCCGGCGGACGAGCCGCCCACGGCGCACTGCGGAAGCTGCCGGGCCTGTCTGGCGGTATGCCCCACGGGGGCGATCACGGCGCCCTACCAGCTCGACGCCCGGCGCTGCATCTCGTATCTCACCATCGAGCACCACGGCACCATCCCGGAGGCACTGCGCCCGGCCATCGGCAACCGCATCTTCGGCTGCGACGACTGCCAGAGCATCTGCCCGTGGAACCGCTACGCCCGGCCCACCGACGAGGCCGACTTCCAGCCCCGCCACGGGCTGGACCACGCCTCGCTGGTCAGCCTGTTCCGCTGGGACGAGGCCACCTTCCTCAAGCGCACCGAGGGCTCGGCCATCCGCCGCCTCGGCCACGAGCGCTGGCTGCGCAACATCGCCGTCGCCCTGGGCAACGGCCCGGCCTCGGATGAGGCGGTCGCCGCCCTGCGCGAGCGCACCGCCCACCCCTCGGAGCTGGTACGCGAGCACGTGCAGTGGGCGCTGGAACGGCTGGGGGCACCGACGTAGCCGCTGCCCTGCGCAGGCCGCCGCTCAGGGGGCCTCGGCCGCCCGTTCGCGCAGCAGTTCGTGCAGCGCCGATGCCGCGGCGGACAGGGGCTGGCGCCGCCGGGTAATGACGCCGAGCCGGCGCTCGATGACCGGCTCGACCAAGGGTCGATAGCCGAGGCCAGCGACGGCGATCTGGCGGAAGCTGAGCGCCGGAAGGACGCTGATCCCCATGCCGGCGGCAACCATGCGGCCCACCGTGGCGATCTGGTTGACCTCGCACCGGATATCCAGCGTACCGCCGACCTCGGCCATGACGCGGTCGATCGCCTGGCGCGCACTCGACAGCCGGTTGATCCCGATGAACGGAACCCCCGCCAGCGCCACCCACGCCACCGCCTCCCCCGCCAGCAGCGGATGGCCCTCCGGGCAAACGGCCACGTAGCGATCGAGGAGCAGCGGCTCGAAGGCGAGATCGTCGGAGTCCAGCGGCGGCACCGACACCCCGATATCCGCACGCCCTTCACGCACGAGCTGCCCCACCTCGTCGGCGAGGACGTCGTGGACGCTGAGATTGACCCGCGGGTGGCGCTCCCCGAACGCCGAGATCACCGGCGGCAGCAGGCCCGCCGCGAGTGTCGGCAGCGCCGCGACGGTGACCTTGCCGCGTTGCTTGGAGAACAACTCGGTGAGGTCCGCGAACGCCTCGGTCCAGTCGTTGAGCAGTCGCACGGCCACCGGCAGGAAGGCCTGGCCCTCCGGGGTCAGCGTCATGTGACGCCCCGAGCGCGCGAACAGCGCACCGCCCACACCGGTCTCCAGCTTGCGGATGGAAAGGCTCAGTGCGGGCTGCGAGAGGTGCAGCCGTTCGCTCGCCTCGGCGAAGCTGTCCGACTGGGCGGAGACCACGAAGGCCCGCAGCTGCTTGACCGTCGGTGTCATATCCTTCGTCCCCTCGCCCTATTGTTTTATTTTTCAAAATATCAATCAGTAATAATAAATTAGACAAATATAGCAGCCCACCGCAACGATACCTCCGTGCCGTACGCCGGCACACCGCCAACGCCATAACGGCCGGCACCGCACACGCACGGCGCCGGCGGAGGAGGAGATCATGGGCAAGCTGACCGCTGCCGCGGCGGCCGCAATGGCCGCGCTCACCCTGAGCCAGGGCGCACAGGGCGCCGACGAGATACTCATCGGCTCGACGTCCACGTCATCCAGCCACTACAGCTACTTCGTCGCCGTCAATCAGGTCATCAACGACTACGCCGAGGGCGTCAACGCCTCGGTGGTAGAGACCGGCGCCACGGTGGACAACCTCCGGCGGCTCTCCCGCGGGCAGGTCGACCTCGGCCTGGTCACCACCAATGTGGGTTACCACGCCTACAAGGGCACTGGCGCCTTCGACGGCCACGCCGTCGACAGCCGGCTGCTCTGGGTCTATACGGTCGCACCGCAGAATGTCGTCGTACGCAAGGACGCCGGCATCGCGACGCTCGCCGGCCTGGACGGCCGCCGGCTGAATCCGGGCATTACCGGCTCGGCCACCGAGAAGACCACCGAGGCGGTGATGCGCACCCTGGGCATCTCGCCGGACTACGTGCGCGGTTCCACCAGCGACATCGTCAGCGCGATCAAGGACAACCGCCTCAATGGCTACGTCAAGTCCGGGGTGGGTGACCGCCTCGACGGCTCGTCACTGGACATCGCCACCTTCACCCCGATCCGCGTGCTCTCGCTGACCGGCGCGCAGAAACGCACCCTGCGCGAGGAGATGCCGGACATCGGCGTGGTGGACGTCCCCGCCGGGGCCGCGGAAGGCATCCCCGCCTACGCCACCTGGGCCTTCGGCGTCGCCGTGCACGCGCGTCCGGGGCTGAGCGACGAGGCCGCCTACCGCATCGTCAAGGCCGTGATGGAGCACCAGGGACCGCAGGCCAACGCGTTCAAGTCGCTGGAGGGCGCCGACCTTGGGGCGATGACGATGGACTACGGCACCGTACCCCTGCACCCCGGAGCGGCGCGCTACTACCGCGAGCAGGGCATGGACATCCCCGACCAGCTCCAGCCCCGCTGACCGCGGCCGCACGTCGGGAGCACCACCATGCGCGAGCGACTCACCACCGCCCTGGCCCTCGTGCTGGGCGGCTTCATCCTCTACACCTCGGCGTTCGGCCAGTTCCCGAGCCTGGTACAGCGGCCGGTATTCCTGGCCCTGGTCCTCCTGCTCGGCCTGGCCGTCTACCCGCTGCCGGCAGGCCCGCGTCTGCGTCCGGCAGCGCTCGCCGTCGACGCGCTGCTGGGCGCAGTGGCGCTCGCCGGCTGCGGGTACGTGGCGCTCAACCACGAGCGCATCCTCACCGAGCTGCCCTGGGCGACGCCCGCGGACATGGTGATGACGGCCGGACTGGTCGCCGCGATCCTGGAGGTCTCCCGGCGGGCCATCGGCTGGCTGTTCCCGTCGCTGGTGGTGGTCGGCCTGGCGTACGCGTTCTTCGGCAACCTGCTACCCGGGGCCCTGGCGCACCGGGGCTTCGGGCCGGCGTTCGTCACCGAGACGCTGTTCCTGGGCGACCTCGGCGTATGGGGCCTGCTGGTGGGCGTCGCCGCGACCACCATCGCCGCGTTCGTGCTCTTCGGCAGCCTGCTGCTGCACACCGGCGGCGGCCAGACCTTAATCGACGCGTCCGTGCGCCTCGGCGGGCGCAGCCCCGGGGGCGCGGCCAAGGTCGCGACGGTGGCGTCGAGCCTGTTCGCGATGGTCAGCGGCAGCGCCGTGGCCAATGTGGCGACGACGGGCAACTTCACCATCCCGTTGATGAAGCGGCTGCGCTACCCGCCGGCCCTGGCGGCGGCGGTCGAGGCCGTCGCCTCCACCGGCGGCCAGATCGCGCCGCCGATCCTCGGGGCGGCGGCATTCGTGATGGCGGAGGTGCTCGGGGAGAGCTACGTACGCATCGTGCTCGCCTCGATACTGCCGGCGGTGCTGTTCTACGTCGCGGTATTCCTCACCGTCCACCTGCTGGCGCTGCGCCGCGGCCTGCCGGTGGTGCCGGAGGCGGACATGCCCGCCTGGCCAGCCATCCTGCGCCCCGGGCGACTCGTGCCCATCGCCGCGGCACTGGGCGGACTGTTCTACGGCGTGCTCACCGGCCACTCCATCCAGACCTCGGCATTCTTCGGCGTGGTCGCGGTGGTGGTGACCTTCGTGGGCTTCTCGGTGCACGCGGGCACACCGGTGCGGACCATCGCCGCACGGCTGACCGGCGGCATCGCCGACGCTGGCCGCGGCATGGTGATCATCGGCGTGCTGCTCGCCGGCGCCCAGATCCTGGTGGCAATGATCAACATGACCGGGATCGGCGTCACCCTGGCCGGGCTGATCGTCGACCTGGCCGGTCACTCCGGGCTGCTGGTGGCGGCCATCGTCGCCGCCATCTGCCTGATCATGGGCATGGGCATCCCGACGACCGAGGCCTACGTGCTGGTCTCCTCGGTGCTCGCCCCGGCGCTCACGGAGCTCGGGTTCCAGCCGCTGGTCGCACACCTGTTCGTGTTCTACTTCGCCACGATTTCCGTGATCACGCCGCCGGTGTGCGTGGCGGTGTTCGTCGCCTCCGGCATCGCCGGGACGAACTGGCTGCCCGCGGCGGGCCAGGCGGTTCGCCTCGGCGCGGCCACGTATGTCATCCCGTTCGTGATGCTTGCCTACCCGGCACTGGCCGGATTCGGCAACGCCGGTGACGTCGTCCTGGCCGCCTGCCAGGGCCTGGCCTTCGTGCTCGCCTTCGCGACCCTGCTCTCGGGGATCCGTCCCGCTCTGGGCCGGACCGCGGGCACGGCAGTGCTGCTCGCCGCCGGGGCACTCGCCCTCGCACCGGGATGGCCGAGCACCCTCGCCGCACTGGCCCTGCTCGCGGCGCTGCTCGTGATTGCGCGGCGCCGGCGCGACACCGCGGACGACGCCCCGGCGCACGCGGGGGACATGGCGGAAATCACCAACGCAGGAGACGGCCGATGACGTTTCTCGTGGGCTGCGGCGCCGGCTTCTCCGGCGACCGCACCGACGCTGCCGGGGCGGTGGTGGACGAGCTCGTCCGCCGCGGCCAGCCTTGTGCGCTGATCTTCGAGACCCTGGGGGAGCGGACCCTGGCCGCCGCCCAGCGGGCCATGGACGCCGATCCCGGTGCGGGCTACGAGCCGCTGCTGGCCGATTACCTGTCACCGGTGCTGGGACGCTGTCTCGATCACGGCATCCCGGTGCTCGGCAACTTCGGTGCCGCCAACCCCCGCGCGGCGTGCAACCGCATCGCCGCGCTGATGCGCGCCGCGGGCCACCCGCAGGGCCGCATGGCCCGGGTCGAGGGTGACGACCTCCGCGAGCGTCTGGCCACGCTCGACCTCGCCCCCTGGGACGCCGAGCACGAATCGCTGCCGGCGCGCGACGCCATCGTCGCGGCGAACGCCTATCTGGGCGCACCGCCGCTAGCCGAGGCCCTGGCACGGGGAGGCGACGTGGTCGTGACCGGCCGAGTCGCGGACCCGGCGCTGGCGCTGGCACCGCTGGTGAACCACTTCGGCTGGCCCTGGGACGACTGGGACCGCCTCGCCGCCGGGGCCCTCGCCGGCCACCTAGTGGAGTGCGGCGCACAGGTCACCGGCGGCTACTTCGCCGACCCCGGCTACAAGGACGTCCCGGGCCTGGCGGTGCTGGGCTACCCCATCGTCGAGGTCGATCGCGACGGCGGCATCGTCGTCACCAAGCCCCGCGACAGCGGCGGCCTGGTGACGACGCAGACCGTGCGCGAGCAGCTGCTCTACGAGATCCATGACCCCGCCGGCTACGTCACACCGGACGTGGTGATCGACCTCTCCGGCGTCGAGGTACACCAGCAGGGACCGGACCGGGTGGCGGTCACCGGGGTGCGCGGCCGTCCCGCGCCCGAACGCCTCAAGACCACGGTGTGCTACGACGCCGGCTGGCAGGGCGAGGCCGGGATCACCTACGCCGGTCCCAACGCCCTCCCCCGCGCACGGCTCGCGGCAGAGACCCTGCGCGAGCGTTTCACACGCCGCCTGCCGGCGGACCTGCGCTGCCGGTTCGACTACATCGGCCACGTGAGCGTGTTTGGCGACGACGACGGCACCCTGCAATCCGAAGCGCCGCCGACCGCGCCGGCGGAGGTACGCCTTCGCCTCGCGGTCGCCCACGCCGGGCGCGCCGCGGTGGAAGCAGCCACCCAGGAGCTGCTCGCGCTCTACTGCACCGGCCCGGCCGGCGGCGGCGGCGTGCGCCGCCATCACCGCCGGCGGGTGGCGACGGTGTCGTTCCTCGTCCCCCGCGCCCAGGTGCCGACCCGAGTACACACCCTCGATGCCGCCGGGGAGGCGGCCACGAATACGGAGACACGCCGATGACGGCGCGCCGCGTCACGCTCCACGAGATCGCCCACGCCCGCGCCGGGGACAAGGGCAACCGGCTCAACCTGTCGCTGTTCGTTTACGACCCCGTGGACTACGACGCCGTGGTCTCACAGGTCACCGAGCAGCGCGTGCTCGCGACGTTCGCCCATCGCGGCGCCACGCGGGTACGCCGCCACCTCCTCCCGCAGCTTGCGGGGATGAACCTCGTCATCGACGCGGTCCTCCAGGGCGGCGTCAACGGCGCGCTCAACCTCGACGGCCACGGCAAGTCCCTGTCCTACCGACTGCTGGCACTGGAGGTGACACTGCCCGGCTGAACGGTCGCCCCGCCGCGCTCAGCCCCAACCGCCAGGCAGGTCGTATACCGCAGGCGGGTAGCGTCCCGGCATGCCTGCGACGGGAACGGGCGTTGCAGGTTGGCTGCTCCCGGCAGCCAACATCCCACACCGTGGCACCGGGGACGTCGGCTGCCTTCGAGCAGCCGACCTACCGCCACGTCATACCCCTCTCCCCTCGCGGTGGAAGGGTCGGGGAAGAGGGTTCTTCCAGGGACGGCGGGTCCTGTGGAATCGCTGTGCCGGATGCACTGCCGTGTAGGTTGGCTGCTCCTGGCAGCCAACATCCCGTCCCGCGGCGCCGGCAACGTCGACTGCCGGGCGCAGCCGGCCTGATGACGCCGGCACGCGCGTTCTGCCGGCGCCTGTGCCGGCGACTCAGGCGACCTGGGCGGGGACCGCGTTGCGCGTGCCGGCGATACGGTTGTCCGCGTCGCAGTAAACGAGGGTGGGCGCGTGCTCCGCGGCTTCGGCGTCGTCCATGAGGGCGTAGGCGCAGATGATCACGCGGTCGCCGACGTTCGCCTTGTGGGCGGCGGCACCGTTGAGCGAGATGATCCGCGAGCCGCGTTCGCCGAGGATAGCGTACGTCGAGAAACGCTCGCCGTTGGCGATGTTGTAGACGTGGACCTCCTCGTTCTCACGGATCCCCGCGGCGTCGAGGAGGTCCGCGTCGATCGCGCAGGAGCCCTCGTACTCCAGCTCGGTATGGGTCACGCGGGCCTGGTGGAGCTTGCACTTGAGCATGCTCAGATACATGGGAAACCCTCCGGGGTAAGGGGTGATGCGATCCGGCCTGATGACCGCGGCCGGCCCTGACAGGAACCGGCGACCTGGGGCGCAGCGAACACCCGCGTCAGGACGCTAGAGCCGGACGGCGACATTGTCGATGAGCCGTGCCCGGCCGAGCCAGCCCGCGCCGAGGACGATCAGCTCCTCCTCCGAGCCGGTGGGGTCGCCGAGATCCCCGGGCCGGCGGATCCTGAAGTAGTCCGGGCGGAAGCCCGCCTCGGCGATGGCCTCGCTGCCGGCGGCCTCGATCGCGGCAAAGTCCCGCTCGCCGGCGGCGAGCCGTGCCGCCGCATCCCGCAGCGCCCGATTGAGCGCCGGCGCGCGGGCACGCTCGTCCTTACCTAGGTAGACGTTACGCGAGCTCATGGCGAGGCCGTCGGACTCCCGCGCCACCGGCGCACCGACGATCTGCACCGGCATGTTGAGATCCCGCGCCATGCGGCGGATGACCATGAGCTGCTGATAGTCCTTGCGCCCGAACACCGCCATATCCGGGGCGACCACATTGAGCAGCTTCGCCACCACGGTGGCGACGCCCTGGAAATGCCCCGGCCGGGTCGCGCCGCAGAGGATGCCGGACAGCGCCGGGACGTCCACCACGGTGGAGAGACCGCCGCCCCCGGGGTACATCTCCTCCACGGTGGGCGCGAAGACGACGTCCACGCCGGCCCCGGCGAGCTGCTCGCAGTCCGACTCCAGGGTGCGCGGGTAGGCGTCGAAGTCCTCCTCCGGACCGAACTGCGTCGGATTGACGAAGATGCTCACCACCACGCGGTCGCTGCGCTCGCGGGCCTCGTCCACGAGGGTCATGTGCCCGCCGTGGAGATTGCCCATGGTGGGCACCAGGCCGACCTCCTCGCGGGCGTCCCGCCAGGCACGGACCTGGGCGCGAAGCTCGGTGATGTTGTTGATGATGTGCATGGGATGCCCCGTGTTCCGTCGGGCGCCCGCCTGCCGGCGAACGCTAGAAGCTGTGCTCGTCCGTGGGGAAGCGATGCTCGCGGACCGCGGCGACGTAGGCCGCCAGCGCCGCGGGGATGCTGCCCGCCTCGGGCATGAAGTCGCGGGAGAACTTCGGCGGCCGGCCCCGGGTGACGCCGAGCATGTCCTGGAGGACGAGCATCTGGCCGTCGCAGTGCGGGCCCGCGCCGATACCGATCAGCGGGATGGTGAGCTCCCGGGTCAGCCGCCCGGCCAGCGCCGCCGGGATACACTCCACGAGCAGCATGTCGGCGCCGGCACGCTCCAGCGCCAGGGCGTCCTCCACCATGCGCTCGGCGGTCTCGCTGTCGCGGCCCTGCACGCGGTAGCCGCCGATCTTGTGCACCAGCTGGGGCTGCAGCCCGAGGTGGCCGCACACCGGCACGCCCGCACCCGCCAGCGCAGCGACCACGCCGGCCTGATCACCGGCGCCCTCGAGCTTGATCATCTGCGCACCGCCCTCCTTCATCAGGCGGCCGGCGTTGTGGAGCGCCGTGGGCACGTCGGGATAGCTCATGAACGGCATGTCGGCCATGACCAGCGCGCCGGGGGAGGCGGCGGTCACGCACCGGGTGTGGTAGACGATCTCGTCCACCGTCACCGGCAGGGTGGTCTTGCGGCCCTGCATGACATTGCCAAGGGAATCCCCCACCAGCATGACGTCGACGCCCGCGGCGTCCTCCGCGCTGGCCAGGGTGAAGTCGTAAGCGGTCAGGCAGGCGATGGGGGTGCCTTCACGCTTCATGCGGTGCAGCCGGGCGACGGTCACCGGCTGCGAACGGGGTTTTTGTTCTCCCGAATACATACCCTCACTCCCGTGTGGCCCGCACCGCCGGCGACCATCGCCGGGGCACGATTCAGTTCACACGTTGCAGCGCGGCATCATCGACCCGGGCGAGCAGCGCGTCAACCACTCCCTGCCCCGGCACATCCAGGCCGGGATCGATCTCCTGCAGCGGGCGGAGGACGAACGCGCGCTCGCCGATGCCCGGATGGGGCACCACCAGGCGCGGGTGATCGATGCGTTGCTCACCATAGAGCACGAGGTCGAGATCGAGGGTACGTTCGCCCCAGCGGCGGTGGCGCACGCGGCCCTGGGCGCGCTCGATAGCCTGCAGCACATCGAGCAGCGCCAGCGGCTCCAGCGACGTGCGCAGGCGAACCACGGCGTTGACGAAATCCGGCTGGTCCTGGGGCCCCATCGGCGGGTTGCGGTACAGCGAGGAGCACGCCTCCAGGCGGGTCTCCGGCAGCGCCTCCAGCGCCGCCATGGCCTGGCGAACCTGCGTGACCGGGCCGCCGATGTTGCTGCCGACGGCCACCCAGGCGGGGAGGCTACTCCTCATCGTCACCGTCGTTGTCGCCATCGTCACCGCGCCGTCCCCGCCGCCCGCGGCGGCCGCGCTTGCCCCCGCCGCCGGAGGCGCCGGTCATGGCCCGCCGCCGCTCCGGGTCGGCGTCCTGGAACTCCGTCCACCAGTTCGCCAGCTCCGGGTCGGCATCGCCGACCTCGGCGCGGAGCAGGAGGAAATCGTAGGCGGCACGGAAGCGCGGGTGACCGAGCAGGCGCTGGGCACGCTTGCCGGAGCGCTTCTCGAAACGCGGCTGCAGCGACCAGATCTCGCGCATGGGCACGCCGAAGCGCTTGGGGATGGTGACCACCGCCACCTGCTCCTGGACCACGGCCGCGGACGCCTGCTGCAGCGCCTGGCCGTCGCTGTCGACGTCGTCCTGCCACTCGGCGGCGCGTTCGACGACCACCGGCCAGAGCATCGCGGCGAACAGGAACGCCGGCGTGACCGGGCGCTCCTCCATGATGCGCAGGTCGGTATTCGCGAGCGCCCGCGCGATGAAGCGCACGGCCACGTCGTCGCCGGCCTCGTCCAGGAGGGTATCGGTGGCGGGGAAGAGATAGCGGTAGAGCCCGAAGCGGCGGAGCAGCTCGAAGGTCCCCTCGCCCTGGCCGCCCATGAACAGCTTCAGCACCTCCTCGAACAGCCGCGCCGCGGGGATGTCGGCAAGCAGCGGCGCCAGCCGGGGCATCGCCTCGGCCACCTCCGGGTCGATGCGGAAGCCTAGCTTCACGGCGAAGCGCACCGCCCGGAGCATGCGCACCGGGTCCTCGCGGAAGCGCACCTCCGGGTCGCCGATGAGCCGGATCACCGCCGCCTCCAGGTCGGCCATGCCGCCGGCGTAGTCGACGATGGAGAAGTCGGCGATGTTGTAGTAGAGGGCGTTGACGGTGAAGTCGCGCCGCAGCGCGTCCTCCTCGATGGTGCCGTAGACGTTGTCACGCAGCACCAGTCCGTCCTCGGTGACGTGGTCGCCGTCGCTGTCCTCCTCACCGCCGTTGTTGAGGGCGCGGAAGGTCGCCACTTCGATGATCTCGCGACCGAAGTGCACGTGGGCAAGGCGGAAGCGCCGCCCGATCAGCCGGCAGTTGCGGAACAGCTCATTGACCTGCTCCGGGGTGGCGTCCGTGGCGATATCGAAATCCTTGGGTTCACGACCCAGCGAGAGATCGCGCACACCACCGCCGACGAGATAGGCCTCGTAGCCGCCGTTTTTCAGCCGGTAGAGGACCTTGAGGGCGTTATCGCTGATCTGCGATCGGGAGATCCGGTGGTCGGACCGCGGGACGATGACGGGCTGGACGTGTTGGGCTGGCTGTTCAAACACGGACTGGAACCGGCCTCTTGTGCGGGAATAAAGATTCCGTATAATAGCAGCCCTCAACACGCGGTGCACCGCGGACGGCGGCTCTTCAGGGGCCCCGGCGACAACACGCTCCCATCGTCTAGCGGTAAGGACGCCGCCCTCTCAAGGCGGAAACCGGGGTTCAAATCCCCGTGGGAGCGCCATCTTCGCAAAGGCCGCCTCAGGGCGGCCTTTTTCGTTCCGGCCGACCGGCGGCACAACGGAATACACACAGTGAGCGAGCCCCCACGCACCAGCGGCCTGTTCCGGCGCCTCGCGGCGATGGTCTACGACGGCCTGTTGCTGATCGCCCTGTGG
Organism: Arhodomonas sp. KWT2; assembly: GCF_041949875.1. Classification (NCBI taxonomy): domain Bacteria; kingdom Pseudomonadati; phylum Pseudomonadota; class Gammaproteobacteria; order Chromatiales; family Ectothiorhodospiraceae; genus Arhodomonas; species Arhodomonas sp. KWT2. Next base: position 22,185 of record NZ_JBHFPQ010000022.1, read on the forward strand.
ATGATCGCCACCGGCGTGCTCGTCGCCTTCAACCACGGCGAGGCCATCCCGCCCGGCCACATCGGCTACCAGCTCGTACTGCTCGCGATCGGCGCGGTCTTCCTCTGCGGGTTCTGGTGGCGCGCCGGCCGCACCCTGGGCATGCAGGCGTGGCGGCTGCGCCTGGTGCGCCGCGACGACGGCGGCCCGGTGGGCCTGCGCCTCGCACTGCTGCGCTATCTCGCCGCCCTGCTCTCCTGGGCGAGCCTGGGCCTCGGTTTCCTCTGGTCGCTGGTGGACCGCGACCGCCTTGCCTGGCACGACCGCCTCTCGGGCACACAGCTGGTCGTCATCCCGCGGCGGCGCTGAGGCCTCGCCCCGGTCAGCGCAGCCGCTGCAGCCCCGCCACCGCCAGGACCATGAAGATCAGCGACGGCGCCATCGCGCTCAGCACCGGCGGGAACCCGTAGATCACGCCCGCCTGGTTGAGCAGGCGGTTGAGCAGCATGAACGCCGTGCCCACCAGCACGCCCACCACGATCTGCTGCCCCGCACCCGCCCGCGGGCGGACGTAGAGCACCAGCGGCACCGCGAGTAGCAGCATCACCATGGTCGCCAGCGGCGTGGCGAGCTTCACCCAGAAGGCCAGGCGGTAGCGCACGGTCTCCAGGCCGTTGCGGGTGCGGTAGTCGATATAGCGGTAGAGCTCCGGCAGCGGCAGCAGCTCCGGCGGCAGCGCCACCAGCCCGAGCAGCTCCGGATTGAGCTCCGCCTCCAGTACCTGGCCGTCCGGATGCCTCACGCGCACGCCGTCGGTGCCGATACGGGTCACCTCCACGCCGGAGAGCAGCCACTGGCCGTCCTGGTAGCGTCCGCGCTCGGCGGTGACGATCCGGCTCAGCCGGCCCCCGTCGGTGCGGTAGACGCGCACACCCTCGATCTGGGTCTGCTCGCGCACGCGCGCGACATGGATATAGCGCGGGCCGTCCCGCAGCCACAGGCCGCCGTCGCCGATACCCGCACTCCCGCCGCCGATGCTGCGTGCACGCAGGTCCTGGCCAAGGCGCGAGGCCGCCGGCGCCGCCCACTCGCCCAGCGCCACCGCGCCCACCGCGAGCAGCAGCCCGGTGATCACCACGGCACGGGTGATCCCGCCGATGGACAGGCCCGCGGCACGCATCGCCGTGAGCTCGCTGCGCGCGGCGAGCCCGCCCAGGGCGACCAGCGCCCCCACCAGCGTCGCCACCGGGAACGTCTCGTAGGCACTGCGGGGCGCCTGCAGCAGCACGTACACCAGCGCCATCAGGCTGGTGTAGCCGCCCTCGCCCACGTCCCCGCTCTCGTTGATGAACGTGAACACCGCGTCCAGCGCGACAATCACCAGCAGCGCCATGAGCGCACCGAGGATGACCTGGCGGCCGATGTAGCGCGACAGCCGGTTCATGATGGCCTCCGCCGCAGCCCGTACTCGCGCACCAGCATCGCCACGGCGAACACGCCGAGCGCGGCGTGCACCCACCACAGCCCGAGCCAGCCCGGGACCGTGCCGCTCTCGTACCAGTCCTGCGCGACCTTGAGGCCGTTGAAGTACACCACGTAGAGCAGCACCGCCCCCACCAGCTTGGCGTAGCGCCCCTCCCGCGGGGCGGTGCGCGCCAGCGGTATCGCCGCAAGTATCAGCGTGAACACGCTCACCGCCATGCCCAGCCGCCACTGCAGCTCCGCATAGTCGGCACGCTCGCCACCGGCGAGCAGCCGGGGCACGCTGCGGGCGTCGCGCTTGAGGTGCCCCTTCACCGGCGCGCGGGCGTCCAGGCGGATCCCGTGCTCCTTGAACGAGAGCATCCGCCAGGCGAGCAGGCCCGGCGAGCCGTCATAGCGCCAGCCGTCGACGAGCACGAGGAAGCGCCCGCCGGTATCCGGGTCGGTGCGGCGGTAGGCGCTGTCGGCGACGATCACCCGGTCGACGCCGTCGCCGGGCAGGCGGGCAAAGACGTCGCGGAGCGTGCCGTCGTCGGCGACGGCGCCGGCGTACACCGCACCGCCGCCGTCCAGGGTGAGGAAGCGCCCGCCCTCCAGCCCCTGGAACTGCGAACGCTGGCTGGACTCGATCACCAGCCGCTGTGCCGTGGCCTCCGCCTGCGGCCCGAGGGAGATCGAGAACACCGCCACGAAGATCGACAGCGGCACCGCCAGGGTCATCAGCGCACTCAGGATATGACGGGGCCCGAAGCCGCAGGCCGTCATCGCCGCCATCTCGGAATCGCGGTAAAGCCGCCCCAGGGCCAGGATCACGGCGAGGAACAGGCTCGCCGGCAACACCATGCCCAGGTTCGCCAGGGCCTTGAGCCCGAGCAGCCCGAAGATCAGCTCCGCGGGCACCTCGCCGCGGGCGGCGGCGGCCATGAACTTGATCAGCCGGTTGGTGAGCAGCACCACCACCAGCACCAGCGTCACACCGCCCCAGGCGAGCAGGGTCTCGCGCACGAGGTAGCGTTCGAGCCGCCGCCTCAGCATGCCCGCCAGCACCGCTCACGCCGGGGGCCGGCATGGGAAAACACGGGCCAGACCGCGAAAACCGCCTCAATCTGCGTTACGATCCGGTTTTCGCCCGGGCCATCCGCAGCCGGCGCGGGCCGCCAGTCAGCAAAGGAGCAATCGATGGAATACTCGGTCAAGAGCGGCATCCCTGAAAAACAGCGCTCAGCCTGTGTGGTCGTCGGTGTTTTCGAGTCGCGCCGGCTCTCCGCCGCGGCGGGCCAGCTCGACGAGGCGAGCGGCGGCTTTCTCACGCAGCTGCTGCGCCGCGGTGACATGGAAGGCCGCCTCGGCCAGACCCTGATGCTCACCAATGTACCAGACACCCTCTGCGACCGCGTGCTGCTGGTCGGCTGCGGCCGCGAGCGCGAGTTCGGCGACCAGGCCTACAACAAGGCGGTCGCCGCCATGGCCTCCGCACTGCAGGACAGCGGCGCCGTCGAGGCCGTGAGCTACCTCACCGACCTGCCCGTGAAGGGCCGCGACAACCCCTGGCGGGTGCGCACGGCGGTGCAGACCACGGCAACCACGCTGTACCGGTTCGACCAGCTCAAGAGCCGCAAGGATACCCCGCGCCGGCCGCTGCGCAAGCTCGTACTCACCGTGCCCGGCCGCCGCGACCTGGCCCCCGGCGAGGCGGCCGCGCGCGAGGGCCAGGCCATCGCCAACGGCATGGACCTCACCCGCGACCTGGGCAACCTGCCCGGCAACCTGTGCACGCCGACCTACCTCGCCGAGCGCGCCGAGCAGCTCGCCGCCGAGTACCCGGCGCTGTCCGTCGAGGTACTGGGGCCGAAGGAGATGGAAACCCACGGCATGGGCGCCCTGCTGTCCGTCGCCCGCGGCAGCCGCCAGGAGCCGCGGCTGATCGTGATGCGCTACGACGGCGGCAACAAGGGCGACAAGCCCCACGCCCTAGTCGGCAAGGGCGTGACCTTCGACAGCGGCGGCATCTCCCTGAAGCCCGCGGCGGCCATGGACGAGATGAAGTACGACATGTGCGGGGCGGCGAGCGTATTCGGCGCCGTGCGCGCCGCGCTGGAGCTGGAGCTGCCGCTCAACCTCGTCGGGGTGATCGCCGCCACCGAGAACCTCCCCGACGGCAACGCCAGCAAGCCCGGCGACATCGTCACCACTATGTCCGGGCAGACCGTGGAGATCCTCAACACCGACGCGGAGGGACGGCTCGCGCTCTGCGACGCGCTCACCTACACCGAGCGTTACCACGAGCCCACCAGCGTCGTGGACATGGCCACCCTCACCGGCGCCTGCATCATCGCCCTCGGCCACGAGGCCCACGCAGTGCTCGGCAACCACCACCCGCTGGTCAACGAGCTGCTCACCGCCGGCCGCGACACCGGCGACCGCGCCTGGGAGCTGCCGCTGTGGGAGGAGTACCAGGACGCGCTGAAGAGCAACTTCGCGGACATGGCCAACGTCGGCGGCCGCCCGGCGGGCACCATCACCGCGGCGTGCTTCCTCTCGCGGTTCACCCGCAAGATGCGCTGGGCCCATCTCGACATCGCCGGCACGGCATGGACCAGCGGCGACAACAAGGGCGCCACCGGCCGGCCGGTGGCGCTGCTCACGCGCTACCTGATCGACCGCTGCTGACGTGCAGGTCGATTTCTACATTCTCGGCGAGGCCGGCGCGGAGGCGCGTGCGCACTTCGCCTGCCGGCTCGCCGAGAAGGCCTACCGCGGGGCGTTCGGCGTCACCATCCTGGCCGGCGACAGCGCCGCCGCGGCACAGCTCGACGACATGCTCTGGAGCTTCCGCCAGGGCAGCTTCGTGCCCCACGCCCTCGCCCGCGAGGCGGATGACACGGACGCCGTCGTCATCGCCTGGGGCAGCGACGTGCCGCGGCGGGACGTGCTGGTGAACCTCACCGACGCCATCCCGCCGGACTGGCAGGGCTTCGAGCGCGTCGCGGAGATCGTCACCGCCGACGACGAGACCCGCCGGCCGGCCCGGGCGCGGTTCCGTAGCTATCGCGACGCGGGCGTCACGCCCACCAACCACACGTTATAGCGGTACACCGGCCCGGCCGGAGTGTGGCCTACCGCACGAAACCGTCGCACAGGCCTACACACCGCGACGCGGCGACCCATAATGAGGCCACTGTATGGAAGCCGTGCGCGCCTGCGCGCACGGCAGGACCACGGGGAAGGATCACAAGCATGTCGCACGGAACCGCGACCGCCCCCGGACGCCGGCCCCGGCCGCCGGTGCTCTATGACGTCGTCGAACGGGGACACCGCACACCGGCGCCGCCCGTGCTGCGCTATCGCCCGAGCCCGGCGCTGCGCGAATGGCTGGCGGGCCACGTCAGCGCCGCGCTGGCCGTGGCCCTGACGCGCCGGCCGACACGGACCGCGGTGCCGGCCGGCCGCCACTACCACGCGGGCACGCCGTTCGCCGCCCGGCGCCGCTAGCCGCGTACCCCCTCAACCCCGAACTGGTACAAGGCCGGCTGCGCCCGCCAGACGATATCGTCGCGCCCGGGCACCACCCGGATAGCTCGTGCACGGCCGCAGGCCGTGTGCGACGCCGCCGGGACCGGTCCGGAATGTCGCACGCCTGCGGCGCACGACCTACCCGAACTGCCATCCCCTACCCGGGAGCAGGGTCAACAGCCCGCGTAGGTCGGGCACGGCCGCAGGCCGTGTGCGACGCTCCGGTACCGGTCCGGAATGTCCCACGCCTGCGGCGCACGGCCTACCTGAACGCCTATCCTCTACCCGGGACCAGGATCGACAGACAACGTTGCGCACCCGGCCCTCCTGGCGGGGATGCCCGGCCCGCACCGCCAGTCTTCCGGGTAACTCCCGGGTGAACACCCTACCGGAAGGTCTCAGTCAGCCACTCGGCCCTGAGCGGCGTGGGCCGCCAGCACCGAGGCCACGGCACCGGTGAGCCGCCGTGCCGTGGGCACGTGCAGGAACTCGTTGGGCCCGTGGGCGTTCGACTGCGGGCCGAGCACCCCGGTGATGAGGAACTGCGCCTGCGGAAATCGCTCGCCGAGCATGCCCATGAACGGGATCGTGCCACCCTCGCCCATCGCCATCGCCGGCCGGCCGAACCACGCCTGCGAGGCGGTATTCACGGCGTCCGACAGCCAGGACTCCAGCGGCGGTGCATGCCAGCCGGTGGTCGCCCAGGCCGCGTCGAAGTGCACCCGCGCGCCGTTGGGCGGGTCCCGCTCCAGCAGGTCCTTGAGGGCACGGGTCGCCGCCTCGCCGTCCACCGTCGGCGGCAGGCGCAGGGACAGCCGCAGCACCGTGCACGGGCGCAGCACGTTGCCCGCGCTCGCCAGCGGCGGCAGGCCATCCGCGCCGGTAACCGCCAGCGCCGGCCGCCAGGTCCGGTCAAGGATGAGCTCCATCGGGTCGTCGCGGTCCGGCCCGGCACCACCAACGAAGGGGAACTTGCGATAGACGCCCTCGCCGAGCACCGACGCCGCGGCCTCGGCCTGCTCCTGGCGCTCCGCCGGGATCTCGGCACGGAACGCCTCGGGCAGTATCCCGCCGTCCGCCGCCGACTCCAGGCGCTCCAGCAGGCCCCGGGCCAGGCGGAAGCTGTCCGGCACCACACCGCCGGCGTCCCCGGAGTGCACGCCCTCCTCGAGGATCTCCACGCTGAGATCGCCCATGGCCATGCCGCGTAGCGACGTGGTCAGCCAGAGCTGGTCGTAGTTGCCGCAGCCGGAATCCAGGCAGATCACCAGCTCCGGCTCGCCGATGCGCCCGGCCAGGGCATCGATGTAGTGAGGCAGGTCGAAGCTGCCACTCTCCTCGCAGGTCTCGATCAGCACCACGCAGCGCGGATGCGCCACGCCCTGGTCCTGCAGCGCGCGTACCGCCGTCAGCGAGGCGAACACCGCGTAGCCATCGTCCGCGCCGCCGCGGCCGTAGAGCCGGTCGCCCTCCATGACCGGCTGCCACGGCCCCTTGTCCGCGTCCCAGCCGGTCATCTCCGGCTGCTTGTCCAGGTGCCCGTAAAGCAGCACCGTACCCTCGGCCGTGCCGGGGATATCCAGCAGCAGCACCGGCGTGCGCCCCTCCAGACGCACCACCTCCACGCTCATGCCCTCGACCGGCTGCTCCCGGCACCACCGCTCGGCAAGCGCCACCGCCGCATCGATATGCCCCGACGCCGCCCAGTCCCCGTCAAAGTGCGGCGACTTCGCCGGTATGCGGATGTACTCCGTCAGCGCCGGGAGGATCGACGCCTCCCAGGTCTCGTCGACCAGCGCCTGCGCTCTCGCCTGATCCAGCATGGACGCCATTGCCTGTCCTCCACCGCTGCGTGCGGCCCAGTCCCGTTACCAACGCCGTGAAACCACATCCCCGCCCCTGTGTACGGGGCGTGCGGCGGTCACCGGCAACCACGGAAACGTTGATACACGAGGGCATGCGCGATCAAGCACCGGCGAAGACGACGGCGGATAATCCCCCCGGTTCCAGCCCCGCGGGCACAGGGAACACCGCCGGGATGCCCACCACGGAGAGGCCTCATCACCACTCACGGACTTCGGCCTCCACCCCGCTCATGGCACTGGCAATATCGCGCAAGCCAGCCCGCAGCGCCCCGTCGTCATATACCGCACGCGCTTGCTCGAAAAGCGCGGCCGGATAGCGGCCCCCGCTCCAGGCTTTCCGGCTCCCCGCGGATAGCGGCCCGGATAAACTCCGACTCGGGGATGTCGGCTGCCAGGAGCAGACGACCTACGGCCGTGCCACACCCCTCTCCCCTTGCGGGAGAGGGGCTCTCCCGGAACCAGCGGGTCTTGTGAAACCGCTTACGGCAGCCAACATCTCCACGGGCGGGTGACGCACGGGACAGCCGCGGGGTGCGGCTGACGGGCTTCCCCCGGAGGGGCCGGCCGTCCGTGGCCGGTTGGGTCCTACTTCCAGTTGTAGCTGACCGTCAGGGTCGCCTTGCGGCCCTCGCCCCACCAGCACCAGCCGTAGTCGGCGTAGCAGGAGGTGACGTATTTCTTGTCGGTGAGGTTGCTGACGTTGAGTGCCATCCGCCAGCCGTCCATGGACCGGTCGAAGGCGCCGAGGTCGTAGCGCACCGCGGCATCCAGGAGCGTGTACGAGGGGACCTCGACGTCGTTGGCGGAATCGGCGTACTGCTCGCCCACGTAGCGGACGCCGCCACCGAGCTCGAGGCCACCCAGCCGGCCGCTGGCGGGGACGTCGTAGTCCAGCCACAGCGAGCCGGTGCGCTCCGGGGTCTGGATGGGGGCGTTGCCTTCCTGGTTCACACCGGCGCCGCTGGCGTTCGCCTCGGTCACCTCGGGGTCGAGCACGGTGAACACGGCCGAGACGCTGAGGCCGTTGCCCAGGCTCGCCTTGCCCTCCAGCTCGGCACCGCGCACGCGGATCTCGCCGGTCTGGACGCTGTAGGTGGGGTTCACCGGATCGGGCGTGGTGACGTTCTTCTGGGTGAGCTGGAACGCGGACAGGGTCACCAGCGCGTTCTCGCCCGGGGGAACGAACTTCACGCCCGCCTCCCACTGCTCGCCGCGGGTGGGATCGAAGGTCTCCCCGTTGCGGTCGGTGCCCGTCTCGGGCTGGAAGGACTCCATGTAGCTGACGTACGGCGAGAGGCCGTTGTCGAATTCGTAGAGCGCGCCCGCGCGGCCGGTGAAGGCGTGGTCCTCGAGGTCGCCGGTCTCGCTGCCCTCGGTGCGCGAGATCTGCTCGAAGTCGTCGTAACGGCCACCGAGCAGGAACACCCAGGAGCCGACCCGCGCCTGCTCCTGGAGGTAGCCACCGAGCTGCTCCGAGTCGGACTCGTAGTCGGTGCGCACCGGGTCGGTGATGGACTGGCTGTTGTCGGGGTCGTAGATGTCCAGCGTCGGCGCCGTGCCGAAGCCGGTGGCGCGGTCGTTGCTCTGGGTGCGGTAATCAATACCGGCGAGCACGGTGTGGTCCCAGGCGCCGGTGCCGAAACGCGCGATCATCTGGTTATCCACGGCGACGCCGTCGAGATCCTCCCGCGAGGCCGCGGTGGCGCGGGCCAGGGTCCGGTTGTCGGCCATCAGCGAGGAGGCGTAGACGCTCTTGTAGTCGACGCGCACGCGCTCGTAGCGCACGTTCTGGCGGAAGGTGAGCACGTCGTTGAGCTGGTGCTCGAAGACGTAGCCGATCATGCGCTGCTTGCGATCGAAGTCCTCGAAGCCGGTGTCGCCGTCGTAGAAGTCGCGGGGCAGCTCACCGTTGGGGTTGTCCAGCAGCGAGCCGTTGACCGGAACGGACCCGTACGCGGTCGATTCCGGATCCGCGCGATAGCTCGCGAGCAGGGTGATCGCGGTCTCGTCCGTGGGCCGCCAGGTCAGCGCCGGCGCGAAGGAGTAGCGCTCCTCCTCGGTGGTTTCCACCCCGCCGTCGGCGCTCATGCCGATGCCGGTCAGCCGGTAGCTCAGCCGGCCGTCCTCGCCCAGCGGTCCGCCCACGTCGAACGCGCCCTCGCGGAGATCGGAGGAGCCGATGCCCAGGCTGATCTCGCCGTGGCGCTCGTCCCGCGGGCGCTTGCTCACCATATTGACCAGCCCGCCGGGCGGCGTCTGTCCGTAGAGCACGGAGGCCGGCCCCTTGATGACCTCCACGCGCTCCACCAGGTACGGGTCCACCTGGGGCTCGGCGTAGTAACCGCCCACGGTGTACAGGCCATCCAGGTAGACCTCCGGCAGGAAGCCGCGCAGTCGCACCTGATCGTAGCGGGTGGCCACGTTGCCGCGAACCTCGGGCACGGTGCCCCCGGTGTAGCGCAGCACCTCGCGCAGACTGCGGGCGTGCTGGTCCGCGATCTGGTCCTCGCCGATCACGGTGACGGACTGCGGGGTCTCGCTCAGGGGCGTGTCGGTCTTGGTCGCACCGGCACTCTGGGTCGCGTTGTAGCCGGAGAAGGGGGCCCAGGCACTGAGGCCCTGGAGATCCCCCGCCTCGATGTTCACCTCGTCCAGGGTGATGGACCCCGATGCGTCGTCGCCGCTGTCCTGGGCGTGGACCGCACCGGCAATGAGCAGTGCGGTGACCGCGGCCACCCCCGCCCGGCTGCGCCTGCACGGGTGTTGGCTGGCTGGCATGGACCCTCCGATTTCCCTGACTGAAACCGAATGACACTCATTCTCATAAACGGAGGATATCGAACCGGTGTAGAAATGGAAAGAAAACGTATTCTTTTTCTTATAACCGGAGCAAGAACACCCCCCGCCGGCGCTCGCCGCCCTCTTCCACCGGCAACTCGACGGAGGACCGCCACTACAGCCACCGGACACGCCGCGTACGCGGACGCCGCACCGGGAATCGGCGACCTCGAAGGCCGGGACGGCATACCGGCATGCGGTGACCGGCGCTGTCGCGCCGGCCGCCGTGTGAGCCCCCGGGTCTACGCCCCGGCGCGCCCCTCGGCCTCGACGAAGATGCGGCGGGCCTCGGGATAGCTCCCCTTGATGCGGGCATCGAGACCGGCGATGGCGGCCTCCATATCAGCGGCGACGGTCCCGGGGGCGAACTTCACGCTGATGTTCACGAGCAGGAAGTCCGGCCCCATGTGCATGGTCAGCACCTCGTGGACACGCTCGATGGCGGGGACGTCCGCGGCGAGCTCGCGGATGCCGTCGATCACCGGCCGGTTGGCGGCCTCGCCGGTGAGCAGGTCCTTGGTCTCGACCGCCAGCCAGATGGCGGTGGCGCGATGATGTCACGCCTCGTCGATGCGCCAGGCGAGCGAGGGGCTGTCGATGAGGAAGCCCGATTCCGTGTTGAGGTTCGCGGAGCGGGCATCGAAGTTGAACGGGCCGACGAACACCCGCTCGCCATCCACGGAAAAGGTCTTGGCATGGAGGCTGGCGCCGGAAATGCCGATCAGCCCGCCGACGAATGATCCGCGTGATACCCCGAGTCGTTCGGAGACCGCAAAGCTGACGTAATCTCCATTTTAGTCCCCCTCGATGTTCCTCACGACTACCGATACTCCGGACACTGGCGCTGTCCAGATGTCCTGATACTCTGAATATCCAAGACCAGAAGATAAAGAAACCGCCCGAGGGTATCGTCGACCCAGGACGTGTCAGCGACGACAGGCCGCAGCATGCGTCCCCCCGCAACCGCGAGATCCAGCGCGTCACCGATCGACGTGTAAGACGGCGGTAGTCGACTAAGCTTTACGGCGAGCGCCCCTTTCAGAAGGGCGTGACAAGGCGGAAGCGAAAGAGCGCCTGGCAGGGTCTTTATGAGGAGGAGAGCGGCATGACCGAGAATACTGATCGTCCTGATGAGCGCGCCGGTACCAGCCGACGCAAATTCCTCAAGACCGCGGCCCTTGGGGCGGGCGGCGCGGCGGCACTGGGTGCGCCCTACATCCGCAATGCAAGTGCGGCCAACGGCATCAAGCTTCGCGTGCAGACCTCCTGGCAGGCGGGCACTACCGGCTATAAGACATTCGAAAGCTGGGCGGGGCGCGTGAAGGAGCTGACCAGCGGCGAGGTCACGGTGGAACCGTATTCGGCGGGGTCCGTCGCCGGCGCCTTTGAGCTCGCCGACGCCGTGCGCAACGGCGTGCTCGACGGCATGAACTGGTTCACGGTGTACTGGGCCGGCAAGATGCCCGCCGGCGTATTCATGAGCTCCTACCCCATGGCGCTATCCATGCCCCACCACTGGGACATGATGTTCGGCGCCTACGGCGGCATGGGCTTCGTCAAGGACCTCTACCACAAGCAGGGGCTGGAGTTCCTAGGCTACATCCACCACGACATGAACCTCATCCACTCGAAGAAGCCGCTGCGCAGCTTCGACGACTTCAAGGGCGTCAAGCTGCGCATGCCCGGCGGCATCGTGGCGGAGACGTTCGCGTCCGTGGGCGCCCGTACCACGCTGCTCCCGGGCTCCGACGTCTACCCGGCGCTGGAGAAGGGCACCATCGACGCCGCCGATTACGTGGGTGCCGCGGTGAACTACGAGCTCGGCTTCTGGCAGGTGGCGGACTACATCATCATGGGCCCGCCCTCGACGCCCTGCCTGCACCAGCCGGTCGACCTCATGGACTTCTCGGTCAACCGCCGCGTCTACGAGAAGATGTCCAAGGCGACCCAGGACGTCATGCACGAGCTGGTCGCGGCCTACTCACGCGAGCACTACGCCGCCATCCAGACGGCCAACGCCAAGGCGTGGCCCAAGTACGCGGAGAAAGGCGTGGAGGTCATTCACCTCTCCGAAGACGACGCGGACAAGTTCCGCAAGGCCGCCATCCCGCTGTGGTTCAAGTGGGCCAACAAGGACCCCGACGCGGCCCGGTTCTTCCAGATCCATCTCAAGACGATGCAGGATCCCGCCGTCGCGGTGATCACCGAAGAAGACATCAAGGGCCACGAGCTCAATATCTGAATCTCGCGTCTGGGGGCGGGGGCCTTCCCTTTAAGGGAGCCCCCGATTTCACTGCGTGCCGCGCCAGGGAGGGCGCGGCCGTTGGTGCGGAGATTATCGATGAACCTGCAGGTCAATTTCGTATTGCCGCACTGGCTGTACTGGTCGGTGCTGCTCATCGGTCCGCTGGTCGTGATGTTCATGGTCGACCGAAGCTTCCGCCGCGGGGGCACGGTCAGCGGCACGTCCACCGAGGAGGTCCCCACGGCGGGCGAGGTGCCGGAGGCGCCGGGCAATGCCATCACCCGGCTGGCGGACACGATCTCGGGCTTTACCGGCCGCTACGTCGGCTACTGGGCGATGATCGCCCCGTTCGTCTACAGCTACGAGGTGTTCGTGCGCTATGCGCTGAACTCCCCGACGAACTGGGTACACGAATCCATGTTCCTGATGTTCGGCATGCAGTACCTGGTGGCCGGCGCCTACACGCTACGCGAGGACGGCCATGTGCGTGTCGACGTGCTCTACGCCCGATTCAAGCCCCTGACACGGGCGTCGTTGGATCTGGTCACGGCGACGTTCTTCTTCATCTTCATGTGGGCCCTGATCTTCACCGGCTGGATCTTCTTCTCCCAGGCGATGTCGGGTGAGCACTTCTTCTTCGCGACCGGCTATCGCAACGAGGTGTCCTTCACCGAGTGGGCGATCGAGTACTACCCAGTGAAGTTCACGATCTTCTTCGGCGGCGTGCTGCTGCTGTTGCAGGGGCTGGCACGCTTCATCAAGGACGTCCAGATCTATCGTCAGGCGGTACGGCTCCACACCGAGGGACTGCTGCTGTCGCGCATCCTGCTCGTTATCGGCCTCGCCATCGTGGCCATTACGGTAATCGAGCTCATCAACATCGCCTTCTATGACGAGGGCTACTTCCTGTTCACGCTGGAGAGCAGTCTGGGTGACGTCGGCATCGGCTCCATTACCTGGATCATGTTCGGTTCGCTGCTTGTGGTGCTGCTCTGCGGCCTGCCGCTGGCCTTCGTCACCGGCGGCCTGGGCGTGGTGTTCCTATACCTGATCGGGGATCACTACATGCTCAACCTGATCCCATCGCGGATCTTCCCGTTGATGACCAACTACCAGCTCTCCGCGATACCGCTGTTCATCTTCATGGCGGCGATCCTGGAGAAGGCGGGCCTGATCGAGGAGCTGTTCGACGTCATCTACAAGTGGATGGGCGGGCTGAAGGGCGGTCTCGGCATCGCCACCGTCTTCGCGTCCACGCTGCTGGCCGCGATGGTGGGTGTGATCGGCGCGGCGGTGGTGACCATGGGCATCATCGCCCTGCCCGCAATGCTCAAGCGCAACTACGACCCGAAGATCGCACTCGGCTCGATCATGGCCGGCGGCACGCTCGGCATCCTGATCCCGCCGTCGATCCTCGCCATCATCTACGGCGTGGTGGCACAGCAGTCCGTCGGCGAGCTCTACATTGGCTCGGTGATCCCTGGCCTGCTTCTGTCGGGCATGTACATGGCCTACGTCTGGCTGCGGGCAACGTTGAAGCCCGGCACGGCGCCGCCGCTACCGCCGGAGGACCGTGTCAGCTTCACGGAGAAGATGCGTCTGCTGCGCGGTATGCTGGCACCGGTGGCGCTTGTCATTCTGGTGCTCGGCGTGATCTTCACTGGCCTGGCGACGCCGGTGGAGGCAGCGGGTATCGGTACGCTCGGCGCGATGATCGTTGCCCTGATGCACGGCCGGCTCACCTGGCCGAATATGCACGCGGCCTGCATGACGACGCTGAAGGCCACCGCGATGGTGCTCTGGATCGCCTTCGGCGCCACTATCTTCGTGGGCTTCTATATCCTCCAGGGCGGACAGGAGTTCGTGCAGGAGCTGATCCGTGGCTCCGGTCTGCACTCCTACGGCATCCTCGCGATCATGATGCTCATCCTCATTTTCCTCGGGATGTTCCTGGACTGGGTGGGCATCCTCCTGCTCGCGGTGCCGATCTTCGTGCCGCTGATCAGCGGCCTGGAGTTCAACGGCCTGTTCGGGCTGGACGGCGTGGAGCCGGGCAACGTGGCGCTGTGGTTCGGCGTGCTGTATCTGGTGAACATGCAGATGTCGTTCCTGAGTCCGCCATTCGGCTACGCGCTGTTCTACATACGGGGCGTGACGCCGGCAGAGATACCGATGTCTACCATCTTCAAGTCGGCGTTGCCGTTTCTGGCTCTTCAGCTGGTAGGTCTGACGCTGGTGGTGCTGTTCCCGGACCTGATCACCTGGCTGCCCAACAAGGTCTACGGCGGCCATTAATGCGCTGTCATCAGAACTAGTGTTTATTCACGCGAGCTGCATGGTGGGAGGGCGGGGTGGGCAAGGCATGGCGCGTGCGGTATCGATTCCGGGCTAGGCCGGTTTCGTGTCGACGGCGACAGCACCAGTGCTCCTCGACATCCCGCCGGGGCTTTCTTGAAGCAGCCACCCGGGGGGCGCAAATGCTGGCGACGGGCAATGGATTGCCGGTCCGTCGTTTTCCTGCCTTGAGTAGGAACTTCGGTGTCATGGTCAGGGCCGCGCCCCGGTGATCCATGGCATCCGCCCACCCCGGCCGCGCGGGGTGACGGCCCCTTCCCCGCCTATCACCTCATGCGTGGAGGGGCACCGGCTGCCATGGCGGTTGGCGCGGGCCTCGTCGGGCATCGAAATGGGAGGCGTGGTGGCGCGCCTATGAGCCGCCGGGGCGCCCACGGCTCCCACCGCGCCTTATCGGGATCACCGGCCCATCGCGTATCGAGGTCGGGCTCGAGCCCTACGGCCGGGGTGCCAGGCCTGGCCCCGTGGATGCGAGTCCACGCCTGACGGCAGGAAACGGGACAGGACCCACGCCAGCCGCCTTCAGGGTCCCGCCTCCGCACGCCCCTCGGCCTCGACGAAGATACGGCGCGCCTGCGGGTAGGCCTCCTTGATGCGGCCGTCGAGGCCGGCGATGGCGGCCTCCATATCGGCGGCGACGGTCCCGGGGGCGAACTTCACGCTGATGTTCACGAGCAGGAAGTCCGGCCCCATGTGCATGGTCAGCACCTCGTGGACACGCTCGATGGAGGGGACGTCCGCGGCGAGCTCGCGGATGCCGTCGATCACCGGCCGGTTGGCGGCCTCGCCGATGAGCAGCCCCTTGGTCTCGACCGCCAGCCAGATGGCGGTGGCGCCGAGGATGCAGCCGATGATCACCGAGGCCACGCCGTCCAGCCAGAGCAGCCCGGTGTACTCGGCAAGGAAGATGCCGGCCATGGCCGTGAGCAGACCGAGCATGGCGGCGGAGTCCTCGAAGAGGACCACGAACATGGTCGGGTCCTTGCCGCGGCGCACCGCCTCCAGGTAGCCCCGCTTGCCCTTGGCGCGGCTGAACTCGGTCCAGGCGAAGAACCACGCCGCCCCCTCGAAGACCATGCCCAGGGCGAGGACGATGTAGTTCACGAACGGGTCACTGATCGACGCCGGCGCGATGATGTGATGAATGCCCTCGTACAGCGAGATACCGGCGCCCACGGCAAAGATCAGGATCGCCACGACGAAGCTCCAGAAGTACACCTCCTTGCCGTAGCCGAAGGGGTACTCGGCATCCGCGGGGCGGGCGGCGCGACGCATGCCGTAGAGCAGCAGGATCTGGTTGCCGGTATCGACCAGCGAGTGCACGCCCTCGGAGAACATGGCGGAGCTGCCGGTGAATACGGCCGCGACGAACTTGGTGCATGCGATCAGCAGGTTGCCGCCGAGGGCGGCGAAGATGACCTTCTTGCTCGAACCCGCCATGGGGCGGTCCTCCTTGTCCTTGGGCTGGCGCCGATGACCATACCCTGCCGCCCGGACTCGGGCCAGGGACAACGCGCCGGAGCCGGGGTAACGGCTGCCCGCCTAGAGCAGCGCCTCGATGGGCAGGCACGAGAGCAGCCGCAGCACGAGCCAGCGGGCGAAACCGGTGTTGGGCTCGCGGCGATAGACGGCCGGGGTGCCACCGTCGTGCTCGACCCACTGCAACGCACCGCCGTTGAGGCGGACCTCGTAGGCGGTCTCCGCGACGGTGGTGTCGAACGCCTCGTCGATGCGCCGGGCGAGCTCCGGGCTGTCGATGAGGAAGCCCGATTCGGTGTTGAGGTTCGCGGAGCGGGCGTCGAAGTTGAACGAGCCGACGAACACCCGCTCGCCGTCCACGGAAAAGGTCTTGGCATGGAGGCTGGCGCCGGAGATGCCGAACGGGCCGGCGATGTCCTTCCAGTCACCCTTCGGTGAGTGCCGCCGCATCTCGAACAGGCGCACCCCGGCGGCCAGCAGCGCGCGGCGCCGCTTCATGTAGCCGGCGTGCACGAGTGCGACATCCGTGGCCTCCAGCGCATTGGTCAGCACCCGCGTGGCCACGCCCCGCGCCACCAGGCCGCCGAGCAGCCCGGTGCCCCGGCCGGCGGGCACAAAGTACGGCGATATCAGGTTGAATGAGCGCTGCGCGCCTTCGATCAGGCCCACCAGCCGGTGGGTCAGCAGCCCTTCCGGTGGCGCCCGGCCCAGGCCCTTCGCCGGGTCGTCGCTCAGCATCTCCGTGCGCGCCCACTCCATCGCCAGGCCGCCGGACTCCAGATCCCGCACCAGGCTGCTGCCGCGCACCGCGTCCAGGTAGGCACGGGCGATGGGGGTGGCGGAGAGCGTCGCCTCCGCCGCGTCCAGCCCGGGCTCTGCGAACTCCGGCGGCGCCAGTATGGCTTCCAGCGGACAGGCCGAGGCGCTGGCCCAGTAGCGGTCGAAATCGGTGGAGACGTCCTGCGCGACCGGACCGACGCCGAGGATGTCCAGGTCCGCGAACACCCCGCCCTCGCCGGCGCCGAAGTATTCGTCGCCGATATTGCGCCCGCCGACGATGGTCGCCTGGTTGTCGGCGGTGAACGACTTGTTGTGCATGCGGCGGTTGGCGCGGGCGAAGTCGGTGAGAAAGCCCAAAGACTTGGGCCAGCGCAGGGTGAAGGGGTTGAACAGCCGCACCTCGATGTTCGGGTGGGCGTTGACGGCGGCCAGGGTGCGGTCCAGTCCGTCGATGCCGTTGTCGTCGAGGAGCAGACGCACCCGCACGCCGCGCTCGGCGGCATCGTAGAGCGCGGTCAGCAGCAGGGTGCCGGTGAGATCGTTCTGCCAGATGTAGTACTGGACATCCAGGGTGCGCTCGGCGGCTTCGGCGAGCAGTACCCGGGCGGAGAAGGCGTTGACCGGATTCGGCAACGGGTGGATGCCGCTGCAGTCCGGATGCTCGGCGAGGCGGTCGGTGACCGCCCGGCCGAGGCTGGTGAGCACCGCCTCGCTGACGGGCAGCGAGGCCGAGCGCTCCTGCGCCTGCGCCGCGCCGCGGCGACGCCGCGGCAGCAGGATCAGCGGGCGCCGGCGCCGCTTGCCCCGGCGCGGACCGCTTCCGGCCGGCGGGGTCACCGGGCGCCCGTGGGCTCAGGCGTGTGACACGGCGTCACACCGCCACTCAGTCCTGGCGCCCGCCGACGACGTGCTGTCCGCCGGTGGCCGGGTCGATGGCTACATACGGCAGCCCCGCCCCCTTCCACGCGGCAAAGCCGCCTTCCAGGTGGGCGACCCGGTCATGGCCGGAGCGCAGGCACGCCTCCGCGACCCGGCGCGAGCGCACACCGGAGCCGCAGTGGAAGACCAGCCGCTTGCCCTCCTGGCTGGGCAGCGTTGCCGGATCGAAGGTCGCCAGGGGCGAGAGCAGCGCACCCTTGATGTGCTCGAAAGCGAACTCCTGGGGGGTGCGCACGTCGATGATCGCCACCTCCCCGCGCTGGAAGGCCTCGTAGAGTTCCTTCGGCCCCCACTGTTCCAGGGTCCCGTCCTCGACGCTGAGCGTCTCCATCGCCGTCCTCCCTTTGGTGGTCTGCGGTTCGGAAGGACGATAACACGACCCCGCGCATCCGCGCGGTGGGGCGTTTTCCCGACAGTCCGGGCGCCCCCGCAGGCGGGGAACGGCTCAGCACTCGGTGACGTTCACCGCGAGCCCGCCCCGCGCGGTCTCCTTGTACTTGGTCTTCATGTCCGCGCCGGTCTGGCGCATGGTGCGGATCACCCGGTCCAGGGAGACGAAATGACGGCCGTCGCCGCGCAGCGCCATGCGCGCGGCGGTGATGGCCTTCACCGCGCCCATGGCGTTGCGCTCGATACAGGGCACCTGCACCAGTCCACCCACCGGATCGCAGGTCAGGCCCAGGTTGTGCTCCATGCCGATCTCCGCGGCGTTCTCCACCTGCTCCGGCGTGCCGCCGAGGACCTCTGCCAGCGCGCCGGCCGCCATCGAGCAGGCCACGCCGACCTCCCCCTGGCAGCCCACCTCGGCGCCGGAGATCGAGGCGTTTTCCTTGTAGAGCACCGCGATAGCACCGGCGGTGAGCAGGAAGCGCTCGACCCCGGCGTCGTCACCATCACGAAAACCGGTGTAGTAGTGCAGCACCGCCGGGATGATGCCCGCCGCGCCGTTGGTGGGCGCCGTCACCACCCGGCCACCGGAGGCGTTCTCCTCGTTGACAGCGATGGCATACAGGCTGACCCAGTCCATGACGTCCAGCGGGTCGCCGCGGTCCTCGCGCTCGCGCAGCCGCTCGTGCAGCCCCGGCGCCCGGCGGCGCACGTGCATGCCCCCGGGCAGCTCGCCGTCGCGGGCGCAGCCGTTGGCGACGCAGGCGGCCATGACATCGTGGATACGCCACAGCCCCACGCTGATGCCGTCGTCATCCCACCAGGCCCGCTCGTTGGCGCGCATCACCGCGCTGACCGGCAGGCCGGTCTCCTGGCAATGGCCCAGCAGCTCGGCGGCGGTGCGGAAGGGGTATGCCTGGGGCGTGGTGTCCGCGACCACGCGGGCGTTGCCCGACTCGTCCGGCTCCACCACGAAGCCGCCGCCCACGGAATAGAACGTGCGCTCGGCGAGCACCGCACCATCGCCGTCCACCGCGGTAAAGCACATGCCGTTGGGATGGGCGGGCAGGCTCCTTCGCTTGTTCATCACGAGCTGGCGGCGGTGATGGAACGCGACCTCGTGCTCGCCGGCAAGGCGCAGGCGACCCCGCTCGCGGATCGCGCCCACCCGCTCGTCCACGGCCTCGATGTCCACGGTCTCCGGGTCCTCCCCTTCCAGGCCGAGCATGACCGCGGTATCCGAGCCGTGGCCCCGGCCGGTGGCGGCGAGGGCGCCGTAGAGCCCCACGTGCACGCCGGCAACCCGCGGGAGGCTGCCCTCCTCCGCCAGCGCGGTCACGAACAGCCGCGCCGCCCGCATGGGTCCTACCGTATGCGAGCTCGACGGGCCGACCCCTACCTTGAACAGCTCGAAGATGCTCACCGCCATCGCCACCTCCGCTACCGGGGAAGCGTATTAATGTCTTATTGATACTCCCCCGCAATGGCACGCGCTTGAGCGAAAGCGACGCCCGGCACATCCACGGCGACATCGCCGCGGGTGCCATTTAAATCACGTCACGCAATCCCCAACTGCTGACTGGGGAACGGGATTTTCTGTAACAACGAAAGGGAGACGCCATCATGGCTGAGCAGGATTACGACAAGCTGCGCAACGATATCAATCAGCTTCAGGAGGACCTCCGCGGGCTCACCGGCACGGTGCGCGAGCTTGCCTCCGAGCGCGGCCATCAGGCCTACGAGCGCGTGCGCGAGGGCGCCTCCCAGGCGCGCAACAGGGCCCACGAGGCGGAGCAGAGTGTCGAGCGGGAGATCAGCGAGCGCCCCCTCACCAGCGTCCTGGTGATGTTCATCGGCGGACTGATCACCGGCCTGCTGCTGCACGGCCGTCGTTAAGCCCATGGGCGAGCGTATCAGCGAGGCCCTGGCCCGGGCCCTTACGGCGATGCTGATTGCCGGTTTCGCCACGTTCTTCGCGCTCGGCGGGCTCGGCTTCCTGGCGGCCGCCGCCTATATGGCGCTCACGAGCGTCATGTCCCCGGCGGCGGCAGGTGCCGTCGTCGGGGTCGGCGGTCTGATCGTGGCGGCCTTGCTGGTGCTGAGCCTGCGCAGCCTCGCCCGTGCGCCACAGCGGACGGGCGAGGCCCGTGACCGGGCAGACGGCGACATGGGCGTGGACGCCGCCGCCCGCCTGGGCGAGGACCTGGCAACGGCCATCCGCAGCAACCGCAAGACCGCCGCCGGGGCCGCCTTCGCCGCCGGAGTGATCCTCGGGGTGAGTCCGCGGGCACGCCATGCGGTGCGGGACCTGCTGATGCCGAAGCGCTGAACCGTTCCACAGCCGCCGCGGCGCGCGCGTCTGCGGCTGTTGATACCCGACGGCTGCGTTATACTTGCAGGTTTACCGCCCAACCCTGCAACCGTCGGGATGCCTGATAATGGAGAAGAGCTACGATCCGCGCGCCATCGAGCCCCGCTGGTACGAGACCTGGGAGCGCAACGGCTACTTCGCGCCCTCCGGGCAGGGTGAGCCCTACAGCATCATGATCCCGCCGCCGAACGTAACCGGCACCCTCCACATGGGCCATGCGTTCCAGGACACGATCATGGACACGCTCACCCGTTTTCAGCGCATGCGCGGGCGTAACACGCTCTGGCAGCCCGGCACGGACCACGCCGGCATCGCCACCCAGATGGTCGTCGAGCGCCAGCTCGCCGGCGAGGAGCGCACCCGCCACGACCTCGGGCGCGAGGCCTTCGTGGAGCGGATCTGGCAGTGGCGCGAGGAGTCCGGCGGCACCATCCAGAACCAGCTCCGGCGCATGGGCGCGTCCGTGGACTGGTCCCGCGAGCGCTTCACCATGGACGAGGGGCTGTCCGCGGCGGTGCGCGAGACCTTCGTGCGCCTCTACCGCGAGGGCCTGATCTACCGCGGCAAGCGCCTGGTGAACTGGGACCCGGTCCTGCACACGGCCGTCTCCGACCTGGAGGTCGAGTCCAAGGAGGAGAAGGGCCACATCTGGCACATGCGCTACCCGATGGCGGACGGCAGCGGCCACGTCGTGGTGGCCACCACCCGCCCGGAGACCATGCTCGGCGACACCGCCGTGGCCGTGCACCCGGAGGACGAGCGCTACCGCCATCTCATCGGCCACCGCATCCGCCTGCCCCTGGTGGAGCGCGAGATCCCGGTGATCGCCGACGACTACGTGGACCCGGAGTTCGGCTCCGGCTGCGTGAAGATCACCCCGGCCCACGACTTCAACGACTACCAGGTCGGCCTGCGCCACGATCTCGAGCAGATCAACGTGCTCACGCCCTCGGCGGCGATCAACGACAACGCCCCCGAGGCCTACCGCGGGCTCGACCGCTACGAGGCGCGCAAGCGCGTCGTCGCCGACCTGGACGCCGCGGGACTGCTCGAGCGCGTTGAGGACCACACCCTGATGGTGCCCCGGGGCGACCGCAGCGGCGCGGTCATCGAGCCCTACCTCACCAACCAGTGGTTCGTGGACCTCACCCGCGAGGAGCTTCCCGACGGGCGCCCCGGCGGCCGGCGGATGATCACCCGCCCGGCCATCGAGGCGGTCTCCAGCGGGCGCATCCGCTTCATCCCGGGCAACTGGGACAAGACCTACTTCAACTGGCTGGAGGATATCCAGGACTGGTGCATCAGCCGCCAGATCTGGTGGGGCCACCGTATCCCCGCCTGGTACGACGAGGCCGGCAACGTCTACGTCGGCCACGACGAGGCGGAGACCCGCGCGTTCCACGGGCTGGGCAACGAAGTGACCCTCACCCGCGACGACGACGTGCTCGACACCTGGTTCTCCTCGGCGCTGTGGCCGTTCTCCACCCTCGGCTGGCCCGAGGACACCGACGCCCTGCGCACCTTCTATCCGACCTCGGTGCTGGTTACCGGCTTCGACATCATCTTCTTCTGGGTCGCCCGGATGATCATGATGGGGCTGAAGTTCATGGACGACGTGCCCTTCCACGAGATCTACATCCACGGCCTGGTGCGCGACGCCGACGGCCAGAAGATGTCGAAGTCCAAGGGCAACGTGCTCGACCCCATCGACATCATCGACGGCATCGACCTGGAATCCCTGGTGGCCAAGCGCACCAGCGGGCTGATGCAGCCGCAGCTCGCCCCGAAGATCGAGAAGCAGACCCGCCGGCACTTCCCCGAGGGCATCGCCGCCCACGGCACGGACGCGCTGCGCTTCACCTTCGCCAGCCTCGCCACCACCGGGCGCGACGTGGTCTTCGACATGGGCCGCGTCGAGGGCTATCGCAACTTCTGCAACAAGCTCTGGAACGCCGCCCGCTACGTGCTGATGAACACCGAGGGCGAGGACACCGGCGTCGACGGCGGCGAGGTGAGCCTCTCCCACGCGGACCGCTGGATCATCTCACGGCTGCAGCGCGCGGAGGCCGCGGTCATCGACGGCCTGGAGGGCTACCGCCTGGACCTCGCCGCGCAGGCGCTCTACGAGTTCATCTGGGACGAGTACTGCGACTGGTACCTGGAGCTCTCCAAGCCGGTCCTGCAGAACGCCGGCGAGGCCGAGCGCCGCGGCACCCGGCGTACCCTGGTGCGGGTGCTGGAGGCGGTGCTGCGGCTCGCCCACCCGTTCATGCCCTTCATTACCGAGGAGATCTGGCAGCGGGTCGCCCCCCTCGCCGGCGTGGAGGGCGAGACCATCATGCGCCAGCCCTACCCGGCGCCGGAGACCGCGCGCGAGGACAGCGAGGCGGAGGCGGAGATCGCCTGGGTCCAGCAGGTGATCCTGGGCGTGCGCCGCATCCGCGGCGAGATGAACATATCGCCCAACCGCGCCCTGCCCGTGCTGCTGGTGAACGCCTCGGAAACGGACCGCGCCCGCGTGGCGCGCCACCGCGACTACCTCGCCGCGCTCGCGCGGCTGGAGTCGGTGGACTTCGTCGCCAGGGACGACGCCCCGGAGTCCGCCATCGCCCTGATCGGCGAGATGGAGCTGCTGGTGCCCATGGCCGGGCTCATCGACAAGGCCGCCGAGCTCGCCCGGCTGGACAAGGAGCGCGGCCGCCTGGCAAAGGATCACGAGCGCGTGAGCGCCAAGCTCGCCAACGAGAACTTCGTCTCCCGCGCCCCGGAATCCGTGGTGCAGAAGGAGCGGGACCGGCTGGCCGAACTCGAATCGGCGCTGGCACGGCTCAACGAGCAGTACGAGCGCGTCGAACGCATCCCCGGCTGAGCCGGATCACCGGCGGCGGTGCCCCGCACGGGGCACCCGCAGTTCCCGTTGCGGCAATGCCTGCCCCGGTCCGACGACGGTCCAGGGTCAACGCGGACCCTTCCCCGCCGTGGCCGCGATGTCGCACACGGCCTCGCGGCCGTGCACGACCTACCTCCGGCTGCACGCGCGCGTAGGTCGTGCGCCGAAGGCGTGCGACGTCCTCAATGGCGCCCCGGCGGACACCGAGGAGCCCTGTCGCACACGGTCGTGCGGTCGTGCACGACCTACCTCCGGCTGCACGCGCGCGGCGGTCGTGCGCCGAAGGCGTGCGACGTCCTCAATGGCGCGCCGGCGAACACCGAGGAGCCCTGTCGCACATGGTCGTGCGGCCGTGCACGACCCACCTCCGGCTGCGCGCGCGTAGGTCGTGCGCCCAAGGCGTGCGACGTTTCACCTGACGGGCGTGCCGCCAAAGTGCTACTGCGCCGGCGCCAGCCGCCGGCAGCCGCCCCCGCCATCCATCCCCTGCATCGTCGGGGAATCGATTACCGCGATGGAACGCTCCAGGATGTAGTCCTTCGGGATGGCGTCCCAGTCGACCAGCGCACCGCCGTGCAGCTCAATGAACGCCTGCGCGGCCCCACGCTCCGAGAACGGCACCGCCTCCAGCGCCCCCATGCCGCCGCGGCACTCGCTGTCGATCACGTAGACCGCGTCCTGCGCCGGTATCCACTGCCCCGGAGAGCTCCATTCCCCGGCGGCGGCCATGTCCGTGACGTAGATCGCGGTGATGTCGTCCGGCTCCTCCGGCGACATCGTGAAGGCCACGGCATTGCGCACCTGGGGGAACCACAGCGGCTCGTCCCGGGAGGCCAGGTGGATCTGCGCCTTGGGGCCGCGGTGGTCCACCAGAATCATGCCGCCATAGTAGGTCAGCGCCTCCCGCGTCGGCGCCACTGCCGGCGGCGCGGTGGCGGACTCACCGCCCTCACCGCAACCTGCCAGCAGTACGGCAAGCAGCACGACCCCGGGAAGTCCCAAACGAAAGCGTGGCCTCAGCATTACAGTGCCCTCCTGCGGAATACCAGCCATGCGGCCGCCACCGGCACCGCCACCCACGCGAGCAGCGCCACCGGCGGCGCCCAGGCGGCAACGCCCCGGCCCGCGGCGGCCAGCCCCGAGAAGGCGGCCACCTGGGGGAGACCGGCGAGATTGAGCAGGCGGTAGGCATCCGCCGGGTTGAGCAGCAGCAGCGCCGGCACCAGCCGGCCGATGAGCCCGGAACCACCGGTAACCGCCAGACCGCCGAGCAGCGCGAGGTCGTAGAGCACCACCAGCAGCAGCCACACCGCAATCGCGAGCCCGGCCGCCGTGCTGCGCTCGCGCACCACCGCGCTCAGCAGATAGCCGACCCCGACGAACACCCAGCCGAGCAGCACGGATGAGCCGATCAGCAGGGCGAAGGCGTACACGCCCTGGGCGTCGACCTCGCCCGTGGCGGCGATCGCCGCACCGGCCAGGCCGAAACCCACCACCGTGGCGAACGCGAGGATCGCCGCATGACCGATGAGCTTGCCCGCCAGCACCTGCCAGCGCGAGACGGGATACGCGAGCAGCAGGAGCAGGGTGCCGTTCTCCGCCTCGCCGACGATGGCGTCGTAGCTCAGCATCAGCGCGATCAGCGGCAGCAGGTAGATGGACAGCGACGACAGCGACACGACGTTGACCGTGAGCGCGTCCGCGCCCACCTCGCCGGCGGGGGCGCTGCCCAGGAACGCCAGCACCAGCGCGAGCACGGCGAGCACGCCGGTCGCCGCCACCACCCAGCGGTTGCGCAGCCCGGCACGGATCTCCCGGCCGGCCATCACCAGAACGCCCCTCATGCGCCCTCCCCTTCGGCACTGGCGAAGTGGGCATACACCTCGTCCAGGCTCGGCGTGTGAATACCCACGTCCGTCACCGCGCCGTCCGGCAGTCCACCGAGCCAGCGCAGCACGGGCATCTTCTCGTCCGCGGCGATCTGCAGCTCCACCCCGCCGTTCGCCTGGCGCCGGGCCGGCCAGGTGCCCTCGAACAGGCACTGCGCCGCGGCGCCGTCGCCGGGCTGCACCCGCACCCGGACCGGCAGGCCCGCGGCGCTGCACAGGCCCGGCAGGGTGTCGCAGGCGGTGAGCTCGCCGCCGCGCATGATCGCGACGCGATCGGTGTGCAGCTCCATCTCCGCGAGCACGTGGGAGGACACGAGGATCGTGGTGCCCTCGCCCCGGAGCTCGGCGAGGATGGCGTAGAACGTCCTTCGCAGCACCGGATCCAGGCCGGTGGTGGGCTCGTCGAGGAGCAGCAGACGGGGCCGGCCGATCAGTGCCTGGGCCAGTCCGAGGCGCTGACGCATGCCCTTGGAGTAGGTGCGCACCGGCCGCGCGGCGGCATCCGTGAGCCCGACCCGCTCCAGCAGCGCCTCCGACTCGGCCACCGGCCGGCCCTTCAGCCGCGCCAGGGTGCGTGCGACCTCGCGCCCGGTCATGCCGCCGGCGAAGACCACGTTCTCCGGCAGGAAGCCGATCCGCGCCCGCGAGGCGACGGCGGCGGGCGTGCCGGGGCGCTCGCCGAGCACCCGCACGTGACCGCGGCTGGCGCCGGTCAGGCCGAGCAGGATCTTGAGCAGGGTGGTCTTGCCGGCGCCGTTGTGGCCGAGCAGCGCCAGCAGCTCCCCGTCCCGGGCGGCGAGGTCGATGCCGCGCAGGGCGTGGAACCGGCCGTAGTGCTTCTCCACGCCCCGGAGCTCGATCACGGCATCGCTCATTCCGCCACCTCCGCGGCCACGTTGGGCGCCAGCGCCGGCGGGTGCATCAGCGGGGCCTCGTCGACCACGCCGCCGGGACGGATGGTGGGGAACGCCGACTGCATCCAGCGCAGCATCTGCACCGCCGGGCTCGACATCAGCAGCTTGGCCTCCGGTGTGCGCCACATCACCTGGTCGACCAGGCCGTTGGGGCGGTAGGGCTGGTCGGCGATGCCGTCGCCATCCAGGTCGAAGGCGGTCTGGTCGCTCCAGTAGTTGCCCCGCCCGTCCTTCGACCAGCGCACGTTGCGCGTACCCACGTACTTGACCTGGGTGCGGTTGTCGATGAAGGCGTTGCCCACGAGCGTGTTGCGCTCGGAGCCGGCGGTGAAGTGCACACCGATGTCGCAGCCGCGGAAGCGGTTGCCGCGGAAGACGTTGATGTTGGCGTTGTAGATGAACACGCACTTGCCCCTGCCGTCGATGACGGCGTTGCCCGCGATCTCGCTGTGGTTGGCGAAGTTCAGCATCAGCCCGTGATCGCGGTCGTTGCGGGAGACGTTGCGCCGGATGGCGATGCGGCTGGAGTACATGATCACGTAGCCGGCGTGGTTGCCCACGGAGACGTTGTCCCGGACGGTGCTGTCGTTGGTGTACATGTAGTGCACAGCGTAGCGCAGGTCCTCGAAGCGGTTGCCGGCGAAGAGGTTGCGCTTGCTCGTGGTGGAGAAGATGCCGTCGCGGCCGTAGCGGAAGCGGTTGCCGATGATCCGCGTGCCCGGGGCGTTCCAGAGATACACGCCGTTGCCGCGCTCGCTCATGTGGCGGCCGCGCAGGCCGATGACGACGTTGTTGGCCACCAGCGCATCCGGCGCACCGGCGACGTGGACGCCGAAGAGGTTGCCCTCCAGGCGATTGCCGTCGACCACCGCCCCCCGTGCCGCCTGGGTCAGGGTGATACCCGCGTCCATGTCGGCCAGGCTCCTGCCGGAGTCGCGGATGGTGAGGCCGCGGACGACGACGTCCGGCGCGGTCACGGTGACGACGCTGTGCTCGCCGTCGCCGACGATCACCGCCCCGGGCTCGCCCTCCAGGGTCAGGGCCCGGTCGATGGTGACCGGGCCGTGATAGGTGCCGGGGGCGAGGTGGATCACCGCCCCCGGCCCGGCATCGCGCACGCGCTCGGCCAGCGACGCCGCGGCGGCCGGCCAGGCCGCCACCGCGACGGCCAGCAGGCACAGACCGGCGAGCCACCGGACGGGCGATGCCGCCCGGCGGTCGGGGTCCGGCGCCGGCGTGCGCACCGGCACCTAGGCCTCCCTCGGCTCGACCAGCATGCGCCCGCGCATCTCCATGTGCAGGGCGTGGCAGAACCACTGGCAGTAGTACCAGTAGACCCCGGGGCGATCCGCCGTGAAGGTGATCGACGACGTCTGCTGGGGCGAGATCTCCATGGCCAGGCCGTAGTTCTCGATGGTGAAGCCATGGGTCACGTCGGCGACGGTATCCATGTTGGTGACCACGACCGTCACCTCGTCGCCCTGCTTCACGCGGAACTCGTCCATGCTGTACTTCGGTGCCACGGAGAACATGTACACCCGTACCTTGTTGCCGTCGCGCACCACCTTGTTGCCGCCCATGAGGTTGACGCCGTCCGCCTCGGCCATCTTCACGGTCTCGGCGAACATCGGGTCCTTGCGGTCCCAGGTCTGCCTCGGCTGGATGAGATCGGCACGCACGATGGTGATGTCGTGGGGCTCGGAGAACGTGGGCCCGTCGTGGACGAGCTTCATCTCGTCGCCGGAGATGTCGATGAGCTGGTCGTTCTCGGGCTTGAGCGGACCGACGTTGAGGAAACGGTCCTTCGAGAACTTGTTCAGCGAGACCAGCCACTTGCCGTCCGCCTCCAGGGTCTCGCCCATGGAGGTGTGGTTGTGGCCGGGCTGGTAATGGACGTCGAGCTTCTGGACGATGGGGTTCACGTCCTCACCGTTGTACGCCCGGATGGCCTTGGCCATGTCCCACTTGACGATCTGGCTGTCGATGAACGCCGTGGTGTAGGCGTTCCCGCGCCCGTCGTAGGCGGTGTGCAGCGGCCCGAGACCCAGCTCCGGCTCGGCGACGATGGCATCGCGGGGCTTGATCTTGCCGGCGAAGACATCGTCCAGGCGGGTGACGTCCATCAGCGAGACCGTCGGCGAGAGCTTGCCGTTGATGGCCACGTGCTGCTTGTCCGGCGCGGTGTTGATGCCGTGCGGACTCTTGGACACCGGGATGTAGGCGGTGTAGGGCGAGCCGTGGCGGCCGTCGACCACCGGCACGCCGCCGATCATGTCCGCCTTGCCGGCGGCCACCGCGTCCTCGATACGCTTGATGTTGAACACCACCACCCAGTCCTGCTCCTGGGCGGTCATCTCCTCCAGGGTCGTACCCTCCTCGGAGTTGTAGCAGGTGGAGTACGTGTACTTGCCCTGGTAGTCGCAGTCGTTGTTGTCGAGGTTGCCGTCGACGATGACCTGCCAGGCGACCTCCATCTTCTCGGCGTCCACCGCCGTGAAGATCGCGTGGTACTTGCTCGGGTCGTCCAGGTCGCGGCCGTCGTTGGGCACGGGCACCCGGTGCTCGCCGTTGACGAAGACGTAGCGCGTGTGCGGCACCTTCTGCGGGCGCATGCCGTGCATGGCGGTCGCATTGGGGATCTCGACGATCTTGTCGCACTTCATGACGTCGCAGCGTATGCGGGCCATGCGGCGGTTGGCCTTGTCCTGGATGAACACGTAGCGGCCGTCGTAGACGCCGTCCTTGTAGGAGAGGTGCGGATGGTGGGCGTCGCCGTTGACCCACACGCCGTGCCGGCTCTCGCCGTGCTCGTCGAGGTAGGCCCGGGTCTCCTCGGTGAGGCCGTCGCGGAGGACCTTCAGGCTCTCGTTGGTACGCCCCCAGCCGGTGGCCGAGCAGCGGTTGAACACCGGGATGCGCATGAGCTCGCGCATCGAGGGCACGCCGTAGAGACGGACCTCGCCGGTCTGGCCGCTGGAGTAGAAGCCGTAATACTCGTCCAGCTCGCCAGGGCCGACGTTGGCGGCGTCGGCGGCCTGTGCCGTACCCGGCTGCAGCGCCCAGCCGGCGCCGATGCCGGTCATCCCGGTCAGCCCCGCGAGTGAGGCGAGCCGGGTCGACCCGCCGAGAAAGGCCCGGCGGCTGAGCCCCTGTTTGTGATTCTGGTCGGTCATTGCCCGTTCTCCTGTGTCGATTGGTCGGATCCGGACCGGCGGGTCTCCCCCCAGCCCACGGAATGCACGGTCGCGGCGCCCGCGCCGGCGGCCGCCGGCTGCGCGCCCCCCTGCTCACGCCCGCGCCGGCCCAGGGCGCGGCGGCGCTCGCGCTTGAGCCGGCGGGTCACGTTGTGCGGGCAGCGGTGGTCGTCGAAGTAGAGTTCCTGGCAGTGCAGGCAGTAGATGCACTCGTTGACGTTGATGTGCCCCTCGGGGTGAATGGACTGCACGGGACACTCGCGGGCGCAGCGGTGGCACTGGCTGCCGCACTCCGGCCAGCGCTTGAGCCACTCGAAGGTCCGCAGCCGCGCCGGGATCGCGAGCCCAGCGCCGAGCGGGCAGATGTAGCGGCAGAAGAAGCGCTCGATGAACAGCCCCACCGAGAGCAGCGTCAGTGCGTAGACCACGTACGGCCAGTCGCGGACGAAGTTCAGGATGATCGCGGTCTTGAACGGCTCGACCTCGGCGAAGCGCTCCGCGAGGGCGAGGTCGTAGAGCGAGAGGCCGAACAGCAGCAGGAAGATCACGTACTTGATCGGCCACAGCCGCTCGTGCAGCGCGAACGGCACGCGGATCTGGCGCACGCCGAGCCACCGGGCGATGTGGTTGGTCAGCTCCTGGAGCGCGCCGAACGGACACAGCCAGCCGCAGAACGCCCCCCGGGCCCAGAAGATCATCGCCGCGGCGACGCTCGCCCAGAGGATGAACACCAGCGGGTCCATGAGGAAGTAGGTCCAGCTGAAGCCCGTGAGCACCGCGTTGGTGAGGGCAAACACGTTCACCACCGAGAGCTGGGCGTTCGACCACCAGCCGAGCCAGACCAGCACGAACGTCAGCACGCCGTAGCGCAGCCAGCGCCGCAACGCCGGCCGCCGCGATATCGTGCCCTGGAAGAAGAAGATGGCGGTGACCACCGCGAGCAGCGCGGCGAGGATGCCGATGCTGACCGGCTTGCCCTGCCAGACCCGCTTCCACAGGTCGCTGCCGCGCCCGGGGGCGGTCGCGGCCCCGGGCGCCGCGCCGCCGTTGCCGCTTCCGGCCGCCGGCGCCTTCGGCGCGGGGGTGAGGTAGCGCTCGGGGAGCTGGTAGTCCAGCTCGAAGCTCACGAAGACCTTGGACAGCGCGCCTGTCGCCCGCTGGACGAGCAGGCCCAGCTTCCAGGGCTGCACCGGATCGAAGTGTGCCTCTGCGGGCACGACGAACACGCCGATCTCCTCGAGCTCCGGTGCCCCCTCGGCCGCGAGCTCGCGCACCCGGGTGTACTGGTAGTCGTGGAAACGGGTGGTGCCGCCGGAGTGCACCATCTCGACACGGTCGAAGATGCCGCCGCGCACATAGCCCGACCCCTTGAACGAATAACGGCCCCGCCCGGCGATGAGGATCGCCTGCTGGCCCGGCTCCAGCCGGGCCTGAAGGTTGTCCCAGCCGTGCTCGCCGAGCAGCGAGCGCCCGATGGTGGGCACGCTCACCAGCGCCGTGTAGAGCTGCACGAAGGTGTCGTCCTGGGGGCCCTTCTCCGGGCGCCGCCGGGCCTTGGGATTGTCCAGCCCACGGAAGGCCTTGTTCACCTCGCGCACCGTGACCCGCATGGAAGCCACCGAGCCGTCCGCGGTCAGGGCACTCCAGTCCCGCACCTTCACGGGGGCCTCCGTGTCCACGGACCGTGCGCTGCCGCCCTCGTCCCCGCCGTCGGCCTCCAGGTCACCGAGGCCCAGGCGCCGGGCCACCTGGTTGGCGGCCCAGAGGGTGCTGTCCTCCATGACCATGGCGGTCACCGTGGCGCCGGAGACGATGTCCACCGCCTCCTCCATCTCCGTGCCGCGGGTCGCGTCGAAGCCGATGAACTGGTCCAGGAACGCCCGGATACGCTTCTCCGGGATGCCGATCAACACGATCGGCTCGTGGTGCTGCACCAGCCGCGCACCGCGGACGATGCCGTCATTGTCGACACCGACCAGGATGTCGATGGGCTTGCTGGAGTAGCCGATGGCCTGGGAGTAGTCGGTGTTGAGCAGCACGTAACCGACCTGCTCGCCGCCCCGGAACACCGGGGCTACCGGTGGGTCGGTCTGCACCGGACCGAAACGCTCCGCCCCCGGGAAGACCTGCCCCGGCTGCACCCGCTCAAGGAAGTGCCCCAGCGCGGAGGCCGAGGCACCGGCGACGCCGGGCAGCAGGCAAAGCAGAACGACGGCAAGGGACAGGCCCAGTAACCGGGTCGTTGCAGCGGGCAGGGACACGCGCATGGGAAAGTCACCTTCCGTCACCGGCTGTCACGGCTGTCGCCGTCAGCTCATTTCAATGTATATGCAATGCTACTTTTGTCATTCAATGATTCGCTTGACCGAGGTCAACATGTGGGCATGGTCACGTTAGGTCAGAATAGACAGGGCTTTCCGATCGTTGTCACGTGTTGGAGATACATCAATGAACAAGGACGAAATATACAAATTCGATGCCCTCCCGGCCGTTGACAGTGTGCCGGCACTGTTCGCCCTGGCCACGGCCATGGAACGGGAGGCCGCGTGTCGCTATGACGCACTGGCGGCACGCATGCACGCCGCCGGCAACGCCGCCCTCGCCCGGGTCTTCGCCGACCTCGCGGAGCAGGAACGCGAACACGAGCACGGCATCGCCGAGTGGGGCCGCCGGCAGGGCGTCGACACGGACTCGCTGCCGGGGTTTCGCTGGCAGTCGCCGGAGTCGCTGTCGGAGGACGCGGTTGCGGACGCCGGCGGCGAGGCACTGATGACGCCGCTACGGGCCCTGGAGCTCGCCGTGCACAACGAGGAACGGGCTTTCGCCTTCTACGTGCGCATCGCCTCCGAGGCGGAGGAGCCCGCCGTACGCGAGTACGCCGAGCGCATGGCCGACGAGGAGCTCGGCCACGTCGCCCTGCTGCGCCTCGAACGCCGGCGGGCGCGGCGACGCATCGGTCCCGGCACCCGCGCGTTCGCCGATACCGGAGCGCTCCGTGCGTACATGGACAGCGGCGAGACCACGCTACGCGGCCAGCTCGCCGCCGCCGTCGCCGCCTGCCGGAACCAGGGGCTGGAGGGCGCGGCGGCGCGTCTGGCCCGCCTGTACACGGATGCGGACGGGGAACCGTCGGCCTCCCCCGGCAGCGCAGGCACCCCGTTGAGCCATGTGGACGCGGCACTGCGGACGACGGAGGCGCTCTATGCGGCGCTGATGAGCACGGCGGAGGAGGCGAAGGACGAGGCCCTGGTGCGCGAGGCGCAGTCGCGGGCCGACGGGATCGTGCCCAGGATCGCGATCCTGGGCGACGTGCGCGCCGGGCTGGTGCGGGGGTGAGCCGGACGACGCGCGCCCGGCCCGCCCGGTGCCGGATCTACTTGCCGCCGGCGGGCAGAGAGGAGAAGTAGGCGGCGAGATCCTGGACATCCTGGTCCGACAGGCTGCCCACCATGGGGTACATCGTCGGGGCGTTGCCCCCGGTGCGCTGCTTCTCCCGGTAGGCGGTGATGGCGTTGACCAGGTACTGCTCCTTCTGGCCGGCGAGGTTCGGATACATCGGCGCGATCGACACGCCGTCCTGGCCGTGGCAGCCGGCGCAGACCGCCGCCTTGCTCTTGCCCGCGGCCGGATCCCCCTTGGCGCTGACGGCGGCGGCGAAGACGAGCATCCCCGTGAACACGATCGCTTTCTTCATCATCTGGACATCCCCCAGGGCAGTGGCGCCGGTGGCGCCTTTTAAATGAAGTACGTATTTTACTTCATTAAGGGCGCACGGCAAGGCCGCCCACTACCCCGGGGGAATTCGGGGTCAGTGGCCGGCCGC
Source organism: Arhodomonas sp. KWT2 (assembly GCF_041949875.1). Classification (NCBI taxonomy): domain Bacteria; kingdom Pseudomonadati; phylum Pseudomonadota; class Gammaproteobacteria; order Chromatiales; family Ectothiorhodospiraceae; genus Arhodomonas; species Arhodomonas sp. KWT2. The sequence goes on from NZ_JBHFPQ010000022.1 coordinate 55,128, forward strand.
GCTGAGAACCAGGTTGACGATGACCACCAGGGCGACGACGAACACCGCAGTGAACACGGCGCCGGCGATGATGAAGGTGCCGGGCCGGCCACGGGTGAAGTCCCGCTGACGGGCCGCCTCGGACTGCACGCCGAACGCCGCCGCGGCGACGCTCTTCATCACCTGCCACGTGGACGGCGGACGCCCCTGGCCGGCGTCCGTGCTGTGCTCGCGCTCACCGTCGCTCATCACTGTCTCCCTCTCGGAATGAGTCGCCATTATAGCGGGCAAACGGGGCCGGGCTCACGACCCGTCACCGGCCCGGAAGGCGGACTCCGGCACCCGCGCCAGCACCGCGGCACCGACGGCGAAGAGCACGATCAGCGAGAGCATGGAGAAACGCACGCTACCGAACACCGTGCCGAACACACCGAACAGCGGCGGCCCCAGCACGGCCGCGAACTTGCCGAGCAGGTTGTAGAAACCGAAGAACTCACCGGCGCGCCCGGGCGGGATGAGCCGTGCATACAGCGAACGGCTCAGGGCCTGGACACCGCCCTGCACCAGCCCGACCAGCACGGCGATCACGTAGAACTCCCAGGCCGACTCGATGAACGCCCCCCACACGCAGATCGCCGCGTACACCAGCAGCCCCGCGTAGATGCCACGCCGCGGGCCCCAGCGCTCGCCCAGACGGCCGTAGAGGATCGCGGCCGGAAAGCCCACGAACTGCACCACCAGCAGCGCGACGATGAGGTCGTCGCGGCCGAAGCCGAGCGCCCGGCCGTAGGCCACCGCCATGCGGATCACGGTGTGCACCGCGTCGATATAGAGCCAGTAAGCCAGCAGGAAGACCAGCACCGGACGCACCGCGCTCAGGTGCCGTAACGTGCCGGCGAGCTCGCGCCAGCCCGCCTGCCACGCGCCGGCCTCGGGATGGCGGCGGCGCTCGGGCACCCGCCGTGCGAGCGGTAGCGCGAAAACGCCCCACCACACCGCGGTGGCCACGAACCCGGCCCGCGCGGCGGCGCCCGCGTCGGCGAAACCCAGCGCCGACGGATTGAGCGCGGCCAGCACGCAGCCGAGGTACAGCAGCCCGCCACCAAGATAGCCGAGCCCGTAACCGAGACCGGAGACGGCGTCCCACCGGGACGGCGGCGCGACGTTCACCAGCAGCGCATCGTAGAAGACATTCGCGCCCATGAACCCCACCGAGGCACACACATACAGCGCCGCGGCGGACATCCAGGCGCCGCCGGGCACCCAGGCCAGCGCGGCGGTGGCGAGCATGCCGGGGACCGCGAAGGTGAACAGCAGCCGCTTGCGTGCACCCAGGCGGTCCGCCATGGCACCGAGCAGCGGCGCCACGGCGATGAGCATCAGGCTCGCCACGGCACTCGCCCCACCCAGGCGCAGATTGCTCGCCGCCGGGCCCACGTCGGTGCTCCAGTAGTCCTGGAACAGCAGGGGGAAAAAGCCGGCGATAACGACGGTGGCAAAGGCCGAATTGGCCCAGTCGTAGAGGGCCCAGGCGGTGACCGCGCGGCGGTTCACGCGTCCTCTCCGGCCAGGACGAGACGCAGCACCAGGGCGTCCTCCCGGCCGGTCTCGGCGGGGTAGTAATCGCGGCGCCGGCCGACCTGGCGGAAGCCCTCACTGAGGTAGAGTCGCAGCGCCGCCGTGTTGGTCGGCCGCACCTCGAGGAAGATCGCCTCGACCCCGGTACGCCGGGCCTTGCGGATCCCGTAGTGGAGCAGCCGGCGGGCGAAGCCCTCGCCACGACGCTCCGGATCGACGGCCAGGTTGAGCACGTGGGCCTCGCCGGCGGCGGCGGTGACCAGGAGATAGCCCACGATCTCGCCGCGATCCAGGTGCACGCTGCAGTCGTAGCGCATGCGCAGGCAGTCGCGGAAGATGCCGGGCGTCCACGGGTAGTCGTAGGCGAGCTGCTCGATGCGTACCACCTCGGGGATGTCCGACTCCTCCATGGGCCGGATTACCGAAAGCAGTGCCGAGCGCCCGGCACTCACGACCCCGGCTCCCGCAACCGCCCATGGACCTGCTTGAGGTCCGCCCAGGCCTTGCGCTTCTCCACCGGCCGGCGCAGGAGATAGGCCGGATGGTAGGTCACCAGCAGGGCCGTGCGGCGCGGACCGTACTCGTGCCACCGGCCGCGCAGGCGCCCCAGCGGGCGGTCCGAATCGAGCAGGTACTGCGCCGAGACCCGGCCGACGGCGAGCATGATCGACGGTGCGATCAGCTCGATCTGCCGGCGCAGGTAGCCCTCGCAGGCCGCGATCTCCTCAGGGCGCGGGTCGCGGTTGTTCGGCGGCCGGGACTTGAGGATGTTGGTGATGTAGACCTGCTCGCGGGCAAGGCCGATGGCCCGCAGCATCTCGTCGAGCAGCCGGCCGGCCCGGCCGACGAAGGGCTCGCCGAGGCGGTCCTCGTCCGCTCCCGGGGCCTCGCCGACGATCATCAGCGAGGCGTCGTGGCTGCCCACCCCGAACACGGCCTGGGTACGCGTCTGATAGAGGGGGCAGGCCGTGCACTGGTCCACCTCGCGGCGCAGCGCCGTCCACTCCGCCTCGTGCTCCGCCTCCGCGGCACCGCCCCCGCCCGCCGGTGCCGGTTCGGCAACGGTCTCCCGCGTCGCGGCGCCACCGTCCGCGGCAGGCGGCTCGGAAGCGCCGGCAGCGGGTATGCCCGTCTCCACCGGGGATTCGGCCATCGGCGACGGAGATTCCGGCATCACCGGGGAGGCGGACTCAGCGCCCCCGCCGGGACACGCCTCCCCGGGGTCGGACGCCGCGCCGCTGCCGCCGCGACGGACCCAGAGCGGGATACCCATGCGCTCGAGATAGACACGCTGGCGGTCACCGGCCCCCATACGTCACCGGGTCCCCGAGCAATTCGTCGAGCGTTCTCGTCTGGTCATGCCTGCCCCCCTGGCCGTTGCCGCGCCCGCCCGGGCGCCACCGCGTCACTGCGGCGGGTGGTGATGGTGGTGACGCGCACGCATGCGCCGCCGTCGCAGGATCACCGTGAGCACCGGGCCCGACCCCATGTAGCCCAGAGCGACGATGAACAGGAACGTCGGCGGGTGCACCGACGACAGCGCGACCCCCAGCACCAGGAGCACGATCACGATGAACGGCACCCGGTAGCGGAAGTCGATCTCCTTGAAACTGTAGTAACGGATATTGCTGACCATGAGGATGCCGGCGGCGACGATCACCGCCAGCGCCGGGATCCCCGCACCCCAGCCGCCGAACTCCAGGCGGTTGCCGGCCCAGACCATGCCCGCGACCGTGGCCGCGGCGGCCGGGCTGGGCAACCCCTGGAAGAAGCGCTTGTCCGCCACACCGACCTGGGTATTGAAGCGCGCCAGGCGTAGACCCGCGCAGGCGGCGTAGACGAACGCCCCGAGCCAGCCGAGCTTGCCCCAGGTGTCACCGAGCTGGGCGAGGTCGCGCAGCGCCCACTGATACATGACCAGCGCCGGCGCCACACCGAAGGAGACCATGTCGGCGATGCTGTCGTACTGCACGCCGAAGTCGCTCTGGGTATTGGTCAGCCGGGCCACCCGCCCGTCCATGCCGTCCATGACCATGGCCACGAAGATGGCCACGGCGGCGGTCTGGTAGGCACCGTTGTTGGCCGCCACCACGGCGTAGAAGCCGAAGAACAGGGCGACGGTGGTCAGCAGGTTGGGCAGAAGGTAGATACCGCGACGTCGCGGGCGGGGGTTGTGCTCGTTCATGGCCCTCTCGGCTGGGCGGATTCGCACCTGCCCAGACTACCGGGCAGGCGCGTGGCTTGCCAGCGCGGAGCGCCGGCAACGCCCGGGCGCTGGCCCGCCTGTGTAACCGCTTCCCGGACCGTGCCGGGAAGCGTGTGTCGCCGGCAGGTCCGTCACACGCGTGCCGGCGCGTGAACGCCCGCCGTCCGCCGGACCGCCGTGGAGCGGCCCGGCGGGGACCAGGGCGGGCTAGTTGCGCTCCCGGTCGACCAGCTGCTTGGCACGGATCCAGGGCATCATCTCGCGCAGGCGGCCGCCCACCTCCTCGATGGGGTGCTCGGCGGCCTTGCGGCGCATCGCCTTGAGACGCGGCGCATTGGCCTGGTTCTCCAGCACGAACTCCTTGGCGAACTCGCCGTTCTGGATCTCCTCGAGAATCTCGCGCATCGCGTAGCGGGACTCCTCGTTGATCACCCGCGGACCGCGGGTGAAGTCGCCGTACTCGGCGGTATTGGAGATGGAGTAGCGCATGTTCGCGATGCCGCCCTCGTAGAGGAGGTCGACGATCAGCTTGGTCTCGTGCAGGCACTCGAAGTAGGCCATCTCCGGGGAGTAGCCCGCCTCGACCAGGGTCTCGAAGCCGGCCATGATGAGCTCGGTCATGCCACCGCAGAGCACCACCTGCTCGCCGAAGAGATCGGTCTCGGTCTCCTCGCGGAAGGAGGTCTCGATCACGCCGGAACGACCCGCACCGTTCGCCACCGAATAGGACAGCGCGACGTCGCGGGCGCGGCCGCTGGCGTCCTGGTGGATGGCGATCAGCGACGGCACGCCGCCGCCCTCGGTGTAGGTCGAGCGCACGAGGTGGCCGGGGCCCTTCGGCGCGATCATGATCACGTCGAGGTCCTTGCGCGGCTCGATCTGGCCGTAGTGGATGTTGAACCCGTGGGCGAAGGCGATCGCCGCGCCCTCCTTGAGGTTGGGCTCGATGCGCTCGCGGTAGATGGCGCCCTGGTGCTCGTCCGGGGTAAGGATCATCACCAGGTCCGCGCTGGCGGAGGCATCCTCGATGCTCGCCGTCTCCAGGCCCGCCTGCTCGGCCTTGCGCGCCGACGCCGAGCCCTGGCGCAGGCCGACCACCACCGGCACGCCGGACTCCTTGAGGTTGTTGGCATGGGCATGGCCCTGGGAGCCGTAGCCGATGATGGCCACCTTCATGCCCTGGATGATGGAGAGATCCGCATCCTTATCGTAGAAAACCTTCATGATGTCACCGCTTGTTTGATTGACGACCGCCGACACGGCGTCGGGCCGGCCGGGGCAGGTCGGTTCGGGGCACGGGATGGCGGCGGATCAGATACGCATCTGACGGTCGCCGCGTGCGATGCCGATCACGCCGGAGCGTACGACCTCGACGGGCGTTTTGCGCCCGATGACCTCGAGGAAGGCGTCCAGTTTGCTGCTGGTGCCCGTGAGCTCGATGGTGTAGGTCTTCTCGGTGACGTCGAGGACACGCCCGCGGAAGATATCCGTGAGGCGCTTGAACTCCTCGCGCGCATCGTTGGTGGCGGCCTGGACCTTGACGAGCATCATCTCCCGTTCGATGTGCTCGGCCTCGGTGATGTCCAGGACCTTGACCACGTCCAGCAGCTTGTTGAGCTGCTTGATGATCTGCTCGATGATCTGGTCATCGCCGATGGTTACCAGCGTCATGCGCGAGAGCGTGGCATCATCGGTGGGCGCGACGGTAAGCGATTCGATGTTGTAGCCTCGCGCGGTGAACAGTCCGGCAATGCGCCCCAGCGCCCCGAATTCGTTCACCACGAGAATGGATATGATATGCCGCATGATGCCTACCAGAAAGAATACGCCAGGGGGTCGGCGCATGGCTCCGGCCCCACGGTCTCACGCATGGGAAACCCGGAAAACCTACTCGGCACCGGATATGGCGTCAAGCGTGGAACCGCGCGCCCTCACTGACGGTTGAGCACGGCGGCACCAGCCGGATAATGGCGGTAATTGAATACGAAAGGAGAATCGGCATGCGCTGGACCGCAATCCTGCTCGCCCTCGCGCTGGGCGTCCCGGCCGCCGCATCGGCAGCCGTCTACAAGTGGACCGACGCCGACGGGGAGGTCCACTACGGCAGCCAGCCACCCCAGGGCAGAGACGCCCGCGAGGTCCGCGTGCCCGGTGCCGGCAAGGGGAAGGGGCAGCCCGGCGATACCGCAAAGGAGGGATCCGCCGCCCCGTCGCAGACCGCCGGTGACGACGCCGACAGGAAGCCGGAGCGCGGCACCCCGGACCCGGACTGGATGCGACAGCAATGCCAGGCCGCCCGGGACAACCTGGAGGCGTTCACCAACGCCACGCCCAACCAGCGCTTTCGCCGCCCGGACGGCGAGGTAGTACGCTACAGCGCCGAAGAGATCGAATCCCAGCGCAAGGAGGCGCAGGCGTTCATCGACAAGAACTGCAGCGACATCCCGGCCAAGGGCAACGACGCGGCGCGCTGACCGCGCACCGGCCCACACCCGAGAACGAACAACGCCCCGGAGGCACCAGCCAGTCATGCGAGCCAGCCGTTTTCCCCTGTTCACCGCCAAGGAAACCCCCGCGGACGCCGAGATCGTCAGCCACCAGCTGATGCTGCGCGCGGGGATGATCAGCCGCCTCGGCGCCGGCCTCTACACCTGGCAGCCGCTGGGCCTGCGGGTGCTCAAGCGCGTCGAGCAGGTGGTCCGCGAGGAGATGGACGGCATCGGGGGCATGGAGCTGCTCATGCCCGCGATCCAGCCCGCGGAGCTCTGGCAGGAGTCCGGGCGATGGGACCAGTACGGTCCGGAGCTGCTGCGCATCACCGACCGTCACGAGCGCGAATTCTGCTTCGGCCCCACCCACGAGGAGGTCATCACCGACCTGCTCCGCCGGGAGCTGCGCAGCTACCGCCAGCTGCCGCTGACCTACTACCAGGTCCAGACCAAGTTCCGCGACGAGATCCGTCCGCGTTTCGGCGTCATGCGCTCGCGGGAGTTCATCATGAAGGACGCGTACTCCTTCCATATGACCCCCGGATCGCTGGAGGAGACCTACCAGGACATGCGCGGCGCCTACACCCGCATCTTCGAACGCCTGGGACTGGACTTCCGCCCCGTCTCCGCGGACTCCGGGGCCATCGGCGGCAGTGTCTCCGAGGAGTTCCACGTCCTCGCGGACTCCGGTGAGGACGAGATCGCCGCCTGCGAGCGCTGCACCTACGCCGCCAACACCGAGCTCGCCGCGAGCCGCCCGGCGATGCCGGAGAGCCTGCCCCCCGCCGCGGCGGAGGAGCAGGCGACGCCCGGCATCGAGACCGTGGCCGAGCAGGCGGAGATGCTGGGCATCGGCGCCGAGCGGGTGGTCAAGAGCGTGGTCGTGATGGCCGACGGCGTCCCCGCGGTGCTGTTCGTCGCCGGCGACGACGAGCTCAACATGGTCAAGGCCGCCCACGCGCTGGACGCCGAGGAGGTCCGACTCGCCGAGCCCGGGGAGGCCTTCGAGGCCACCGGCGTGCCCCGCGGCTTCATCGGCCCCGTCGACCTGCCCGCCGGCCTGCGCACCCTGGTGGACCACCGCGCCGCGGCGAGCACCAACTTCTCCTCCGGCGCAAACCGCGCCGACTGGCACTGGATCAACCTGAACTGGGGCCGGGACACCCCGGCACCGGAGACCGCGGACCTGCGCACCGTGCGTGCCGGCGAGGGCTGCCCGCGCTGCGACGGCGCCCTGGAGATCAAGCGCGGCATCGAGGTCGGTCACATCTTCCAGCTCGGTACCAAGTACAGCGAGGCCATGGAGGCCACGGTGCTGGACGAGAACGGCGAGAACACACCCATGCACATGGGCTGCTACGGCATCGGCGTCTCCCGTGTGGTGGCCGCCGCCATCGAGCAGAACCACGACGCGCGCGGCATCATCTGGCCGGAACCGATGGCGCCGTTCCGCGTGGGCATCGTCTCCATCAACGCGCACAAGTCGGCACGCGTGGCCGAGACCGCCGAGCGGCTCTACAACGAACTCCGCGCGGCGGGCATCGACTGCCTCTGGGACGACCGCGAGGCGCGTCCCGGCGTGAAGTTCGCGGACATGGAGCTGATCGGCATCCCCCACCGGCTGGTCATTGGCGACCGCGGCCTCGACGAGGGCACGGTGGAATACCGCCACCGCCGCGCCGCGGACAGCGAGGCGCTGGCGCTGGACGGCGTCGTCGACGAGCTGCGCCGACGCTGCGCCTGAGGGACCGCCGATGGGGGTGCGGCGGCGACTGGGGCTGATCGTCGTGCTGGCCCTCGGCCTGGTGGCCGGGGGCGCGCACGCCACCGATGCCGCCGATTCCGGCCAGCGCCCGGACCCCGCCCTGCGCCAGGCCCTGGAGCGGGCACTGGAGGGCAGTGACAGCTTCGCGAACCGCTTCGACGCCGAGGTGTGGCTGATGGACATGTCCACCCGGCTGCGCCGGCGCATCCCCGACCCCGACAGGCGCCTGCGGCTGCTCAAGCTGGTGCACTACGAGGCCCGCCGGGCAGACCTGGAGCCGGAATGGGTGCTCGCGCTGATCGACGTCGAGAGCGATTTCCGCCGCTTCGCCATCTCCAGCGCCGGGGCCCGCGGCTACATGCAGATCATGCCGTTCTGGCTCGACGAACTCGACCGCCCGGACGGCAACCTCTTCCGACCGGCGCTCAACCTGCGCATGGGCTGCACCATCCTCCGCCACTACCTGAACATCGAGAACGGCAACCTCACCCGCGCACTGGCCCGCTACAACGGCAGCCTGGGTCAGACGTGGTACCCGGAGCGTGTATTCCGCGCCCTGCGCCGGCGCTGGCACCCCCAGTAGCTGGCCCGTGCCAGGACGCCCGGTCCGTGCGCAGGGGGCAACGGCCCGGTGACATCGTCCTGCGCGTCCAGCACCGGGTAATCGATACCGTGCCGGCGGCGGTGCCCCGCGACATCCTGCCCCCGCGGGGTCACCGCGTGCGCCTCGGCCACCCCCACCGCATCGCTGGTGCGCAGGATCGCCGAGAGGTTATGGGGCTTGCCGCCCCCGGCTGGTCCGGCTGGCGCGCCCGTCCAGTGTCGCGCGCATACGCGCGAGCCGCTGTGCTGTCATACACGCTCCGCGATAACATTGGCGGACCGCCCGTCAGCCACGAGGTAACCATGCCGCATCCCCCCTTTCGCGAGGTCCTCATCGCCGGCTGCGGACGTATCGGCCGGCAGCTCGGCCTCGCACTGGCCGGCGACGGGAGCCGCGTGCTCGGCCTGCGCCGCCGGCCCGACGCCCTGCCGGCGGAGATCGAGCCCGTTGCCGCCGACCTCACCGACCCCGACGGCCTCGCCGCTGCACTGCGGGGCCGGCGGCCGGAGGCGGTGTTCTACATCGCCACGCCCCCCGCCTATACCGACGAGGGCTACCGCGAGGCCTACGTGCTCGGCCAGCGCAACCTGATCGAGGCACTGCAGATCAACGGCGCCTCGCCGGCGTGGCAGTGCTTCGTCTCCAGCACCGGCGTGTACGGCCAGGACGACGGCGGCTGGGTGGACGAGGACAGCCCCACCGAGCCGCAACGCTTCTCCGGACGACGTCTGCTGGATGCCGAGGCGGTGGCCCTCGGCGCGCCCTGGCCGGCGACGGTGGTGCGCTTCGCGGGGATCTACGGGCCAGGTCGCGGCCGGCTTCTGCGGCGGGTGCGCGAGGGGGCCGCCTGCCGGGACGAGCCGCCGCGCTGGACCAACCGCATCCACGAGGCCGACTGCGTGGGCTTCCTCGCCCACCTCGCCCGCCTCGCCGGACCGGAGCGGCGGTATATCGGGGTCGACGACGAGCCCGCGACCCAGTGCACCGTGATGGACTGGCTGGCGCAGCGGATGGGCTGCCCGCCGCCGCCCCGCGAGGCCCGTGACGGCGCCGGCATGGGCCGGCGCTGCCGCAACCGCCGCCTCCACGACAGCGGCTACCGCCTGCGCTACCCCGGCTTCCGGGACGGCTATGCAGCGATGCTGGAGTCCGGCGGGACGGAGTGACCGGCCCCCAACGCGCGGACGTGCTACGGCACCACGTCCGCGATCAGCGCGGCCAGGCGGTTCTGCGCCCCCAGGTAGCGCTCCAGGCTCACGCGCACGCCGGGATGGCGCTCACGCGCGGCCTCGATGATGGCGGGGATGTCCTCGGCCACGTGCCGGCCCGCCGAGAGGAAGTACGGCAGGCAGACGATCTCGTCGCAGCCCACCTCAATCTCCCGCTCAATGGCGGCGGCGATGTCCGGCTCGGCGAGCTCCAGGAACGCGCAGCCGACACGGTCGTAGCGACCGTCCATCCTCGCGGCCACGGCGGTGGCCAGGCCGCGGACCTCGTCGTTGGAGGCCTCGCGGCGGCTGCCGTGGGCGAGGATGAGCAGCGAACGCAGGCCGTCCACCCCGCTCACTTGCGCGGCAGGGTCTCGAGGCCGGCGTCGAGCGTCGAGAAGTACGTCGCCAGGTCCGCCATGTCCTCCCTGGACAGCGAGCCGACCTGCCCGGCCATGACCGGGTTCTGCCGCTTGCCGCTCTTGTAGGCCTGGAGCGCGTGGAACAGGTAGTCCGCGTGCTGGCCGGCGATCTTCGGGAACGCCGGATTATTGAGGTCCGGCGCATGGCACGACATGCACACCTGGGCCTTGGGCTTGCCGTCCTTTGCGCTACCCGGCGGTATCGCCCCGGCCTGGGTGGTCATGGCGAGCAGCGCCGTGGCGGCGAGTCCGATAAGCAGTCTGTTCATCATCCCCTCCCCGTCACTTGTCCGCGCCGACCTGGGCAAAGTACGCCGCGATATCCTGCATGTCCTGCTCGCTCAGGCTCGAGGCCTGTGCCTGCATGGTGACGTGCTCGCGCTGGCCGCTCTTGTAGGCCTTCAGCGCGGATACGATGTACTGCGCATGCTGGCCGCCGAGCTTCGGCACGTGATAGGCGGGATAGGCGTTACGGTAGCCGTCGACACCGTGACAGCCCAGGCAGGTGGCTGATTTCTCCGCCCCGGCGGCGGGATCGCCGGCAGCGTGCGCCGCGCCCGCCATTGCCAGCATCACGCCGGCCGCGAGTAGAAGCTTCGTCTTCATCTTTCCCCTCTCGAGACAGTTCCAGCCGGCAGTGGCAGGCCGCTGCCGGCCGGCGAATCGGTGGTCAGTTCGCCGGCGGCTTATGTTTCCACGTCTTGGAATCCGCGTAAAGCGAGCGCCGCGTGGGGCCCCTCACAGCGTGTCGAAGCCCTCGTCGATGCGTGACGGCGGCGTCACGGGCTCGAGCGCAGACACCCGCGCATGCTGTGGTCCGTCGCGCAGCCACTGCGCCAGCGCGTCGAGCGCCGCCGCCTCGCCACGGGCCGCGACCTCCACACTGCCGTCCGGCAGGTTGCGGGCGTAGCCGTCGAGCCCGAGGCGCAGCGCCTCCTGCCGGGCCGACGCCCGGAAGAACACGCCCTGGACACGGCCGTATACCCGCCAGGCCCGGTTCTCCATCATTGCCTCCCGTCGATTTCATCTGTTTCCGCCGGTCCGGACACAGGCCGTTGCCTTCGTAACGATCCCTAGCCAGACTGCGTGCCATTGTAGCGAAGCAGACACCGCAGGAGGATCGGGCATGAGCACCAGCCCCGTGCGCATCTACCACAACCCCCGCTGCAGCAAATCCCGCGAGACCCTCGCGCTGCTGCGCGAGCGCGGCGTGGAGCCGGAGGTCGTCGAGTACCTCAAGACACCGCCGTCCCCCGCCGAACTGGGCACCCTGCTGGACCAGCTCGGCCTCGAGCCGCGGGCGCTCATGCGAAAGCGCGAGCGCGAGTACCGGGAACTGGGACTGGACGACGGGCAGCTCGACCGCGATGCACTGATCCGGGCCATGAACGAGCATCCCCGGCTGATCGAGCGCCCCATCGTGGTGGCCAACGGCCGCGCGGCACTCGGGCGCCCGCCGGAGAACGCGCTCTCGGTCCTCGACTGAGCCCGCCGACGGGTACCCCGCGCCAACGATGCTGCGATACTGCGCCGGGCCGCGACAACGCCCGGCCGCCCACACCGGAGAAGGTCCGAGCAAGCCATGGCCGACGTCCTCATCCTCTACTACAGCCGCTTCGGCGCCACCGCCGCGATGGCGGAACAGATCGCCCACGGCGTGGAGTCGGTTGCCGGTGCCAGTGCGCGCGTGCGCACGGTGCCCCCGGTCTCCACCGTCTGTGAGGCGGTGGCGGACGACATCCCGGCCAGCGGGCCGCCCTATGTCGAGCGCGATGAGCTCGCCGCCTGCGACGCCCTCGCACTGGGCAGCCCCACGCGCTTCGGCAACATGGCGGCGCCGCTGAAGTACCTCCTCGACGGGACCTCCGACCTGTGGCTGGGCGGCACCCTCGCCGGCCGGCCCGCAGCGGTATTCACCTCCACCGCGTCCATGCACGGCGGCCAGGAAACCACCCTGACCAGCATGATGCTGCCGCTGCTGCACCACGGCATGTACCTGGTGGGGCTGCCCTATACCGAATCCGCCCTGCGCGAGACCACCACCGGCGGCACCCCCTACGGGGCGAGCCACTATGCCGGCCCGGACAGTGACCGCCCCCTCGACGACGACGAGGCACGGCTGTGCCGGGCACTCGGCGCCCGCCTCGCGGACGCCGCGGTCACCCTGGAGCGGGGGCGCGCATGAGCCGCGGCGACGCGCTCTACCGCGGCGTACTCGTCGCCTGGACCGCCCAGTTCGCACTGCTGATGAGCTGGTACCTGTGGCTCTCGCCGCCGCCCCCGGCGCTGCGCGCCCCGCTGCTGATCGTGATCGTCGCACCGTGGCTGCTGCCCCTGCGCGGGCTGCTGCGCCGCCGGCGCTATACCCTGGCGTGGAGCAGTCTGCTGGTGCTCGCCTACTTCATCCACGCCACTCTGGCGGCCAGCGCGCCGCCCCCGCAGCGCTGGCTCGGCATCGCCGAGCTGGTCACCAGCCTGGGCTACTTCGCACTGGTCATGGCCTACATGCGCACCACCCGCGCGGCGGTCCGCCATCAGTGACGGCACCGATGCAGCACCCCGGCGGGACACGGTATCCAGTGGCTGACGCCCCCGCGCACGCACCGCAGCCGCGTTCCGCCTATGCGACTTCGCCGTCGGCCGCAGAATGTTGCGCCGTCAGCAGCACATCATCGGCGCCGGCGTAGATGCGGCGCGAGCGCAGGTAGCCGGCGCCGAGCCAGGACGGCTCGCGGGCGTCGACGGGCATGCCGGGGGGTATTCGCCCGGTGCGCTCGTAGTAGGCGGCGTAGCCCTGCTCCTCGTCGCTGAGCGAGATGCCGAGGCGCCGGGCATTGAGGGCAAAGCGCTCGTCGCCGTCGAGCAGCTGCTTGTACCGCACCAGGTCCTTGAGGTGGCCGATCACCTCTGTGCGATCGTCGGCGAGAAAGCCGGCGATGGCGTCGTGGACGTAGTGATCCATGAGCGTGGCCACCGCGGCCGGCGGGCGGGCGAGCGTGTCGAAGAAGCCGTCGATGCGCCGCCAGTCCCCGTCCAGCGACGGGTCGAGGCCGTTGGGGAAGCGGTCGAGGATCAGCACGGGCAGGGGCGTGGCCAGGCAGGCGAGGCTGCTGAAATCGGGCATCGTCATGAGCGTTTGCAGGAACGTGGTGCGGCCGCGCTCGGCCGGCGGCTGCTGCGGGGCGGCGTCCGGAGTGGTGAAGCAGCGCCGGTGTAAGCCGCGCCATCGCCGGAAGCTCGCCAGCTCCTCGCCGAAGGCGGCCCAGGCGCTCGCGAGGCGGTTGCGGGAGAGCGTCGAGGCACGCTGATAGCTCGTGAGCGCGGCGATGCCGCCGTGGCGGTGCAGGTGCACCCGCCACTCGATGGCCCGGCGCCAGTGCTCGCGCACGATCGCCGCCGTGCCGCCGCTGCGGGTCTCGAAGACGTCCAGGTAGGCGTTGAAGTCGGCGATGGTGCGGGGGGTGATCTTGTAGCCGTCCTGCACGTCGGGCTCGGCGTGCTCGAGCTTCAGCGGCACGCCGGCGAGCCGCGCCTGGCGGTACATCTCCGCCAGGGGCAGGCGCGAGAGCATATCGGCGCCCAGCTCCTCGGTGCCCTTGCCCTGGTCCCCCGGGCGGTAGCCGCCCCCGATGTCGGAGTGCACGCCGGGGTAGACGAGCTCCTTGCCGTTGGCGGGCAGCTCATCGCCCACGTGGATGGAATCCAGCGGGAAGGAACGCCGGTTCTCGTGGGCGGCGACCAGGTGCAGGCAGCGCCCGGCCTCGCGCGGCACGCGCAGCGCGCGCTGGGCGTCGGCCCAGCCGCCGTGGCCGTCGGCGATCACGCTCAGGTTCGCCAGCCCCACCGAGGCCACCGTGTCGAACAGCCCGAGGAAGTCGTGGCTGAGCGGGAAGCCGGCCAGCGTCATCGGCTCCGGGCGCCCCAGCAGCTGGGCGTCGAGCTTGCAGAGCCGCACCAGCCAGTTCACGAACGCCCGTGCC
>NZ_JBHFPQ010000039.1:0-179809 GCF_041949875.1 Arhodomonas sp. KWT2
GCCGGTCAACACCAGCGACGCAAGCACCCACACAAGCCATCTGATCCGTATTGTTAAAGAGCTTCAGGGCCGCCTTGAAGCGGCGAAGAGCGCGTATTCTACAGCGCCTGAATGCCGCGTCAACCCCTTTGTTCCGCCCCGTCAGGGCCTCGGCTCGTCGCCTTCGCCCCAACCGGGAACAGGCATTCTAGTGCATCCTGAATACCTGTCAACGCCCCGTAACTTCCAGTCCGAAAACCGCCTCCGGGGCGCCCCTCACCAGACCCTTCGCCCGACAAGAGAGCGCGCATTATAGCCACATCTGACGAGCGGTCAACAACCCGTAACGCGGCTCACACGCGATAGTAATCCCGGTACCAGTCCACGAAACGCGCCACGCCCTCTTCAACGCTCGTCGAGGGACGGTAGCCGACGGCCTGATCCAGCAGCGAGGAGTCCGCGTAGGTGTCCGGCACGTCCCCCGGCTGCATCGGCAGCATGCGCTTCTCCGCACTCCTGCCCAGGCACGATTCCAGCACCTCGATGTAGCGCATCAGCTCCACCGGCCGGTTATTGCCGATGTTGTAGACGCGGTACGGCGCGGCGCTGCTCGCCGGGTCCGGGCGGTCGCTGTCCCAGTCCGGGTTGGCGGCGGCGACGTGGTCGCAGGCACGGACCACCCCCTCGGCGATGTCGTCGACGAAGGTGAAGTCGCGCTGGTGGTGACCATGGTTGAACACATCGATGGGCTCGCCGGCGAGTATCGCCCGCGTGAACTTGAACAGCGCCATGTCCGGCCTCCCCCACGGTCCATAGACGGTGAAGAAGCGCAGCCCGGTGGTGGGCAGCCCGAACAGGTGGCTGTAGCTGTGGGCCATCAGCTCGTTGGCCTTCTTCGTGGCCGCGTAGATGGCAAGGGGATGATCGACGGGGTCGTGCTCTGAGAACGGCATGCTCGTGTGCGAGCCGTAGACCGAGCTGGTGGAGGCGTAAACGAGGTGGCCGACGTCGTTGTACCGGCACCCCTCCAGGATGTTCATGAACCCGACCACGTTGGAATCCACGTAGGCGTGGGGGTCCTCCAGCGAGTGGCGCACCCCCGCCTGGGCGGCCAGGTGAATAACCCGGTCGAAGCCCTCGCGGAAGACCGCGGCCATGCCGTCGCGGTCGGCGACGTCGAGGCGCACGAACCGGAAACCGTCGGCCCCCTCCAGGCGGGCCAGGCGCGCCTGCTTGAGCGTGACGTCGTAGTAGTCGTTGAGGTTGTCGAGGCCGACGACCTCGTCACCGCGGGCGAGCAGCCGCTCGGCGACGTGATAGCCAATGAACCCGGCCGCGCCGGTGACGAGTACCTTCATGGTCTTCCCGTTGCTGTCTCAGAGAATGGCGTTGCGCCGGCGGCCGCTCAGAGGCGGCCGTCGACACAGTCACGGGGCAGCGCCCCCTTGATGTCGTAGAGCACCCCGCCCGGGCGGAGCAGGCCGCGCAGATCCGCACCGAGCTCGCGGAAGCGGTCATGGGCGACCGCGAGGACCACGGCGTCGTAACCGCCCTGCTCCGGCTCGCCGACCAGACGGATGCCGTACTCCGCCTCGGCCTCCGCGGCGACGACCTCCGGGTCGTGTACGCTCACGTGGGCGTGATAGTCCTCGAGCTCGGCGATGATATCCACCACCCGGGTGTTGCGCAGGTCCGGACAGTTCTCCTTGAACGCCAGCCCCAGCACTAGGACGCGGGCGTCAACCACCGGCTGCTTGCGCTTGGTCAGCAGCTTGACCACCTGGGCCGCCACGTAGCCGCCCATGCCGTCGTTGATGCGCCGCCCGGCCAGGATCATCTCCGGGTGATGCCCCATCTGCTGGGCCTTGAACGTCAGGTAGTAGGGGTCGACACCGATGCAGTGCCCCCCCACCAGGCCGGGGCGGAACGGCAGGAAGTTCCACTTGGTCCCCGCCGCCGCCAGCACCTCCTGGGTGTCGATGCCCATGCGCTCGAACAGGATGGCCAGCTCGTTGACCAGCGCGATGTTGACGTCGCGCTGGGTGTTCTCGATGACCTTGGCCGCCTCCGCGACCCGGATGCTGCTCGCCCGGTGGGTACCGGCGGTGATCACCCGCGCGTAGAGGGCGTCCACGAAATCGGCGATCTCCGGTGTGGAGCCGGAGGTGACCTTGACGATATCGGTAACACGGTGGGCGCGGTCGCCGGGGTTGATCCGCTCCGGGCTGTAGCCCGCGTGGAAGTCGCGGTTGAACGCCAGCCCCGAGGTGCGCTCGATCACCGGCACGCACACCTCCTCGGTGGCGCCCGGATAAACGGTCGACTCGTAGATCACCACATCCCCCGGCGAGACCACCCGGCCCACGGTCTCGCTGGCCGCGCGCAGCGGGGACAGATCCGGCTGGCGGCCGCTGTCGATGGGGGTGGGCACGGTCACGATATAGACGTTGCAGTCGCGCAGCGCCTCGAGGTCATCGGTGATCGTGAGCCCATCGGCCTCCGCCAGCTCCGCCGGCGAGACCTCGCGGGTATCGTCCCGGCCTTCATGCAGCGCCTCGACCCGGGCGCGCTTCACGTCGAAGCCCACGACCGGATAGTGGCGCGCAAAGGCCACGGCCAGCGGCAGACCCACGTAGCCGAGACCGAGGACGGCGACGCGGGGACTGACGGTTTCATCGCTCATCGGTGTAATTCCATCCCTGTCCGGAAAATACTTCGGGCGATGCAACGATACCGCGCCGCACCAGCGCACAGCCATCCCCGCGGCGGGGCATTCATCCGGCTTTCCCCGGCCTTCATCGGGCCACCGGTGACGTCCCGCCGGGCGCTGCCCCGGCGGGACGTCGCCGGGAGGCTACACTGGCGATGTAGACCAGAAACGGGGGACGCTCCGGTGCATTCGGGTGCATGGCAAAGCTGCGACAGGGAAGAAGGGGCACAGATGGACGCGACCTCGCGGCGGAACCGCCAGCTGGAGGCGGTGCTCGGCGCGTTTCCCGACATCTCCTTCGTCATCGACCGCCGCGGCCGCTATCTGGAGGTGATCGGCGGGGTCGACGAACGCCTCTATGAGGACGGCCGCGGCCTCACCGGTCACACCCTCCATGAGGTACTGCCGGCCGAGACGGCCGACCACTTCCTCGACGTGGTACACCGTGCGCTCGGCAGCGGCGAGCTGCAGCGCGTGGAGTACACGCTGAGCGCCCGTCAGGTACGCAGTCTCGACAACGAGCGCCGGCGCTCGCCTCGGGCCGGCACGCCGCAGTGGTTCGACGGCCGGGTGCTGCCGCTGCCCGGTTACGAGGCGGACGAACCCGTGGTCCTGTGGGTGGCCTTCAACGTCACCGAGCGCAAGGCCCTGGAAGAAGAGCTCCGGCGGCTCGCCACCACCGATGATCTCACCGGCCTGTGCAACCGGCGCACGGCACTGCTGCAGCTCGGGCGACTCCACCAGCGGGCCCGGCAGGGACACAGCCGGCTGTCGGTGCTGCTGCTCGACGTGGACCAGTTCAAGCAGATCAACGACGGCTTCGGCCATACCGCCGGCGACCGGGTGCTCAGCTGGGTCGCGCGGCAGATCGAGGGGGTTATCCGGCCCGGCGACCTGATCGCACGGGTGGGTGGGGATGAGTTCCTGATTGGCCTGCCGGATGCCGGCAGCGGCGCCGCCGAGGAGATCGCGGCACGGCTGACCCAGCGCATTCGCGGAGAGGCACTGCCCTTCGAGGGCATGGACATCCCGGTGACGATCAGCGTGGGCGTGGCCACGGCCGGCGTGGAAGACGTGGAGCTGGAGAGCGTGATCATGCGCGCCGACTCCGCGCTCTACCAGGCGAAGGCCGCGGGACGCGACTGCCACCGGGGGGCGGCGCCCCCCGGGGATATCCGACCGCGCCCGGCTAGCGCAGGCTGATGTAGCCGAGCTGCTCGAGCTTGAGGATGACCTCCTGGGCCGCCTCGTCCGGCGTCGAGTCCGTGGTGTCCAGCACCAGTTCCGGGGACTCCGGGGCCTCATAGGGGTCGTCGATACCGGTGAAGTTCTTGATGATACCGGCACGCGCCTTGGCATAGAGTCCCTTTCGGTCCCGCGCCTCGCAGACCTCCAGCGGGGTCGCCACGTGCACCTCGACGAAGCCGCCGTTGGCCTCCTCCACCATCCCGCGGACCTGGCGCCGGGTCGCCGCGTACGGCGCGATCGGCGCACAGATGGCGATGCCGCCATTCTTGGCGATCTCGCTGGCGACGAAGCCGATACGCTGGATGTTGAGGTCGCGGTGCTCCTTGGAGAAACCGAGCTCGCTGGAGAGGTTCTTGCGCACCAGGTCGCCGTCGAGCAGGGTCACCCGGCGACCGCCCAGCTCCATGAGCTTGGCCATCACCGCGTTGGCGACGGTGGACTTGCCCGAACCGGAGAGCCCCGTGAAGAAGAGGGTCACGCCCTGCAGGTGCTTGGGCGGGAACGTCCGGCGCAGCTCCTCGACCACCTCCGGATAGCCGAACCAGTCCGGGATATCCAGCCCCTCGCGCATGCGCCGGCGGAACTCCGTGCCCGATATCTGGAGCATCGTCTCGCGGGACTCGTCGACCTCGTCGATGGGCGCGTACTCCGCGCGCTCCTTGACGTAGACCATCATCTGGAACGGCACCATGGTGATGCCGAGCTCCTCGCCGTGGCGCGTAACCAGCTCCTGGGCGTCGTATTCGCCGTAGAATGGCTGGCCGTCACTGCCCTTGCCCGGACCCGCATGGTCGCGCCCGACGATGAAGTGGGTGCAGCCGTAATTGCGCCGGATGATCGCGTGCCAGACCGCCTCGCGGGGCCCACCCATGCGCATGGCCAGCGGCAGCAGCGACAGCGCGGTGGTCTGCTCCGGGTACTTCTTGAGCACGTGCTCGTAGCAGCGCACGCGGGAGTAATGATCCACGTCTCCCGGCTTGGTCATGCCCACCACCGGCTGGATGAGCAGGTTGGCCTCGGCCTGCTTGGCCGCGCGGAAAGTCAGCTCCACGTGGGCCCGGTGCATCGGGTTACGGGTCTGGAACGCCACCACCCGCCGCCAGCCGCTGCGCGCAAAGCGCTCGCGCAGCTGGCGCGGCGTCGCGCGGAGGTGGTTGAAGTCATAGTGCACGGGCTCGCTCACGCCGTAGACGCGACCACCGAGGTAGACCGGATTGCTGCGGTTGAGGAGGTAGTCCACACCGGCATGGGCGGTGTCCGTCGTGGCGAACACGCCCTGCGCCTCGCGCTCGCGGTCCGGCCGCCACAGCGCCTCGACATCCATAACCGCCAGCAGGACGCCCTCCGGGTCGCGCAGCGCAATGCGCTGCCCTTCCCCGACCCCCTCGGCGAACGCCTCGGAGACATCGAGGGTCACCGGGATCGGCCACAGCGTGCCGTCGGCGAGGCGCATCTCATCGACCACCCGATCGTAGTCGGCGGGCGAGAGGAACCCCTCCAGCGGCGAGAAGCCGCCGTTGAGCAGCAGCTCGAGGTCGCAGAGCTGGCGCTGTGTGAGGTCCCAGCTCGGATAGTCGCGGGCCCGCTCCTTCTCGGCCGCAGCCGCCGCCTCGTCAAGGTAGAGTTCCTTGAGCTCCCCGCCGTGGGGCTCGATGAGCTTGGTCATGTCACTCCTTTCCTGCTGAACCGTAGAGAATTCGATCGCCGGGCGCCGGCCGCGGCTACGCCCCCTGGGAGGCCCCCGCGGTGACCGGCGCCGACAGCCCGCTGATCAACACCAGCCAGACCGCGGCCAGCACCGCCCCGCCAATGAACACGCCGGTGGGACCGAAGCGCCCGTAGGCCGCACCGCCGAGCACACCGCCGATGAACGCGCCGGTGAACTGGGACGTCGAGAACACCCCGAGCGCCGCGCCCCGCGCCGCCTGAGGGGCAAAGCGCGTGACCAGCGAGGGCAGGCTGGCCTCGAGCACGTTGAAGGCCGTGAAATACACCACCAGCGCCCCCGCCAGGGCCCAGGGACCGACGGCGGCCGCGTCCGCCAGCGCCACCTCGCCGACGATGAGCACCACCACGGCGGCGGCGATCAGCCGGTGCATGATCCGCTTGGCCTCGCCCACACCGATGGCCGGGAACATCAGCAGCGCCGAGATCGCCATCACCGGCACGTACATCTTCCAGTGGTCCGCGGGCGCCAGTCCCGCCACATCGGCGATCACCACCGGCAGGACCACGAACTGCGCGGTCATGATCATGTGCAGCACCATCACGCTCGCATCCAGGCGCAACAGGTCAGGGTTGCGAAGCACCTCGCCGAAGGTCCCGGCACGGATATCGCGGTCATGACTGCGGGTCGTCGGCACCGGCACCAGCCAGACCAGCAGCGCCAGCGCCACCAGCGCCAGCGCGCCCGTGAGCCAGAAAATCCCCGAAAGGCCCATCGCCGCAGCCGCCTCCGGCGCGATGACCAGCGCCAGCATGAACGCCAGCCCGACGCTGATCCCGATCAACGCCATCGCCTTGGTACGCTGCTGCTCCCGGGTGGTGTCCGCGGCCAGCGCCATCACCGCGGCCGCGATGGCCCCGGCACCCTGCAGCGCGCGCCCCGCAATCACGCCCCAGATCGTGCCCGACATCGCCGCCACCGCCGAGCCCAGGGCGAACACCACCAGCCCCCCGATGATCACCGGCCGGCGACCGAGGCGGTCGGAGAGCACGCCCATGGGGATCTGCAGCAGCGCCTGCGTGAGCCCGTAAGCGCCGATGGCGAAACCGATCAGCGTGGGCGTGGACCCGCCGAGGGCGTCCGCATAGAGCGTGAAAACCGGCATGATGAGGAACAACCCCAGCATGCGCATACCGAAGATAGTGGCGAGTCCCGCTGTCGCCCGGCGCTCGGCGCCGTTCATGGGACCGCTGGAGTGGCGTGTGCTGTTACCCAAGATCCTGACTGCCCTGATCGCTGATGAATGGATTCGAGGACGCAGCCGAATTGACAGACCCGGTATACTATCAGGTTGGCTACGCCGGTCCTAATTCGATGAATCATATCTTTATTCAGGGTGCCCGCACCCATAACCTGCAGAACATCACGCTGGCCATCCCCCGGGAGCGGCTTGTGGTGATTACCGGACTCTCCGGCTCGGGCAAGAGTTCCCTCGCCTTCGACACCATCTACGCCGAGGGCCAGCGCCGCTACGTCGAGTCGCTGTCCACCTATGCCCGGCAGTTCCTCTCCATGATGGAGAAGCCGGACGTCGACCATATCGAGGGGCTGTCCCCGGCGATCTCCATCGAGCAGAAGGCGACCTCCCACAACCCGCGCTCCACCGTCGGCACGGTAACCGAGATCCACGACTACCTGCGGCTGCTGTTCGCCCGCGCGGGCACGCCCCGTTGCCCGGAGCACGGCATCGCCCTGAGCGCGCTCACCGTCAGCGAGATGGTGGATCGCGTGCTGGCCCTGGATGAGGGCTCGCGGATCATGCTGCTCGCCCCCCTGCACCCGCAGGCCGGCGGCACCGAGACGCTGATCGACGAGCTCCGCGCCCAGGGCTTCATCCGGGTACGGATCGACGGCCACGTCCACGAGCTCGACGACGTCCCCACCCTGCCCCCGGAACAGACGCACACCATCGAGGCAGTGGTGGACCGGCTGCGCGTGCGCCCGGACCAGGCCGGGCGCATCGCCGATTCGGTGGAAACCTGCCTGGGCCTGTCCGACGGGCTGCTGCGCGTCGCCGACATGGACGACGGTGATACCCCGGAGCCGCTCTACACCGCGCACCACACGTGCCCGATGTGCGGCTACGCCGTCGCCGAGCTCGAGCCGCGGCTGTTCTCGTTCAACAACCCCCACGGCGCCTGCCCCACCTGCAACGGCCTGGGCGTGCACCAGTTCTTCGACCCGGAACGGGTGGTCGCCCACCCCGAGCTGTCCCTCGCCGGTGGCGCCATCCGCGGCTGGGACCGTCGCAACGCGCACTACAGTCGCATCCTCGACGCCCTGGCCGCACACTACGGCTTCGACGTGGAGACCCCCTGGCAGGACCTGGACGCCCACGTCCGCGAAGTGCTCCTAAACGGCAGCGGCGACGAGGAGATCACCTTCCGCTACCGCGGGCCGAGCGGCGAGCACGTGCGTGCGCACCCGTTCGAGGGCGTGCTCAACAACCTCGACCGCCGCTATCGCGAGACCGACTCCACGGCCGTGCGCGAGGAGCTCGGGCGCTACATCAGCACCCGGCGCTGCCCGGACTGCGACGGTTCCCGGCTCAACGAGGCGGCCCGCCACGTGTACGTCGGTGAACACACCCTGCCCGCGGTCTCCGCGCTGTCCGTCGGCCGGGCCCGGGAACTGTTCGCCGGCCTCGCCCTGGCGGGCGCCCGCGGCGACATCGCCGAAAGCATCCTGCGCGAGATCCGCGAGCGGCTGAGCTTCCTGGTCAACGTGGGCCTGGACTACCTCAGCCTCGACCGCGGTGCCGACAGCCTGTCCGGGGGCGAGTCCCAGCGCATCCGCCTGGCCAGTCAGATCGGCGCCGGCCTGGTCGGGGTGATGTACGTGCTCGACGAGCCCTCCATCGGCCTGCACCAGCGCGACAACCAGCGCCTGCTCGACACCCTGCTACGCCTGCGCGACATGGGCAACACCGTGATCGTCGTCGAGCACGACGAGGACGCCATCCGCGCCGCGGACCACGTGGTGGACATGGGCCCGGGTGCCGGCACCCACGGCGGGCGCGTCATCGCCGAGGGGCCACCCGCCGCCATCGAGGCGGAGCCGGCCTCGCTCACCGGCGACTACCTCGCCGGCCGCAGGGCCATCGAGGTCCCGGCCCGGCGGGTCGCCCCCGGCGATGCCTGGCTGCGGCTGCGAGGCGCCCGGGGCAACAACCTCCACGCCGTGGACGTGGACCTGCCGCTCGGGCTGATGATCGGCATCACCGGCGTGTCCGGGTCGGGCAAGTCGACCCTGATCAACGCGACCCTGCATCCCCACGCGGCGAACCGCCTCAACCGCGCCAGCCTGGACGCCGCCCCCTGCGACGGCCTGGAGGGGCTGGACGCGCTGGACAAGGTCATCGACATCGACCAGAGCCCCATCGGGCGCACGCCACGCTCCAACCCGGCGACCTACACCGGGCTGTTCACCGCGGTGCGCGAGCTCTTCGCCGGCACGCCGGAGGCGCGGGCACGCGGCTACGGGCCGGGACGGTTCAGCTTCAACGTCAAGGGCGGGCGCTGCGAGGCCTGCCAGGGCGACGGCGTGATCCGCGTGGAGATGCACTTCCTGCCCGACGTGTTCGTGCCCTGCGACATCTGCCAGGGCCAGCGTTACAACCGCGAGACCCTGGAGGTGCGCTACAAGGGGCTGAACATCCACGAGGTCCTGGAGCTGACCGTCGAGGAGGCGCTGTCGCTGTTCGAGCCGGTGCCGGTGATCGCGCGCAAGCTGCGCACACTCATGGAGGTGGGGCTCGGCTACGTGCGCCTGGGCCAGAGCGCCACCACCCTCTCCGGCGGCGAGGCCCAGCGCGTGAAACTCGCCCGCGAACTCGCCAAGCGGGATACCGGACGCACCCTCTACATCCTCGACGAGCCCACCACCGGGCTGCATTTTCACGACATCGCCCAGCTCCTCGAGGTGCTCACCCGGCTGCGCGAGCACGGCAACACCGTAATCGTCATCGAGCACAACCTCGACGTCATCAAGACCATGGACTGGATCGTGGACCTCGGACCGGAGGGAGGCGAAGGCGGCGGCCGTGTGGTGGCCACCGGCACGCCGGAGACGGTGGCCGGCGTCGAGGCCTCACACACCGGGCGCTATCTGCGCGGGATGCTGCCGGGGGACACCGCGCGCACCGGCAGCGGGGGCTGAGCCCGCGGGCCGGCGCCCGCGGGCCCGGGGATGGCTCAGCCGTTCGCCGCGGCGAGGGCCTGGTCGATGTCGGCGATGATGTCCTCGGCATGCTCGATGCCCACCGACAGCCGCACCATGTCCCGGCTCACCCCCGCGGAGGCCAGCTCCTCATCGTTGAGCTGGCGGTGGGTGGTGGTCGCCGGGTGGCAGGCGAGGCTGCGGGCGTCACCGATGTTCACCAGCCGGACGATGAGCTGGAGCGCGTCGATGAAGCGCGCACCGGCGGCCTCCCCGCCCTCGATCCCGAAGCTCAGGATGCTCGCGGCCCGGCCATCCATGTATTTGCGCGCGAGATCGTGGTGGGGACTCTCCTCCAGGCCCGCGAACTTGACCCACTTGACCTGGGAGTGATCGCGGAGATGGCGGGCCACCGCCAGCGCGTTCTCGCAGTGGCGCTCCATGCGCAGCGGCACCGTCTCGATGCCCTGCAGGAGCTGGAAGGCATTGAACGGCGACAGCGCCGCGCCCATGTTGCGCAGCGGCGCCACCCGGCACCGGCCGATGTAGGCGGCCGCCCCGAGGGCCTCGGTGTAGACGACACCGTGGTAGGAGGGGTCCGGCTCGTTGAGCATGGGGTAACGCGCCGCCTGCTCGGCCCAGGGGAAGTTTCCGGAGTCCACGATCACCCCGCCCACCGTGGTGCCATGGCCACCCATGTACTTGGTCAGCGAGTGGATTACGATGTCGGCGCCATGCTCGATTGGCCGCCAGAGACAGGGGGTCGGCACGGTGTTGTCCACCATCAGGGGTACGCCGGCCTCGTGGGCGATGGCGGCGAAGCGCGCCACGTCCACGATGTTGCCGTTGGGGTTGCCCACCGTCTCGCAGAACACCGCCTTGGTCCGATCATCGATGAGCTCCGCGAGCCGCTCGGGGTCGTCGGCATCGACGAAGCGCACCTCGATGCCCTGGTTCGGCAGCCCGTGGGCGAAGAGATTGTAGGTGCCACCATAGAGCTGGCTGGTGGCGACGATGTTGTCCCCCGCGCGGCTGATGCACTGGATGGCGTAGGTGATCGCCGCCATCCCCGAGGCCACCGCCAGGGCACCGATGCCACCTTCCATCGCGGCGACGCGCTGCTCGAGCACGGCGTTGGTGGGGTTCATGATGCGGGTGTAGATATTGCCCTCGACCTTGAGGTCGAACAGATCGGCCCCGTGCTGAGTGTCGTCGAAGGCGTAGGACGTCGTCTGGTAGATCGGCACCGCCACCGCCTTGGTGGTGGGCTCCGGGTCATAACCGGCATGCACGGCAAGGGTTTCGAGCTTCACGGCCACTCTCCTCCACGGTTCGGACTACGACCGCCGATGGTAACCGCTCCGTCACCCGTAGACACGCGTGAACGGGAATATGCATATACCGCGGCGCCACAGTCCTACTCACCGCGGACATGCCCTCGCTCTTGGCCCCGGACTCATACTCACTATTACACAGATTGATGGAAATGCGCTGATACTTGAAACGAGCGCAAAGCATGAGAAGATGGTCTATTGATTCCAGGAGGTACCCCAGTCGCGGCCTATCGACGTGACGCCCGGCCTGCCGTACGGACATCGCCACCGGGCGAGCGATAGCGCAACGCACCAACCTGGCGGACCCCACCGGCGGCGCACAACGCCACTGAAAGGCGCGGACCGTGCACTGCCCGCAGAGAAGCATTCGCAGCAACAGACAGGTTTCTACATGTCCGATCGCATACAGCGTGATCTCGCCGATCGTATCCTGCTCCTGGACTGTGCCATGGGCACCATGATCCAGAAGCAGCCCCTCGAGGAAGCGGACTTCCGCGGTGAGCGCTTCGCCGAGCACCCCAGCTCGCTCAAGGGCAACAACGACTTGCTCACGCTCACCCGGCCGGATCTCATCCGCGAGATCCACGAGGCCAACCTGGCCGCCGGCGCGGACATCATCGAGACCAACACCTTCAACGCGACGCGGCTGTCACAGTCGGACTACGACACCGAGGACCTGGTCCCCGAGCTCAACCGCGAGGCGGCCCGCCTGGCGCGCGAATGCGCCGACGCGTGGACGGAGAAGACCCCGGAGCGCCCGCGCTATGTCACCGGCGTGCTCGGCCCCACCAGCCGCACCGCCTCGATCTCGCCGGACGTGAACAACCCCGGCTACCGCAACGTCACCTTCGACGAGCTGCGCGAGAACTATCTCGAGGCCGCGCACTCGCTGGTGGAGGGCGGTGCCGACCTGATCCTGGTCGAGACGATCTTCGACACCCTCAACGCCAAGGCGTGCCTGTTCGC
Source organism: Arhodomonas sp. KWT2 (assembly GCF_041949875.1). NCBI lineage: Bacteria > Pseudomonadati > Pseudomonadota > Gammaproteobacteria > Chromatiales > Ectothiorhodospiraceae > Arhodomonas > Arhodomonas sp. KWT2. The sequence goes on from NZ_JBHFPQ010000039.1 coordinate 12,122, forward strand.
GCTCGAACAGCTGTTCGAGGAGCTCGGCCGCAAGGTCCCGGTGATGATCTCCGGCACCATCACCGACGCCTCCGGGCGCACCCTTTCCGGGCAGACCACCGAGGCCTTCTGGAACTCCGTGCGCCACGTCGAGCCGTTCTCCATCGGCCTGAACTGCGCGCTCGGTGCCGAGGACCTGCGTCCCTACATCCAGGATCTCTCCCGGGTGGCGAGCAACACCTACGTGTCCGCCCACCCCAACGCCGGCCTGCCCAACGAGATGGGCGAGTACGACCAGTCGCCGGAATACATGGCGAAGCTCATCCGGGAGTTCGCCGAGAGCGGCTTCCTCAACATCGTCGGTGGCTGCTGCGGCACCACCCCCGAGCATATCGCCGCGATCCGCGACGCGGTGGACGGCGTCGCGCCCCGCGAGATCCCGAGCCTGTCCCCGGCACTGCGTCTCTCGGGCCTGGAGCCGCTGAACGTCGGCGACGGCGACATGTTCGTCAACGTCGGCGAGCGCACCAACGTGACCGGCTCGGCGCGGTTCAAGCGCCTGATCAAGGAGGAGGACTACGACACGGCGCTGGACGTCGCCCGCCAGCAGGTGGACAACGGCGCCCAGGTGATCGACATCAACATGGACGAGGGCCTGCTCGACGCCGTCGAGTGCATGGACCGTTTCCTCAAGCTGGTCGCCTCCGAGCCGGACATCGCCCGGGTGCCGATCATGGTCGACTCCTCCAAGTGGGAGGCGATGGAGGCCGGCCTGCAGACCATCCAGGGCAAGGGCATCGTCAACTCCATCAGCCTCAAGGAGGGTGAGGAGGACTTCCGCAAGAAGGCGCAGCTCGTGCGCCGCTACGGTGCCGCGGTCATCGTCATGGCCTTCGACGAGGAGGGCCAGGCCGACACCCTGGAGCGGCGCACCGAGATCGCCGCGCGCGCCTACCGGATCCTCACCGAGGAGATCGGCTTTCCGCCCGAGGACATCGTCTTCGACCTGAACATCTTCCCGGTGGGCACCGGCATCGAGGAGCACGCCCGCTACGCCATCGACTTCATCGAGGCGACGCGGCACGTGAAGACCCACCTGCCCCACGCGAAGGTCTCCGGCGGGCTGTCCAACCTGTCGTTCTCCTTCCGGGGCAACGAGCCGGTGCGCCGCGCCATGCACTCGGCGTTCCTCTACCACGCCATCCAGGCGGGGCTGGACATGGCCATCGTCAACGCCGGCCAGCTCGACGTCTACGACGACATCGACAAGGAGCTCCTGGAGCTGGTCGAGGACGTGCTCTTCGACCGCCGCGAGGACGCCACCGAGCGCCTGGTCGACCGCGCCGAGGAGTTCAAGGGCCAGGGCGCGAAGGCCGAGGAGAAGAACCTGGAGTGGCGCGAGTGGCCGGTGGAGAAGCGCCTGGAGCACGCCCTGGTCAAGGGCATCACCGAATACGTGGTGGACGATACCGAGGAGTGCCGCCAGCAGTTCGACCACCCCATCAAGGTCATCGAGGGCCCGCTGATGGACGGCATGAACGTGGTCGGTGACCTCTTCGGCGCGGGCAAGATGTTCCTGCCCCAGGTGGTGAAGTCCGCGCGCGTGATGAAGAAGGCCGTCGCCCACCTCATCCCCTACATCGAGGCGATGAAGAGCGACGGCGATCAGTCCAACGGCAAGGTCGTGCTGGCCACGGTGAAGGGCGACGTCCACGACATCGGCAAGAACATCGTCGCGGTCGTGCTCCAGTGCAACAACTACGAAGTCATCGACCTCGGGGTGATGATCCCCAACGAGAAGACGCTGGCCGCGGCCGAGGAGCACGGCGCCGACATCGTCGGCCTCTCCGGGCTGATCACCCCGTCGCTGGACGAGATGGTGGACATGGCCAAGGAGATGGAGCGCCGCGGCTTCACCGTCCCGCTGCTCATCGGCGGCGCCACCACCTCCCGGGTGCACACAGCGGTGAAGATCGAGCCGCAGTACAGCGGCGATACCATCTACGTGAAGGATGCCTCCCGCGCCGTCGGCGTGTGCTCGAAGCTGCTCAGCGACACCCAGCGCGAGGACTACGTCGCCGAGATCAAGACCGAGTACGAGCGGGTGCGCGAGCAGCGTGCCAGGCGCCAGGTGAAGCAGAAATGGCTCACCATCGAGGACGCGCGGGCCAACCGCACGCCCGTCGACTGGCAGTCCTACGAGCCCGTCACTCCGCGCGAGCCCGGCGTCCACGTCATCGAGGACCAGCCGCTGGAGGAGCTCGTCGAGTTCATCGACTGGACTCCGTTCTTCCAGGCCTGGCAGATGACGGGCAAGTTCCCGAAGATCCTCGACGACGAAAAGCAGGGCGAGCAGGCACGCAAGCTCTACGACGACGCCCGCGCCATGCTCGCGCAGATCGTCGAGGAGCGGTGGCTCACCGCGCGGGCCGTGTTCGGGCTGTTCCCGGCCAACGCCGTCGGTGACGACACCGAGATATACGCCGACGACTCCCGTGAGCACGTGCGCCTGGTAACCCACCACCTGCGCCAGCAGACGGAGAAGCCCGAGGGCCGGCCGAACCAGTCCCTCGCCGACTTCGTCGCGCCCAAGGACACCGGCATCCAGGACTGGATGGGGGCGTTCGCGGTGACCGCCGGCATCGGCATCGACGAGCACGTGAAACGCTTCGAGGCCGATCACGACGACTACAACGCCATCCTGCTCAAGGCCCTGGCCGACCGGCTCGCCGAGGCCTTCGCCGAGATGCTCCACCAGAAGGTGCGCCGCGAGTACTGGGGCTACGCCGCCGACGAGGCGCTCGACAACGACGGCCTCATCGCGGAGAACTACCAGGGCATCCGGCCGGCGCCGGGCTACCCGGCCTGCCCGGACCACACCGAGAAGGATCTGCTCTGGGAGCTGCTCGACGTGCGCGGGAACGCCGGTATCGAGCTGACCTCGTCCAAGGCGATGGTGCCGACGGCGGCGGTCTCCGGCTGGTACTTCGCCCACCCGGACAGCCGCTACTTCGGTCTCGGCAACATCTTCCGCGACCAGGTCAAGGACTATGCCCACCGCAAAGGCATGGACCCGTCCACGGCGGAGCGCTGGCTCAGCCCGAACCTCGGCTACGACCCGGACGAGGGCTGACCCGGGGCCCGGGGAGTCCGCCGGCGTGCCCGGCGGGCTCCACCGCCCTTTCCACCCGGCCGTCATGTCAGATCACGGCGGACGCGGCCCGATGCCCGCCGCGTACCAGTACTCGCTCTGACCCCTGCTATAGCGCCGCGAGGTCGTACGGCCCGCCACGCTCCCGGGCGCGCTGATAGGCGGCCCGCCCGCGGATACGCTCGACGAACGCGTTCAGCCGGGGACGCTCCGGTCCCGCCAGACCCCGCGCCACCGCAGCCTCCACCGGGAAGCTCATCTGGATGTCGGCGGCGGTGAACGCCTCACCGGCGAACCACGTCCGGCGCTGCAGCACGTCCTCCAGGTAGTCCAGGTGCGCGCGCACCTCGGGCCCCACGAAGGCCGACTGCACCCCGGCGGCGATCCGCCGCAGCAGCGGGCGCATCAGCCAAGGTGCCGCCGGCCCGCCAAGCCGGTCGAAGACCAGGCTCAGCAGCAGCGGCGGCATCGCCGAGCCCTCGGCGTAGTGCAGCCAGTAACGGTAATCGAGGAAGGCCTCCGTACCCGGGGCGGGGCGGAAGCGGTGGTCCGGGTCATGACCGTCGAGGAGATACTCGATGATCGCCCCGGACTCCGCCACCACCCGCTCGCCGTCGGTGATCACCGGCGAGCGGCCCAGCGGGTGGACCGCGCGCAGCGCGGCCGGCGCACGGCCGGTCGCCGGGTCGCGCTCGTAGCACTGGATGCGGTAGTCCGCGTCCAGCTCCTCGAGCAGCCAGAGCACGCGCTGGGAGCGGGAGTGGGCGAGGTGATGGACCGTGAGCGCGGTCATCGGCTCACCCCCATGGCCGCGCTCGTCTGACGGCGCGGGTCGGCGGCCCCGTGGAAGCCGTCCGCATCGATGAGGATGGACTGGATCGCCCCCATCGAGCGCTCCTGCTTCACGCGGTGGCCCATGGCCTCCAGTCCGGCGATGGTGTCCGGGCTGATGCCCTGCTCGATGCGGATATAGTCGGGCCGCCACTGGTGGTGCACCCGCGGCGCGTTGACCGCGGTCTGGATGTTCATGTCGTGATCGATGACGTTCATGATCACCTGCAGCGTCGTGGTGATGATCCGCGAGCCGCCGGGGCTGCCGGTGACGAGGCGGTTCCGGCCGTCCTTCTTCACGATGGTCGGCGACATGGACGAGAGCATGCGCTTGCCAGGCTCGATCCGGTTAGCCTCGCCGCCGATGAGCCCGTAGGCGTTGGGCACGCCCGGCTTGGCGGAGAAGTCGTCCATCTCGTTGTTCATGAGAAAGCCCGCGCCGTCGACCACCAGCCCCGAGCCGTAGCTGAAGTTCAGGGTGTAGGTGTTCGCCACCACCAGGCCGTCGCCGTCGGCGATGGAGAAGTGCGTGGTCTCGTTGGACTCGTACGGCCAGGGATCGCCGGCGGCAACCGCGTCCGCCGGCGTCGCCCGTTCCGGGTCGATCTCCCCGCGCAGCGCCCCGGCGTAGGCCTTGCTGGTGAGCCCCGCCACCGGCACGTCGACGAAGTCGCTGTCGCCGAGGTAACGCGCCCGGTCGGCGTAGGCACGCTTCATTGCCTCGGCCATCAGGTGGATGGTGCGTGCCGAGTTGTGTCCGGCCGCGGCGATGTCGTAACCCTCGAGGATGTTGAGGATCTCCACGATGTGCGTGCCGCCGGAGGACGGCGGCCCCATGGAGTAGACGTCGTAGCCGCGGTAGCGGCCATGGACCGGTTCGCGCACCACCGGCCGGTAGCCGGCGAGGTCGTCCAGGGTCATGATCCCGCCGTGGCGCTGCAGGGTCGAGACGATGCGCTCGGCGGTCACGCCCTCGTAGAACCCCTTCGGCCCCTGCTCGGCGATCCGCCGCAGGGTCCGCGCCAGCGCCGGCTGACGGAAGACCTGGCCGGCACGGTAGGGCGTGCCGTCGTCATGGAAGAACTTGGCCCGGCTGGACGGCCAGCGCCCGAGCCGGTCCCGCGCCGAGGTCAGCCCCTCGGCGAAACGCGGCGGGACCTCGAAGCCCTCCTCCGCCAGGCGGATCGCCGGTGCCAGGGCCTCGGCCAGCGAACGCGTGCCGTAGCGGCGCAGGGCGAGCGCCAGGCCCGCGACGGTGCCGGGCACACCGGAGGCGTTCGCACTGAAACGCGAGCGCTCCGGCACGACCTCGCCCTCGGCGTTCTGGAACATGGTCTCGGTGGCCGCCGCGGGGGCGGTCTCGCGGTAGTCGATGGCGACCACCTCGCCGCTGCGCTCGTCGGAGACGAGCATGAACCCGCCGCCGCCGATGTTGCCCGAGCGCGGCTGGGTCACCGCCAGGGCGAAGCCCGCGGTCACCGCCGCGTCCACGGCGTTACCGCCGTCACGCAGCACGTCCCGCGCCACCCGGGAGGCGATGTAATGACTCGTCGCCACCATGCCGCCGTCCGCGGTCACCGGCCGGAAGCGCTCCCCCGCGAGGATAGCCTCCGCCGCGTGGCCCGCCGGCCCCCACACCAGCGCCACCGCTGCCAGCGCCAGCACCCGCCGTCGAATCCCCTCGATCATGCCGCTCTCCCGCTGTCCGTATCTGCCCTGCCCGGCACCCGGCTCAACCGCCGGGCGCCGGCACACCATTAGTCCGGCCACCAGTATGGTCACCGCCCCGGACACCTGCACCCCTGCCGGCGAGTTCCGGAACGCCGAAGCGGCCGGACACACGGCCTCGGGGACGGGGCGCGCCGGGGCACGTCAACGTAGTAGGCTGTGATCGATGAGTATCGACCCGGACAATGACAAGGTACTGCGCATCTCGCGCAACGTGGCGATCGGGCTGGACGAGATCGAGCTCTCGGCGGTGCGCGCCCCCGGCCCCGGCGGGCAGAACGTGAACAAGGTCGCCACCGCCGTGCACCTGCGCTTCGACAGCCAGTCGTCGTCGCTGCCGGCCTTCTACAAGGAGCGCCTGCTGGCGTGCAGCGATCACCGCGTGACCGCGGACGGCGTGGTCGTGATCCGCGCCCGCCGCCACCGCAGCCAGGCCCTCAACCGCCAGGACGCCCTGGAGCGCCTGCGCGCCCTGCTGCGCGGGCTCACCGAGACGCCGGCGACACGGGTACCCACCCGCCCGAGCCGCAACGCACGCCGCCGGCGCACGGACCGCAAGGTCCGCCACGGGCGCAAGAAGGCGATGCGCCGTACACCACCGACGGAGTGACGGCAGCGGACCGCTTCAGGGGCGGGCCGTGAACCGGTAGAGGATCATGCCGCCGGCGAGCCCGACGACGAAGGTCAGGGGCACCACACTGCCCAGCGCCAGTGCCGCGATCCCCGGCCCGGGGCAGAAGCCCGCCACACCCCAGCCGACCCCGAACACCACGGCACCGCCGATCAGCCGCGCGTCGATGTCCCTGCGGGTCGGCAGCTGGAAGGCCGGTGCGAACACCGGCCGGGGACGGCGCAGCACGAAGCGGAAGCTGATCAGCGTGGTGGCCACCGCCCCGGCAAGAACGAACACCAGGGTCGGGTCCCAGCGGCCGGTGAGATCAAGGAAACCGAGCACCCGCGCCGGGTCCGTCATCTGCGCAAGGGCCAGGCCGGCGCCGAACAGCAGCCCGGCGACAATGCTCACGAGATGGATCATGACGCCACCCCCAGTACGTGCCGGACGACGAACACGGTGACGATGCTGGTCGCCATGAACGTGATCACGGCGATCAGCGAGCGCGGCGACAGCCGCCCGAGCCCGCAGACACCGTGGCCGCTGGTGCAGCCGCTGCCCAGGCGGGTACCGAAGCCGACGAGGACACCGGCGGCCAGCACCGCCCACAGCGGCAGCCCGCTGTGGAGCACCGCCCCCGCCGGCCAGAGCACGTAGACGGCCCCCGCACCGGCGATCATGCCGGCGAGGAAGAGCAGCCGCCACAGGCGCTCGCCACCGTGCTCCTCCATGGCCCCGGCCGCGATGCCGCTGATGCCCGCGATCCGCCCGTTCAGCCACAACAGGATGGTGGCGGCGAGCCCGATGAGGATCCCCCCTGCCAGGGCGGGAACCGGCTCGAAGGGCACGATCGTCATGCGGATTCCCCCGAATAGCTCTGGCTGAAATCCCCGGGCCGGTCAATGGGGATCTTCACGTAGGCGACCCCGTTGTCCTCCGCCGGCGGCAGCCGCCCGGCACGGATGTTCACCTGCACCGCGGGGATGATCAGCCGCGGCAGGTCCAGGGTCCGGTCACGCCCCTCTCGGCGTTCGACGAATTCCGCCTCGGTGACGCCGTCGCGCACGTGGATGTTGCCGCCACGCTGCTCGCCGATCGTGGCCTCGTTGCGATACTCGCGGCCGTTGGGACGGTAGTCGTGGAGCACGAACAGCCGGGTCTCGTCCGGCAGCTCGTAGAGCCGCATGATCGAGTGATAGAGCACCGATGCGCTGCCGCCGGGGAAGTCGCAGCGCGCGGTTCCCCCGTCCGGCATGAACAGGGTGTCCCCGCAGAAGGCCGCGTCACCGATCACGTACGTGAGGCTGTCCGAGGTGTGCCCCGGCGTGGGAATGGCCCGGGCCTCGATGTTGCCGACGTGGAAGGTCTCGTAGTCCGCGAACAGGTGATCGAACTGCGAGCCGTCCGGCAGGAAGCCCCGCTCCAGGTTGTAGACGTCGCGGAAGTGGCGCTGCACCGTGCGGATCCCCTCGCCGATGCCGGTGGTGCCACCGAGGCGGTCACGGATGTGCGCACCGGCGGCCAGGTGGTCCGCATGGGCGTGGGTCTCCAGCACCCATTCCACCTCCAGGCCCTCGCGGCGCACGAACTCGATGATCCCGTCGGCGCTGTCGGTGCCCGTGCGCCCCGCGTTCTCGGCGTAGTCGAGCACCGAGTCGATCACCGCGGCACGCCGGGTCTGCGGGTCCCAGACCACGTAGGAGAACGTGGACGTGGGTTCGTGCAGGAACTGCCTGACTTCGGGACGTGCACTCATCGCGGCACCTCCTTCGACTGATATCCCGAATAATGTAATAAGCATATTACTGAAACATATATTACACTGCGAATGGTACCGCTCGATCATCACCATAGACGCAACGGCGCCGATGAAGCTGCAACCGCCCCTGCTGACCAGCCTCCGCGGCTATGACCGCCAGGCCTTCTCCGACGACCTGACGGCGGGGATCATCACCGCCATTCTGCTCGTCCCCCAGGGCATGGCGTACGCGCTGCTCGCGGGACTGCCGGCGGAGACCGGGCTGTACGCCAGTATCATACCGCCGGCGGTCTATGCGGTGTTCGGCACCAGCCGCACCCTTGCCGTGGGCCCGGTGGCCGTCGCCGCACTCATGGTCGCCGACGCCCTGTCCCGCTTCGCCGGCGCCGATCCCCAGCAGTGGATCACCGGCGCCTCCATCCTGGCCGCGGAGGTGGGCGTAATACTGGCCGTCGGTGGGGCCCTGCGCCTGGGCCGGCTGGTCAACCTGATCGGCCACCCGGTGCTGTCCGGTTTCACCAGCGCGGCGGCGGCGCTGATCATGCTGAGCCAGGTGGGCCACCTGCTGGGCGTCGATGCCCCCCGGGGGGACGCGGTCACCATGATCACCGGCCTGTACACCCACATCGGCGCCGTCTCCGCCGCCACCACGGTGACCTCCGTGCTCGCCATCGCCGCGCTGGTGCTCGCGCGCCGGCCGCTGCAACGGCTGCTCACCGGGCTCGGCGCCAGCCCGAACGCCGCCGCCCTTGCCTCCCGGACGGCCCCGCTGGCGGTGGTGATCGCGGCCTCCCTGGCGATGGCCGCCCTCGCCGGCAACGGCGGTGCGCCGGTGCGCGTGGTGGGCGACATCCCCGCCGGCCTGCCGGCCCCGGGTCTCGATTTCCTCGCCAGCGCCGGGTGGGTGGAGCTCGCCCCGTCCGCGGTGCTCATCGCACTGATCGGCTACGTGGAGAGCGTCACCGTCGCCAAGGTCCTGGGCGGGCGCCGGCGCGAGCGCGTCGACGCCAATCAGGAGCTCCTCGCCCTGGGGGCGGCCAACTTCGGCTCCGCGCTGGTGGGTACCATGCCCGCCGCCGGCGGCTTCTCGCGCTCGGTGGTGAACTTCGACGCCGGGGCCCGAACCCAGGTCGCCGCGCTGATCACCGCCGGCCTCGTCGGGGTGGTCGCCGCCTTCTTCACCGGCTGGTTCGCGTTCCTGCCGAAAGCGGTGCTCGCCGCGATCATCGTGGTCGCCATCTGGCAGCTCATCGACTTCCGCGGCGCGATAGAGACCACCCGGTACGACCGGGGCGACGGCGCGACCCTCATCGCCACGGTGGCCGGCGTGCTGGGCTTCGGCCTGGAGCCCGGGCTGGTGGCCGGCATCGCGCTGTCGCTGTTCCTCTACGTCTGGCGCAGCAGCCGGCCGCACATGGCCGTGATCGGGCGCATCCCGGGCACCGAGCATTTCCGCAACGTCGAGCGCCACGAGGTGGTCTGCGACCCCCGGCGGGTGCTCCTGCGCATCGACGAGAACATCTACTTCGCCAACGCCGAGCCGGTCCGCGACTTCGTGCTCGCGGCCCTCGACCGCCATCCCGATGCCGAAGCCGCGGTGCTGGTGATGAGCTCGGTGAGCTACATCGACAGCAGCGGGCTGGAGATGCTGGAGGCGCTGCACGCCGATCTGCAGGCGCAGTCAGTCGCCCTGCACCTCGCAGAGGTGAAGGGGCCGGTGGCGGACCGGCTCGCGCAGACACACCTCTGGCACGGGCTGCCGGAGAGCCATCACCACCTCAGCGTCGCCGCGGCGGTGGACGCCCTGGGGGGCGACGGCGGGAACGAGACGACCGCGGCCGCAACACGACGCCGCATCCACGGCCCGGACCGCCCTGCGGGATGACCCGGGCCTGCGGCTCCTAGCGGATGCCCCGCACGAAATAGGCGTTGGGGTCGTCGGTAATCACGGCCGTGAGCCCCGCCGACCACAGCGGGTCCACCGCCTCGGGACGGTTGGCGGTCCATGCCACCACCGCGATTCCCGCCGCGCACAGCCGCCGCACCCCGGCGGGGTCCAGATGACGCCAGTCCACGTGCAGGCTCACACCGCCGAACGCCTGCAGCACGGCGCCGGCACGCTCGGGCACGCGCTCGCAGATCAGGCCCAGGCGGATCCCGGGATCCCGTCGCCGGCATTCGGCGAGCACCGGCACGTCGAAGGACGAGAGCAGCAACGCCTCCCGTGGGAACCCGGTCGTCTGCAGGCTATCGAGGACCGTGGCCGCCAGGGCCGTCCGCCTGCCCTCCTCCCCCGTCGGCTTGAGCTCAAGGTTGAGCCCCAGCCCGCGCTGGCGACACAGGGCGAGGGCCTGCTCGAGACGCGGCATCCGGGTGCCGGCGTAGCGGGGTGAGAACCACCCGCCGGCATCGAGGGCGGCAACCGCTGCCCAGTCCGCATCGGCGATCCGTCCGGCCCCGTCGGTGCAGCGATCCAGACGCTCGTCGTGGAAGATGACCGGCGTGCCGTCGCCGAGCAGCTGGACATCCAGCTCCACCCAGCCCACACCCAGGGCCGCCGCCAGCTCGATCGCCGGGAGTGTATTCTCCGGCGCGGCCAGCGATGCCCCGCGATGGGCGAAAACCCGTGTCCCGAACATGCATGACTCCCTCGGCCCGGACCGCGGCACGGCGGACAACGACCCATCCTGCCACGTGGCAGGACGGCATACGGCCAAGGCTGACGCGGGAATATTACACGGGTGTTGCAGGCGGGCCCGGCCCGGGGCAACGCCCCGGGGCCCGGCCATGCCTAGATCGCCAGGTACTGGTCGCGGAGCTCCTGGTTGTCGAGCACGTGGTTGGCCTCACCCTCGTAGGCGACCTCGCCCATGTCCAGGATCACCGCCCGGTCCGCGAGCTCCAGCGCGGCGATCGCGTTCTGCTCGACGATGATGGTGGTGATACCCAGGGACTTCACCTCCCTGAGGATGGACTCGATCTCCTGAACGATCTGAGGTGCCAGTCCCTCGTAGGGCTCGTCGAGGAGCAGCAGCTTGACATCCCGCGCCAGTGCCCGGGCCACGGCCAGCATCTGCTGCTCGCCGCCGGACATGGTGATCGCCTCCTGCTTGCGGCGCTCGGCGAGCCGCGGGAAGTGCTCGTAGATCTGCTCGATCGACCACCCCCGGGGCTCGGCGATCTGCGCCACCACCAGGTTCTCCTCGACCGTGATGCCGGGGATGATCCGCCGGTCCTCGGGCACCAGCTGCACCCCCGACTGCGCCGCCCGGTGGGTGGGCATGCGATGCAGCGGCTGACCGGCGAGCCAGATCTCGCCGCTGCGCAGCTGCGGATCGTGGGCCCGGGCGATGGTACGCAGGGTCGAGGTCTTGCCGGCACCGTTGCGCCCGAGCAGGGCGACGATCTCACCCTCCCGGACCTCGAAGCTCACACCCTGGACGATGTAGCTCTCGCCGTAGTAGGCGTGAATGTCCCGGCACGCGAAGTACGCCTCCTGTCCGCCCGCATCGGTCTGTGCCGGCTGCGCATGAGTACTGGCGCTCATTCCTGTGCCCCTCCCAGATAGGCCTCTTTCACTCGCGGATCGCCACGGACCTCGTCCGGCGCGCCGCCGGCGATGATGCGCCCCTGCGCAAGCACGCTGATCCGCTCGGCAAGGCTGAAGACCACGTGCATGTCGTGCTCGATCACCACCTTGGTCATACCCGTCTCGGAGATCTCCTTGAGCAGGTCGATGGTGCGGTTGGTGTCATGCCGGGACATGCCGGCGGTCGGCTCGTCGAGGAGCAGCAGCTTGGGTCGCGCGGCAAGGCAGACCGCGAGCTCCAGCCGGCGCTTGTCGCCCCGGGCCAGATGCTGGGCCTGCTCCTCCAGGTGATCGCCGAGACCGACCCGCTCCAGGGTCGCCGCGGCCTCCTCATAGATGGCGTGTCCCCGGCGCAGCGTCTCCGCGGCCTTGATGGAGAACTGGCCATCGCGGCGGGCAAGCGCTGCAATGGCCACGTTCTGCAGGAGATTCATCGCCGGAAAGACCTGCGGGGTCTGGAACACCCGCGCGATCCCCCGCTGGATGATGCTGTGGGGCTTGACCCCGCGCAGCTCGCGCCCGTCGAAGAGCACGTGACCCTGATCGGCCTCGATCAGACCGATGAGGACGTTGAGCAGGGTCGACTTGCCCGCCCCGTTGGGGCCGATGATGGCGTGGATGCTGCCGGTCCGGACCTGCAGGCTCACGTCCGTGAGCGCCTGCAGTCCGCCGAAGCTCTTGGACACCCCCTGAACGTCGAGCAGTGCCTGTTCACTCATGATCCGTCTTCCTCCCGTGTTCGTCACCGGCCTAGCGGCCGCCCAGCTGGGCATCCGCGCGGCGGCCCTTCTGGCGGTCCTCACGCATGGAGCCGGGGGCGTCCGGCACGTTATCCCGGCGCGACGGCACCATATGGCCCATCGCCTTGCGCACGCGGCGCGCGAGGTCGATGAAGCCGCCGGGGAGGAAGATCACCACCAGGACGAAGATGGCACCAAGGATCAGCTTCCACTGCTCACCGATAAACGCCTGCACGACGTTCTCGAAGAACAGCATGAACGCGGCACCGATCATCGGCCCGAGCAGCGTGTTCACGCCGCCGATCACGGACATGATCACGATCTCGCCGGAGGTGGTCCAGTGCATGAACTCGGTGGCGACATAGGGCTCGTAGACGACCATCAGCGATCCGGCGACGGCCGCGTAGAGCCCGCTGATGGTAAACGCCATCATCTTGTAGGCCATCACGTTGACGCCGGTGTACTCGAGCCGCATCGGGTTCTCCTTGATGGACATCAGCATCAGCCCGAACGGCGAGCGCTTGATCTGGCGTGCCAGCGCGAAGCCGCCTATGAGCAGCACGGCGCAGACGTAGAACACGTTAAGCCCCTGCATCGGCAGCCCGAGCAGCGTCGGCTTGGTGCTCATCGTCAGGCCGTTATCGCCCCCGGTCCAGCCCTGGAAAATCGACAGCACCGCCGCGTACAACATCTCGCCGAAGGCCAGCGTGAGAATGGAGAAGTAGATGCCGCTGCGCCGCAGCGTGAGAAAGCCGAGCACGATGGCGAGCACCAGGGTCAGCGACACGCTCACTGCGAGCGCCGGTATGATGTCGGCGCTGACGTGCTTGAGCATCAGACCCGTGGTGTAGGCCGCGGTACCGAAGAAGGCCGCGTGGCCGAACGACAGAAACCCGGTGAACCCGAGCAGGATATCGAAGCCCAGGGCGAACAGCGCCCAGATCACGATCTTCGTCGCCAGGGCCTCGTAGCCGCCGAGCAGCGGCAGCCAGAACGGCAGCAGCAGGACGATGGCGGCAAACACGCCGATCACCAGCAGCTCGCGCCCGCCACCGCTGGTCTTGGACATGGCACTCATTATTCGAACACCCCCTTCTTGCCCATCAGGCCGCGCGGACGGGTCAGCAGCACCACCACCGCCACCAGATAGATGATGATCTGCTGGATCGACGAATACTCGGCGGTGAAGCTCAGCGCCATGCCGAGCACCACCGCGGCGATCAGCGCACCGGCCACGGAGCCCATGCCACCGATGACCACCACCAGGAAGGAGGGCACGAGCATCTTCATGCCCACGGCCGGACTGACCTGGGTGATGGGCCCGCCGAACACGCCGGCGATACCCGCGATCAGCGCGCCGAGGCCGAACACCGCAGCGAAGCGGCGGGTGATGTTGATGCCGAGGAAGCGCACCATCTCCGCATCACGCATGCCCGAGCGGATGACCAGCCCGAAGCGCGTGAACTGCAGCAGGAAGAACAGCGCCCCGATCACCACGAGGGAAACCAGGATCAGGATCAACCGCCACTTGGGGAAGACCACAAAGCCGCTCAGGAACGGCACGTATTCGTGGAGCATGACGATCCCCTGACCCCAGGAGGGCACTGGATAGGGGATGTTGTTGGCGCCGAAGATCCACTTGAGGGCCTCCTCGGCGACGATCGCCAGCCCGAACGTGACCAGGATCTGGTCCGTGTGGGGGCGGTCGTAGAAATACTGGATCAGGCCGCGCTCGAGGATGATCCCGATCACGAACAGGATCAGCGGCACCAGGATCACCGCATACAGGAATCCCAGCTTGCCCGCGATGATCACGGCGCAGTAGGCGCCGATGAGATAGAGCGCACCATGGGCGAAATTGACCACGCCGAGGGTGCCGAAGATGAGCGTGAGCCCCAGCGCGATCATGGCGTAGATCATGCCGAGCTGCAGGCCCGTGAGAATCTGAAGGAATAGCGCGTTAATCAGGTCACCGGACATTGAACGACTCCACCCGCCGGGATGCGCCGCAGCCCCCGTCCGCGCGACGGGGCGCGGCCGGTCCCGCGATTATCAGTTTGCGACTGCGCTGATAAACGGTGCCACGGCCGTCGGCCGTGGCACTGTCGGCCGGAAGCCGCCGTCAGGCCGGCTTGTACGGACCCAGCTCCCCGGAGAAGGTATCCACCGGGTAGATCACGTCGTCACGCTTGACGTGCTGGACGATGTTGAGCAGGTCGTACTCGCCCTGCTTCTGGTCAGGGCCCTTGCCCTGCACCACCAGGATGTCCTTGAAGCACTGGTGGTCCGCACCACGGTAGTAGGCCTCGCCCGGGCCGGCACCGGTGAAGCGGAAGTCCTCGAGGGCCTTGATGACCTCCGGCGGGTAGAACGTCCCGGCCCGCTCGCAGGCGTTGGCATAGAGCAGGGTCTGCACGTAGCAGGTCTGTGCCGCCTGGGAGGGGGGGAAGCCGTACTCGTCCTCGAAGGACTTCACGAAGGCCTGCGAGCCCGCATCCTCGAGGGTCCAGTTCCAGTTGGTGGAGCCGAACACGCCGTCGATGTTGCTCGCACCGGCACCCTGGGCCATGAGACGGCTGTACAGCGGAACGACGATCTGGAAGTCCTTGCCGTTCTTCTGCATGTCCTTCATGCCGAACTGCACCGCCTGGGTGAGCGAGTTCACCATGTCCTTGCCGTAGTGGTTGAGCACCAGCACGTCGGCGTCGGAGTTGAGCACCGCGGTCAGGAACTGCGAGTAATCGCTGGTGCCGAGCGGGGTCATGATGTTGTTGACCGTCGTCCAGCCTTCCTTCTCGGTGAACTCCTTGATGGACTGATACTGGGTGTGGCCCCAGGTGTAGTCGGCGGTGAGGTGGAAGGCCCGGCGATCGGTGCCGTAGGCATCCGCGAGCACCGGCCCGAGGGCCTTGCCGGACATGTAGGCGTTGAAGAAGTGGCGGAAACCGTAACGCCGCTTGTCCTTGCCGGTGGTGTCGTTGGAATGGGTGAGGCCGCACATGAAGATGACACCCATCTCCTGTGCGAGGTACTGCTGGGCGATGGCCACCGAGCTCGAGGAGCCGCCGCCGTACATGATCACCTTGTCGCGTTCGATCATGCGGCGGGCGCTGGTGCGCGCGGCATCCGGGCTGGTCTGGGTGTCACCGCTGACGTAGCCGACCTTCTTGCCAAGCACCCCCTGACCGGTGAGCGAGCTGGGCTTGAGGGTCTCGAGCATGCCGCCGCCGTTGTTGAGATGCTTGACGGCGAGCTTGTAGGCGCGCAGCTCGTCCGCCCCCTCGTCGGCATACGCACCGGTCTGCGGCACGTTGAAGCCGAACATCACGGTGTCGCCCTTGACCGGGAAGTTGCCGATGGCGTCCTGTGCCCAGCTGTTGCGCGTGAAGATCATCGGCCCGGTGCCGGCGATCACCGCCGATGCGGCACCCGCCTTGAGCACGTTACGCCGGGACCAACCGCGATTGCTGTCGTCTTTCCTGTCGGTCATCACTCTCCTCCTCATTGTTGGCCGTTGCCGCGTTGCGCGGCGGCCATGGCTCACTGCTTCTTGTTCTGGCAGCTATTCATTTTCGTTATAGCCTAGCTACGATATCGGAGAACAGCAATGTCCGTGAACCATCCCACAGTTTTCCGGCGGGAGAGCACGGCGGCAGGCACCGAGGCGGGCGGGGAACAGAAGGGCGTGAGGGCGGGCGACTCACTCAGCCCCGGGGCAGGCCCCCTTGCCGCGGCGGCAGCGGATATCGGCAAGGGTGTCGCGGAACTGCTCGACGTGGGGACCACCGGCGGCCACGGCGGACTCCGCCGCCGCCTCGGCCTCGGCCAGGTCGCCCTGCTCGGCCTCGATATTGGCGAGATTGTTCCAGACCACCCCCTTGCCCTCGGCGACCCGTGGCAATGCGTCGATGAGCACCTTGCGGGCCGCGTCCGCATCGCCGGCGGCGTAGACGGCATTGGCCAGCCCGACGGCATACGGGCCACTCTCCGGCCAGCGCCCGGCCGCGGCACGCCAGTAGGGGATCGCCGGCCCCACGCCCGCGGTCCCCTCCAGGGAGGCCAGCGCCTGGAACAGCGGCCCGGGCTCGGCGGTGGCCGGCAGGCCCCCTGGCGCCGGGGTGACCATGGCCCAGTATTCCGCCCGCGCCCAGGTGTGCAGGAATGTCTTGAAGCTGATGCGGTGACGGCGGCGCTCGCCGGAACGCAGCACCACGGTGCCGTCGTCCGGATACAGCCCCACGACCACGGCATAGTGCCACCGCGGCCACCATCCGAACGCCAGGTTCTGGAGGACGATCACCGGGTGCCCGGCGCGGAGCTCGCGCTGAACGGCGGCGAGGCGGCCGTCGATCTGGTAGGCCAGACGTCCCGCGCGGCGCGCCGTCGCCAGCATCTCGGGCTGAAGGCTGCCGTTGCGTTCCGGGATGAACAGGGACCCGCCGAGCGCGTCCGGCGAGGTCTCGTAACCGCTCCACTCCAGCGTGCTCGCCAGCGAGGCGGGCCCGCAGTAGTAGGCGGTGTCGGGGAAGAAGGGCACGGCATCCAGCTCCGTGGCCGTCGTCCCCTCGGCAAGCTCGGCACGCTGCTCCGGTATCCCGGCGCAGGCGCTGAGGAGGATGGCGGCGAGCAGGGCCACCGCCATCGCCACGGGGCTTCGGCGGCGCCCGCCCGCGGGGGCCGGGGGATGCATCCTCCCCGGCCCCCCGGGCACTGCAGGGCTCAGTCCGGGCCCGACGGGCCTCGCATGCCTGCCGTTACGCCGCATGACCCCTTCCTGGACCGCCTAGCGGGCGGTGTTGTTGACGAACGGGAACACGTCGGTAAAGCCGAGGATGTCGGTGATCAGCAACACCACGAAGATGAACACCGCGGCCCCCAGAATGCTGGTGCCACCCGCGGGCATCTCATCCATGCGCTGCGCCATCTGGCGGGCCTCCGCGTCGGAGAGTGCGGCAACGCGCTGCTGCGCCTCGGCCGGGTCGACACCATAGGAGACGAGCTGGTCACGCACGTCCTCGCGCTGGAGCAGCGCCTGGACCCGCTCACGGGCGGCATCCGCCGACTGCTGGGCGGCGAGGGTCTGGGTACCCACCATGCTGGCCTGCGCGGCCGGAATGAACAGCGTCGCCCACAGAAACAGGGCGGCGAGCAGCGGGACGAGGCGGCGATTTGTTGCGATAAAGCGGTCCATTTCTTCTTCCCTCCTGTGTGATTGACGGCTACCGGCATCCATCATAGCCGACCGGGCCGGCCGCCGTAGAGCCGCTGCGCTGCCGCTCAGGCCGTCGGTCGGAAGCGTCCCCGGACAGCGACATGTGATGGCCGGCCACCGCGCGGTGTGCCCGGGGGATATGCCAGACGGAACGGCTAACGCCCCTGCGGCGGGAGGTCGAGCCAGCGGATGCGCCAGCCGGTTCCGGCGAGGAAGACCGTGCCCGCCGCCGCGGTCACGACCTCGCCGCCACCACGGGGCACGAGGAGGAGACGGTAGCGCCGGCCCCGGTCTGCGGCCAACACCTCCTTCACGCCGGCGAGCCGGTATCGATGCCGCAACGCCCCCTTGCGCACCCGCCAGGCGGCGCGTATCGCCGCCGCGGCATAGTCGGGTGACGGCGCGGAGGCAGCCGCGGTGGACCGGACGGTCAGGGCCTCGCGGTGAGCGCCGGCGCCTCCCCCGGCACGCAGGCGTACCGCCAGCAGCGATCCCGGCACCACTTCGAGACCGCGGGCGGTGAGAACCGCGTCGGCGGTGCGTGCGCGCACGTCGTAACGCCCACCCGGCAGGGCGAACACCGTTGGCCGGTCGGCCCCGCCGGACTCGATGGCGGACTCGTCAACGGCGCCACCGTCCCGGACCCGGTTCACCCGCACGCCCGCCGGCACGATTCCCCGCGCCCCGGCGACCGTGACCGCCAGCCGCCCCTGCGCGAACCCGACCCGCAGACGGTGCCAGCCCCGGGTAATCCAGATGTCCCGGGCGGCATGGGTGGCCGCGCCAACGACATCGCGCGGCACGACGTACACGTCGTACGCACCCGGCGCCAATGCAAGCCGGACCGGTGCGCCGGCACCGCGCCGGGGAGATGCGGGCGTGACGGCGTAACCCGCCTGCAGCCCGGAACGGGCGTCACGCACGACGACACACACCGGGACCCGCGCACCGCCGGGCTCGGAGGCGACGACCTCCAACCCCGTCCCGCCGCCACTCCGGATATCTGCGGAACCCGGCCGCCCGGTCGCCTCGACCACCCGTGGCAGCACCGTCACCGCCAGCAGGAGCGACATCGCCCATCGCCACGGTGCCCCATCTGTCCGTCTTCGGACCTCGCCCACCCCACCTCCTCATTCCGGCCCCTGCCCTTCAGGCAAGCAGTCGCACTGCACACTGTCCAGCCGGCGGCCCCGACACGCCGGCGACCGGAAAGGCGTTGGCCCCGTCGGGCAACTCGATTATCGTGAGGATTGTGAGCAACCGCACAACACGCGTGAGCAGTCGGTCACCGCATCCCAACGGATGCACGCCGGGCAACATCCCTCGGGGAGGTCGAAGAGGCGCCATGCAGCGGCCATACCGTTCCGGGCCACCGCTACGCCAGGCCGCGAGACTCGCCCTGCTGTATGCCGTGGCCGCAACCGCCTGGATCACCCTCTCGGATAGCCTCCTCGAGCTGTGGTTCCGTGATCCCGACGCCCTCTCCTGGCTGCAGACGATCAAGGGCACCGCCTTCGTGCTCGTCACCGCCGCGGCACTCTGGCTCCTCGTCTACCGCCAGCTCCACAAGGCCGACGACCTCGTCCAGCGCCTGGAGAGACAGCGTTCCGAGCTGGACGAGCTCAACCAGTTCCGCCGCAGCATCATCGACAACGCCAGCATCTGGCTGAATGTCATCGACCCGGACGGACAGATACAGGTCTGGAACCAGGCTGCGGAGTCGATCAGCGGCTACGACCGCGAGTCCGTCCTCCATAGCGACCGCATCTGGGCCAATCTCTACCCGGATCCGGATTACCGCACCCGGGTCATCGAGGCGGTACGCGGGATGCACGAGCGCGGCACCGAGCTATCGGGCTTCGAGACCACGATTCGCTGCCGCGACGGCGACGAGAAGGTGATCTCCTGGGACGCCCGGCGCTTCTTCGACGAGAGTGGCCAACTCATGGGCTCCATCGCCATCGGCCAGGACGTCACCGAGCGTCGCCGTGCCGAAACCGCGCTCAGGGCCCGTGAGCGCCAGCTGGCCACGCTCCTCAGCAACCTGCCGGGCATGGCGTACCGATGCCTCAACGACGGCTACTGGACGATGAAATTCGCCTCCAGCCACTGTCTCACGCTTACCGGCTATCCCCCGGAGGCGCTGATCGACAACCGCGATGTGGCCTTCGTCGACCTCATCCACTCCGACGACCGCGCCACCGTCGACGAGGAGGTAAGCACTGCGGTCGCCAACCAGCGCCAGTTCGCCGTGGAATACCGCCTGTGCCGGCGTGACGGCACGGAGCTGTGGGTATGGGAACAGGGCCAGGAGGTGAGCCTCGACGGCGAGACCGTTCTGGAAGGCATCATCATGGACATCACCCAGCGCAAGCGCATGGAGCAGGAGCTCGCCCGCCAGGCGGCGAAGGACCCGCTCACCGGCCTGCCCAACCGCCGCGAGCTGGAGCATCGTCTCGATACCGAGATCTCCCGGGCGGACCGCTTCGACCATACCCTCGCGGTGCTCTGGGTGGACATCGACCACTTCAAGACGGTCAACGACCGCTTCGGCCACCTGGTCGGCGACGACGTCCTGCGCACGCTCAGCCACGTGCTTGAGGCCAACGTGCGCACGGTGGACAGCGTCACCCGATTCGGCGGCGAGGAACTGGTGATCCTGCTGCCGGAGGTGGAGCTGGCGGAGGCAGTGGAGACGGCAGAACGGCTGCGACGGCTCGTCGCCGATACCGCATTCCCGCTGCCCGTGCCGGAGACCGTGACGATCAGCATCGGCGTGGCAATATACCCGCACCACGGACGCAGTGCGGAAACCCTGTGCAATGCCGCCGACCGCGCCATGTACGACGCCAAGGCCGCCGGCCGGAACCGGGTGAGCGCGGCACCGATGTTCTGGGGGTAAGCTCGCGGAGTGAAACGGCCACCCGAGGGTCCCCGCCCCGCCCGGCATGATCCCGCAGCACGTTTTGAGAACAGTTTGAGAACACGAAAAAGGCGGGCCGGGAAGCTCTCGCAACCCATTGGCCCGCCTCGTGTTTTTTGGTCGGGGTGAGAGGATTCGAACCTCCGACCACCTGCACCCCATGCAGGTGCGCTACCAGGCTGCGCTACACCCCGAATACGCGCGAGATGATACCCCATCACCGCGTTCAGTGAAAGGCGCTGCGGCGCTCAGCGCCGCAGCGCGGAGAGCACGTCCTCCAGCTCCGAGCGGATCTGGCGGATCACCTGCTGCCCCTGGTTGAGGTCCTGGCGGGCGTCGTCGCCGGCAAGCTTCTGCCGGGCGCCGCCGATGGTGAACCCCTCCTGGTAGAGCAGCGTGCGGATCTGGCGGATCAGCATCACGTCCTGGCGCTGGTAGTAGCGGCGGTTCCCCCGGCGCTTGACCGGCTTGAGCTGGGGGAACTCCTGCTCCCAGTAGCGCAGCACGTGCGGCTTGACCGCGCAGAGCTCGCTCACCTCACCGATGGCGAAGTAACGCTTCGCCGGGATCGGCGGCAGCTCGTCATTGCTTGTCGTGTCCAGCATAGGCCTCGACCCGCGACTTCAGTTTCTGTCCCGGCCGGAAGGTCACCACGCGACGCGCGGAGATCGGGATCTCCTCGCCCGTCTTGGGGTTGCGCCCCGGCCGCTGGTTCTTGTCCCGCAGATCAAAATTGCCGAATCCGGAGAGCTTGACCGGCACGCCGCGCTCCAGGGCGGAGCGGATCTCCTCGAAGAAGCTCTCCACGAGCTCCTTCGCCTCGCGCTTGTTCAGTCCCACCTCCTCGAACAGGCGCTCGGCCATGTCGGCCTTGGTCAGTGCCATCGTCGATTCACTCCCTAAGCGATGCGTTGAGTTCGGTACGCAGCCGTTCGATCACGCCCGCGATGCAGCCCTCCACGTCAGCATCGGTTAGCGTGCGCCCGGAATCCTGCAAAATCAAGCCGATAGCCAGGCTCTTGCGCCCCTCGGGGACACCCCGGCCGCGGTAGACGTCGAAGACGGCGAGATCGCGCAGCCACTCGCCGGCGCTCTCGGCGATCAGCCGCCGCAGTGTGCCCGCGGCGACATCGTCGTCGACCACGACGGCGAGGTCGCGGCGGATGGAGGGATAGCGCGACAGCGGCTCGAAGGCCGGTACCCGAGCTGCATCCAGCGCGGCGAGCTCGATCTCGAAGACGTAGCTACGACCGGCGAGCTCCAGGCGCCCTTCGAGGTCCGGATGTATCGCGCCGATCCAACCCGCCGGCCGGCCGTCACGCAGCACACGAGCACTCTGCCCCGGGTGCAGCGCCGGGTGCTCGGCCGGCTCGAAGGTGAAGGAGTCCGGCACCCCCGTAAGCGCCATCAGGGCCTCGACGTCGCCCTTGATGTCGAAGAAGTCCAGGGGCCGGGACCCGCCATCCCAGTGCTCGCCGGCGGCGTTGCCCGTGGCGATGCCGGCGAGCACCGGCGTCTGCTCCAGGGTCGCGCCGTCGCTGCCGCGGAAACGCAGGCCGGACTCGAACAGCCGCACCCGCGGGCTCTGCCGGTTCTGGTTATACACGGCCGCGCGTACCAGCCCGGGCCAGAGGCTCGTGCGCATCACCGCCAGCTCCTCGGACAGGGGGTTGGCGAGCGCCAGCGCCTCGGAGTCCGGGTCCAGGGACTCGTCGAGCTCCCGGGCGACGAAGCTGTAGGTGATCGCCTCCTGGTAGTCCCGGTCCACCAGTGCCCGGCGCAGGCGCCGCAGACCGAGCCGCGTCTCCGGCTGCGGGCTCATCGCCAGCGGGGCCGGCGTGCGCTTGACCGGGATGCTGTCATAGCCGCGGATACGCGCGATCTCCTCGACCAGGTCCTCCTCTCTGGCGATGTCGAAGCGCCAGGTCGGCGGGGTGACGGACCACTCGTGCGCCTCACCGGCCACTGCCATCCCGAGACGCTCGAGGATGTCGCGCATCTCGGCCTCCGGCGTATCCGTGCCCAGCAGCCGGTTGACCCGGCCCGGACGCAGGCGGACCGGCGGCCGTACCGGCAGCGCCCCCTCGTCCACCGCCTCGCCCGCGGGCCCCGCCTCGCCGCCGGCGATGGCGGTGAGCAGCGCCGTCGCGCGCTCCATGGCCCGGGCCGGCAGCGCCGGGTCGACACCACGCTCGAACCGGTGCGAGGAATCGGTGTGCAGACCGTGGGCACGGGCCCGTCCTGCGATCGCGTCGGGGGCGAAGAATGCGGCCTCCAGGAACACGTCCCGGGTGCCCTCGCCGACGGCGGTGTCGGCCCCGCCCATGATCCCCGCCATGGCCACCGCGCGCTCGTCGTCGGCGATGACCAGCGTCTCCGGGTCTAGGGTGACGGTGTCACCGTTGAGCAGCGCCAGGCGCTCGCCGGACGCCGCCATGCGCACATGAATGCCGCCCCTGAGCGTCGCCAGATCGAAGGCGTGCATCGGCTGTCCGAGCTCGAGCATGACGTAGTTGGTGACGTCCACGGCCACGGACAGCGGGCGCACACCGGCACGGCGCAGGCGCTCGCGCATCCATACCGGCGTCTCCGCGGCCGTGTCCACGCCGCGCACGATCCGCCCGAGATAACGCGGGCAGGCGGCGGGGGCGTCCAGCCGCACGGGGAAGGAATCGGTCAGCGCGGGACTGACGGTGCCGGCGGCCGGGTCGGTAACCTCGCAACGGCCGATCACGCCCACTTCACGGGCGACACCGGCCATGCCGAGGCAGTCGCTGCGGTTCGGTGTGAGGTCGACCTCGATGACGGTGTCGTCGAGGCCGAGATACTCGCGCAGGTCGGCACCTGTCGGCGCCGAGCCGGGCAACTCCATCAGGCCGGCCGCGTCCTCGGAGAGGCCGAGCTCGCGGGCCGAGCAGAGCATGCCGTGGGATGCCACGCCCCTGAGCTTGGTACGCCGGATGCGGAAGTCGCCGGGCAGCACAGCGCCGATTCGTGCGAACGGCGCCTTCAGGCCGACACGGACGTTGGGTGCGCCGCAGACCACCGTCTGCTCGTCCTCGCCGTCGGCAACGGTGCATACGCTGAGCCGGTCGGCATCGGGGTGCGGCTCGCAGGCGACGACCTCACCGACGACCAGCCCGGTGAACGGCGGAGCCGCCGGCTCGACAGCGTCCACCTCCAGGCCGGCCATGGTCAGGCGGTGCCCCAATTCGGCCGTGGTCTCGGGGAGTGTTACCCACTCGCGCAGCCACTGCTCACTGATCCTCATGCGATGCCCCTGGTGTGTTGATCGAGTGCCCGCCGCCTAGCGGAACTGGCGCAGGAAGCGCAGATCGTTCTCGAAGAAGATGCGCAGGTCGTTGACGCCGTAGCGCAGCATGGCCAGCCGCTCGGCGCCCATGCCGAAGGCATAGCCGCTGTAGCGCTCCGGATCGACGCCCACGTGCTCGAACACCGCCGGATGGACCATCCCGCAACCGAGGATCTCCAGCCAGCCGCTGCCGCCGCAGACCCGGCAGCCGTCGCCCGAGCAGAACATGCACTCCACATCCACCTCCGCCGAGGGCTCGGTGAACGGGAAATACGAGGGGCGGAAGCGCACCGCCAGGTCCTGCTCGAAGAAGCGCTTGACGAAATCGTCGAGCACCGCCTTGAGATCACCGAAGGTGATGCCCTCGTCGACCAGCAGGCCCTCCACCTGGTGGAACATCGGCGTATGGGTCAAATCCGAATCGCAGCGGTAGACCCGCCCCGGGGCAATGACCCGCACGGGTGCGCCGTCGTTCTCCATGACCCGGATCTGTACCGGCGAGGTGTGGGTGCGCAGCAGATGCCGGGCGTCGAAATAGAAGGTGTCATGCATCGCCCGGGCGGGGTGATGCGCGGGGATATTGAGGGCCTCGAAGTTGTGGTAGTCGTCCTCGACCTCCGGGCCCTCGGCGATGCTGAAGCCCACGGCGGCGAACAGATCCTCGATCCGCTCCAGCGTCCGGGTGATCGGGTGCAGGCCGCCCGGGGCCGTACCCCGGCCGGGCAGCGTCACGTCGACGCGCTCCGCCTCCAGCGAGCGCGCCAGCGAGGCCCGTTCCAGGGCCTCCCGCCGGCCCTCCAGGCGCTCGGCGAGGCGCTGCTTCGCGGCATTGATGGCCTGTCCTGCGGCCGGCCGCTCCTCCGCGGGGAGGCGTCCGAGCTGCTTGAGCTCGGCGGTCAGCCGGCCCTTCTTGCCGAGGTAGTCGACACGTACGGCATCGAGCTCGGCGAGGTCGCCGGCGGCGTCGATGGCCTGCTCGGCGGCGGCGACGAGGGCGTCGAGATCCTGATTGCTCATGGTCCGTCCCGTCCGGCGATAAAAAAAGGGAAGGTCGCTACGGCCCCTTCCCTTTCCATACGGCGGGCGTACCCGCGGGGGTACGCCCGTTTCCCGCGCTTCAGGCGAGGCTTGCCTTCGCCTTCTCGGCGAGCTGACCGAAGCCCGCCGGATCATGCACCGCGATGTCCGCGAGCATCTTGCGGTCCACCTCGACCTCGGCCTTGCGCAGGCCGTCGATCAGGCGGCTGTAGGACAGACCGTGAGCCCGCGCCGCGGCGTTGATGCGCTGGATCCACAGCGAGCGGAACTCGCGCTTGCGCTGGCGACGGTCCCGATAGGCGTATTGTCCAGCCTTGGTGACGGCCTGATTGGCCACTTTGAAGGTCTTGCGCCGGGCACCGTAATAGCCCTTGGCCTTGGTAAGGACCTTCTTGTGGCGGCGGCGGGCAGTGACACCGCGCTTTACTCTCGCCATCGTGTTGTCTCCCGAATGATTCCCTCTGGTTTACGAGTACGGCAGCATGCGACGGATCATGGCGGTATCCTGTTCCGCCACGAGGGCCGGCGCACGCAGGCCGCGCTTACGCTTCATATCCTTCTTGGTCAGGATATGGTTGTGGAAGGCCTGGGCGCGCTTGAAACGGCCCGAACCGGTCTTCCGGAAGCGCTTCGCGGCGCCGCGGTTGGTCTTGATCTTCGGCATTGCCTGATCTCCGCTTTCTCAAACAAAAACCCCTGGCGGAACCGCCAGGGATTCTCGGTGCTCGCCCGCCGGCGTTACGGGGCTACTTGCCCTTGCGCGGCGAGAGCATCATCACCATCAGCCGCCCTTCCATCTTGGGCCGCTGATCGACGGTGGCCTCTTCCTCGAGGTCCTGCTCGACACGCTGGAGCAGCTGCAGGCCCAGTTCCTGGTGGGCCATCTCCCGGCCCCGGAAACGCAGCGTGATCTTCACCTTGTCCCCCTCTTCGAGGAACCGGCGCACGTTGCGCAGCTTGACGTCATAGTCCCCCTGGTCGGTACCCGGGCGGAACTTGACCTCCTTGACCTGGATCTGCTTTTGCTTCTTGCGCGCAGCCTGCTGTTTTTTCTGCTGTTCGAACTTCCACTTGCCATGATCCATGATCCGGCAGACGGGCGGATCGGCATTGGCGTCGAGCTCGACCAGGTCCAGCTCCGCTTCCTCTGCCCTGGCAAGGGCGTCCCGGGTGTCCATGACCCCGACCTGCTCGCCGTTCTCGTCGATCAGGCGGACATTGGGGACACGGATATCACGATTGACCCTGCGATTGTCGCCCGCACTCGGCTGCTGCCGACGGGCCCCCGGTTTTCTACGGATAGCGATGCTTCAACCCTCCGAAGCCGTTCGACCGAGCCGCGCACGCTCCATTTCGAGGCGCTCGATGAACGCATCGAGCGACATCCCGCCTAGGTCCTTGCCCTCGCGGGTGCGCACGGCAACGGTGCTGGATTCCACTTCTTTATCGCCCACTACCAACAGGTAGGGCACACGATGAATCGTGTGCTCGCGAATTTTAAAGCCGATCTTCTCGTTCCTCAAGTCGACGCCGGCGCGAAACCCCCGGCCGATCAGCTGTTTCTCGACTTCGCGGGCGTAGGCGGCCTGGCGGTCGGTGATATTGAGCACCACCGCCTGGGAGGGAGCGAGCCACACCGGCCAGTCACCGCCGTAATGCTCGGTGAGCACGCCGATGAAGCGCTCGAAGGAGCCGAAGATCGCGCGATGGAGCATCACCGGCACGTGGCGGGAGCCGTCCTCGCCGACATAGTCCGCACCGAGACGCCCGGGCATGGAGAAGTCCACCTGCATGGTGCCGCACTGCCAGACGCGGTTGAGGCAGTCGCGCATGGACAGCTCGATCTTGGGGCCGTAGAACGCCCCTTCGCCCGGGTTGACGGTCCAGTCGTAGCCCTTGGCATCCAGGGCGTCGGCCAGGGCCTTTTCCGCCTTGTCCCAGGCCTCGTCCGAGCCCACACGCTGCTCCGGGCGGGTGGACAGCGCCACCGCCACGTCGTCGAAGCCGAAGTCGCGGTAGACCTCGAAGGCGAGGTCGAGGAACGCCGAGACCTCGTCCTGGATCTGGCCCTCGGTACAGAAGATGTGCGCGTCGTCCTGGGTGAAGTTACGCACCCGCATGAGTCCGTGGAGCGTACCCGAGGGCTCGTTGCGGTGGCAGGAGCCGAACTCCGAGAGGCGCAGCGGCAGGTCCCGGTAGCTCTTCAGCCCCTGGTTGTAGACCTGGATGTGGGCCGGGCAGTTCATCGGCTTGACCGCGTAGTCCCGGCTCTCGGACTCCGTGGTGAACATGTCGTCGCGGAACTTCTCCCAGTGCCCGGAACGCTCCCAGAGGCTGCGGTCAAGCAGCTGGGGCGTGCGGATCTCCTGGTAGCCGTGGGCGTCCAGGCGGCGGCGCAGATAGTCCTGCAGGACCTGGTAGACGCGCCAGCCGTTGGGGTGCCAGAACACCATTCCAGGGGCCTCCTCCTGGAGGTGGAACAGCCCCTGGTTGCGCGCGATGCGCCGGTGGTCGCGCTTCTTGGCCTCCTCGAGGAAGGTCAGGTAGCGCTTGAGCGCCTTGCGCTCGGCCCAGGCCGTGCCGTAGACGCGGTTGAGCATCTCGTTGTCGGCGTCGCCGCGCCAGTACGCCCCGGCCAGCTTGGTGAGCTTGAACGCCTTGCAGAAGCGCGTATTCGGCACGTGCGGACCGATGCACATGTCGATGTACTCCTGGTGGTAGTACAGCGCCATGGACTCGACGTCCGGCATGTCCTCCACCAGGGCGACCTTGTAGGACTCGCCGCGCTCGCGGAAGATGCGCAGCACCTCGTCCCGCGGGGTGACGCGCTTGACGACGTCGTACTCCTGGTCGATGAGCTCGGCCATGCGCTGCTCGATGGCCTCGACGTCCTCCGGCGTGAAGCCCGGCTCGTAGTGGACGTCGTAGTAGAAGCCGTCCTCGATGACCGGGCCGATGGCCATCTGCGCCTCGGGATAGAGCTGCTTGACCGCCTGCCCGAGCATGTGCGCGCAGGAATGGCGGATGATCTCCAGGCCGGCCTCGTCCTTCGGAGTGACGATCTCCAGCGACGCGTCCGCCTCGATGAGGTCGCAGGCGTCGCGGAGCTCGCCGTCGACGCGCCCGGCGAGGGTCGACTTCGCCAGTCCCGGGCCGATGTCCCGCGCCACGTCCATGACGCTCACCGGCCGGTCGTAACGGCGCTCACTGCCATCGGGGAGGGTGATTACGGGCATGCGTTCGCTCCACAGTGGTGACCTATACGAGGGGCCACATGCATTTCCCGGCGGATCAGGGGTGCCGGCATAAACAAAGAAAGCATCGCCGAATGGCGATGCTTCCGGAATGCTGGTAGGCGCGAGTGGACTCGAACCACCGACCCCCACCATGTCAAGGTGGTGCTCTAACCAGCTGAGCTACGCGCCTGTCTCGATGCAGGGCGGTATTCTACAGTCTTGCCGCCCGGTGTCAAAGCCTCAGGATCGCAGTGTGCCGGCGGTTTCCACCGCCAGGCGTCCTAGGGCCGCGATCGCCGTCTCCACCGCCTCGTCCCAGGGCACGGCGGCGTTGAGCCGAATGAACTGGCGAAACCCGCCGGCGGCGGAGAACAGGTGACCGGGCATCACGCCGATCCCCTCGGCCAGCGCCCGTTCGTGAAACACCGCCGCGTCCACCCCGCCCGGCAATCCGACCCACAGCACGTAGCCGCCGCGCGGGCGGGTCACCGTCGTGCCCCGGGGGAGGGCACGGCTGATGGCCGCGATGAAGCGCTGCACCTGCTCGGCGTAGGCGCTCTGCAGCCGGCGGATGTGGCGCTCGTAGCCGCCGCTCGCCATGAACTCGGCCACCGCCATCTGGCAGATTGGGGGGCTGCTCACGCTGCTGAACGACTTGAGGAACTCGACGTCGTTCTCGAACCGCCCCGGCGCACACCAGCCCACCCGCAGCCCGGAACCGATGGACTTCGACGCCGAGGAGCAGTACAGCACCAGGCCATGCTCGTCGAAGGCCTTCGCCGCCCGCGGCCGGGTACGGTTGTAGTTGAGGTCGCCGAACTCGTCGTCCTCCACCAGGGGGATGCCGCGTGCGGCGAGCATCGCCACCAGCCGCTGCTTGGCCTCGTCGGGCATCGACGCCCCTACCGGGTTGCTGTTGGTGGTCACGAAGGCACAGGCGCGCACGTCCCACTGCTCCAGGGCGAGGGCCAGCGCCTCCAGGCTGACGCCGTCACGGGGGTCGGTGGGAATCTCCAGTGCCTTCATCCCCAGGGACTCGATCGCCTGTAGCAGGCCCACGTAGGCCGGCCCCTCGATGGCGATGGTGTCCCCCGGACGGGCCACGGTGCGAAGACAGAGATTGAGCGCCTCCTGGCAGCCGTTGGTGATCACCACCTCCCGCGGCGAGACGTGACAGCCGGCGTCGGCCAGCCGTTTCACCACCTCCTGGCGCAGGGCGTCGAGCCCGGGGGCGAACCGCGCCATCACGATCTCGTCGATGTGGTGACGCGCCAGCCGCGAGAGGATCCGCTGGAGCTGGCGGCGGGGCAGGAACTCCGGCGCCGGCAGCGCCGCCCCCAGGTTGAGCACCCCGTCGGCCTCACAGCGCTGGAGCGCCGCAGTGGCCTCGTTGCGCACGGACACGGTGGTGGGCAGCACCGGCCCGTCGCCCATGGGGGGTTCGCCGGTGGCGGCCGCGACGGGATGACGGACGTAGAAGCCCGACTGCGGGCGCGACTCCACCAGGCGCCGCGATTCCAGCAGCTCATAGGCGGCCTGCACCGTGGCGATGCTGACGCCACGCTGCCCCGCGAGCCCGCGGATGGAGGGCAGGCGCTCGCCCGGGCGGTACACGCCCTCGTCGATGCGCCGAGCCACCTCGTCCGCGAGCTGGCGATAGAGGACCTCCGTCATGCCACTCCTCCCGGACCATGCAGTTGCCGCCAAAAAGACCATTACAGCCGTCGGATTCGGAAACTGTCATGGTTCAATTCACATTTTTTACATCTGCAAGGTCACACTACCCCAGCCTAGACTTCCGGTGAACTGGCGCGATCACGCGGAGGCAGCCATGTCCCGGCGCATCCTCAACGGCAATGAGCTGGTCATCCAGGGCGGGCTGGAGGCCGGTTTCTCCCTGTACACGGGCTACCCCGGCTCGCCGCTGGCCGACTTCTTCACCGTCCTCCACGGTCACCGGGACGCGCTGGCCGAGCGGGGCATCCGGGTGACCCTGGCCAACAGCGAGGGCAACGCCGCCGCCATGGCCGCCGGCGCCAAGCAGGCGGGCCGCAGCACCCTGGTGGCCATGAAGTCCATGGGCCTGCAGGTCGCCGCGGACGCCCTGTCGGTGGGCAACTTCGCCAGCCCCGGCGACACCGAGCCCGACCCGGTCACCGGCGAGCCGCGCTGGCCGGGGGTGGTCGTGGTGGTGGGCGACGACCCGTGGTCCATGTCCACGGCCGCCCCGGTCGACTCCCGCTACCTCTACAAGCATCTGCACATGCCCTTCCTGGAGCCGGCCACCCCGCAGGAGCTCAAGGACTGGATCGGCCACGCGCTCACGCTCTCGCGGCGGACCTCTCTGTATGCCGGGGTGCTGCTCACCACGTTCATGGCAGAGGGCGGCGGACGCGTGGCGACCGGGGACTGGGCCGAGGTCCCCGGCGCCGCCGCGGCCCTCGACCCGCGGGCGTTCGACCCGGCCCAGTGCGTGATGGTCCCGCCCCACTCCCACGGCGCCGACGTCCGCATGACCGAGGAGCGATTCCCCCGCGTGGTCCCCGCCCTGGAGGCACTGGACCTGGACCGTGTCACCGGCGCGGCGGACGCCCGCATCGGCTTCATCAGCGCCGGCTCGGTGTACGAGACCCTGCACCAGGTCATGGCGGACGGCGGCCACCTGGAGCACGTCTCGCTCTACAAGCTCGCCAGCTCCTGGCCGCTCACCCCGGCGCGGCTGCTGCCCTGGCTCCGGGGACTGGACACCGTGGTCGTGGTCGAGGAGAAACGCGGCTTCCTGGAGACCGAGCTCATCGAGTTCTGCCACGACCACGGCGTGTCCGTGCGCGTGCACGGCAAGACGTTCGCGGACGGTGAGCGCGGAGTGCCGGGCTTTCCGGCCCACGGTGGCCTGTCCTACGAGATCATCCGCGACAGGCTCAACGAGCTGACTGGTCTGCTCGGCATGCACGCCTGCCGGCTCGAGCCCGCCGGGACCACCCGGGTCGCCGGCACACTGCCGCCGCGGCTGCCCACGTTCTGCCCCGGCTGCCCGCACCGGGAGACCCTGTCATTGATGAAGGAGCTGCGCCGGAGCCTGGAGCGCGAGGGCGTGCGACTGCTCTCCCACGGCGACGTGGGCTGCTACTCGCTGTCCTTTCTGCCGCCTTTCGGGGAGATGCACGACATCAGCGCCATGGGTCAGGGCGGCGCGCTGGCCGCGGGCATGGACAGCTTCGCCGACAACCCCTCGGTGGTCCTGCTGGGGGACTCCACCTTCTTCCACACGGGGATGACGGCGATCTCCAGCTCCGTGCAGATGGGCCACGACATCACCTACATCGTGCTCGACAACGACGTCACCGCGATGACCGGCCACCAGATGGACCCGCGCACGGGCCGCTCCGTCGAGGGCCGGCCCCGTCCGCGCCAGGACCTTAAAACGATCATCCGGGGCATGGGCCCGGCGGAGGTGCTGGAGGTCAACCCCAGCGACCGCTATTTCTACCGCAACGTGCTCGCGGAGACCGTCCGCCGGCCGGGCACCAAGGTGATCATCTCCACCAAGGAGTGTGCGCTCACCTATCACGCCCGCCTGAAGGCCGCCGACCGCAAGCGTTTCGCCGACGGCGAGACCAAGCCCGAGCAGACGTTCTTCCGGATCAACACCTCCGCCTGCGAGGACTGCCGCGCCTGCATTGATGCCACCGGCTGTCCGGGGCTGTCCCAGACGGAGGACGCCTACGGCACGAAGATGACGATCGACCCCCAGATCTGCGTCTCGGACGGTTACTGCACGCAGATCATGGCCTGCCCGAGCTTCGAGCGGGTGCGGGTGATCGACTACCACCCGACGAAGTACTCGGCCCTCCCGGAGGTCGACACGGACAGCGCCCTGCCGGAACCCGCGGTGCGCAAGACCTTCGAGGATGTCATCGCCGGCAACGACTGGCGGGTGGTGGTGACCGGCGTCGGCGGTTCCGGCGTGACCACCATCTCGCGCGTGCTCGCCGAGGCGGCCACGGACATGAACGGCCACGACGGGCTGGGTTTCCGGTTCATGGACCAGAAGGGCCTGGCCCAGCGCAACGGCCGGGTCACCGGCCATCTCACGGTCCACCGCGAGGACCGCGCCGCCGGCCCGATCACCCCCATGGGGACGGGGGACCTGGTCATCTCGCCGGACCTCCTGGACGGCAGCGAGGCCGTCGGCTTCCTCGCCCCGCACGGTATCGCCGTGGTGGACGAGACCTTCCAGCTGCCGCTGTCGGTCATGCTCGACCGCGGCGAGGACGCGCCCGCGCCGACCGCCGCCGACATCCGCGGCCGGCTTCGTGAGGCGCTCGGCGAGCGCGCCCACCTCGCCGGCGCCCGTGCACTGACCCACCGCCTGCTCGGCCGCAACGTCTATGCCTCGGCCATGCTGCTGGGCGTTGCCTACCAGCAGGGGGGCATGCCGTTCACCCTGCACAACCTCCGCGAGGCCTTCGCCCGCGCGGTGCCGGCAAGCGAGTTCGACGCGAACTGGCGGGCGTTCACCCTGGGCCGGCGATTCGTCGTCGAGGGTGCGGAGGCGATCGCCCGGACCTTCGGCGAGACGGCGGCACACGAGGACCCGCTGGCCCCCCTTCACGCGAGCCTGCGCGACGGCACCGCGCCCTGGGAGCGCAGCGGACGGCTCGCGAACGCCCTCGAGCGGGCGACCGACAGCCTCGCCGCACGCCTGCCGGAGATCGAGCGCGAACACCTCGGCCAGTATGTCCACGATCTGCTGGTCTACGACCGCGGTGCCCGCCTCGACGACTTCCTCGCCGACGCCGCGCGACTGCCCGGGCTGTACCCGGACGCGGCACACCAGCGTATCGCGCTGCGGGCCCTCGCCAGGACCTACTTCATCAAGGACGAGGTGTTCGTCTCGCACCTGCTGGTCTCGCCGCTGGAGCGCGAGCGCGCCCGCCGGCGCTACGGCCACCTCGGCCGCAGCGTGGAGGTGGGGCACATCAACCGTCCGAGCTTCGACGTCGCCGGCCGCAGGATCGAATTCGATCTGAACCCGCGGGACTGGATGCTGCGCACCATGCGTCACCTGCGCGTGCTGCGCCGCGTCCTGCCCCGGTGGCACCGGCGCGAGAACGCCATCGCCCGGCAAATCCGGGAGGAACTGCTGGAGGCCGTGCCCCGCCTGGCCGTGGACGAGCGCCGCCGGCGGCTCATGCAGCTGGACAACGTCAAGGGCTACCGGGAGACCCGTTACGAGCAGGCCGAGGCCGTACTGGGCGCCGGCGCGGCAACCTCCGAGTTCCCCGAGCGGGCGCCGCGCACGGCCGGGGTGCACCGGCCCGGGGCCACCGCCCGCTGACGCCGGCCCTCGGCCGGGGCATGAGGCGGGCAGGCCGCGCCCCAGTGGCCCGCCACCGCGGCGACGGAGCGCGTACAGCGTGGCGGTGGCGCACGGCCACCCGGACCCCGGCAGGGCCGGCTGTGCTCAGACCCTGAAGCGCCCGACGACCTCGCGCAGCGTCTCGCCGAGTCGCGCGAGTTCGTCGCTGGCGGTACGCGTCTGATCCATGCCTTCGGAGCTGCTTCCGGCGGCCTCGACGATCTGGGCGATATTGCGGTTGATCTCCTCGGCCACCTGGCTCTGCTCCTCCGCCGCCGTGGCGACCTGGGTGATCTGGCCGTGGATCCCGGCGACCGCCTCCTCGATGGCCCGCAGGGCTTCACCCGCCTCGTTTGCCCGTTCCTGATTGCGCACCGAGCGTTCCCGGGAACGGTCCATGATCTCCACGGCGGCCGCCGTGTCCGTGGTCAAGCCATCGATGATCTCGCGGATCTGCACGGCGGACTCGTTGCTGCGTTTGGCCAGCGCCCGCACCTCCTCGGCGACCACCGCAAAGCCGCGCCCCTGCTCGCCCGCCCGGGCCGCCTCGATCGCAGCATTCAGCGCCAGGAGATTGGTCTGTTCGGTCACCTCGTAGATGACATCGAGCACAGTACGGATCTCCTGGCTGCGGGCCTCGACCTTCGCCACCGCCTCGCTGGTACGCTGGATATCGGTGGCGAGCGTATCCATCGAATCCCGGTTCTCGGCGACGATGCGGTTGCCGTCACGCGCCCTTTCGTCCGCCTGGGAGGCAGACGTCTCGACCTCGCCGGAGTTGCGGGATATCTCCTGCACGGTCGCCGTCATCTCGTTGATCGCCGAGGCGATCTGGTCCGTTTCGTTGCTCTGCTGTCGTACCACGTCCTGGGTCTGGGCAGCGACCTGGTTGAGCTCTTCGGCAGACGAGGCAAGCTGCTGGGTAGTACCGCTGACCTCGGAGATGGCACGCCGGACCTTGTCGACGAAGGCATTGAACTGCTCGGCGAGGTCCGTCATCTCGTCCCTGCCATGCACAGGAAGACGCTGCGTGAGATCCCCCTCACCCTCCGCAATGTCACGCATTTTCTCGGTAACGCTGACGATCGGGCGCGTGAGATAACGGGCGATCAGCAATGCCACGAATATGGCGACGACAATCACGGCAACACCGACGGCCGCCATCTGAATGGTCACCCGGTTGGCCGCCGCCATCATCTCCGAGCGCGGGATCAGGCCGATGAACTTCCAGCCGAGCCCGGGCGACGTATAAATACTGGCCTGGTACGCCTTGCCCCCGATCTGCAAGGCCACGGACCCTTCATCGCGTTCCGCCAGCCGGGCGTAATCACCGCCTTCGAGCTCACCGAGGTTGTGGAAGTTGTGATCGGGATTACTGGGGTCGACCAGCACGGTGCCGGTATCCTCGACCAGCATCAGGTAGCCTTCGTCACCGAACTCGATATCCGCGACGCGCTCGGTCAGCGTCTCCAGCGACACGTCCATGCCCTGCACGCCTATCACCTCGCCCCGCCCGTCGCGGATCGTGTGCTCAAAACTCACGATGGCAACGTCGTCGGTGCTGAAATAGTACGCGTCGGTCATGACCGTCTCATTCGGCGACGCCTTTGCCGCGCCGTACCAGGGACGTTCACGCGGATCGTACCCCGCCCCGATCCGACCCTTCGGCCACTGAACGTAACCACCTTCCTCGGTCGCCATGTAGACGTAGGCCAGCTCCGGATGGGCGGAAGCGAAACGATCGTATGCGCCGAATATCTCGGCCTCCACGTCCCCGTTGTCTTCCGGCGTCATCGACATCTCCCGGGACGTGTCGAGATAGGAGGTCACCCCGGAATCCGCCCTGCGTACTGCCGGGTGGCTGGCCATATACGCCGTATTCCGGGAAATCTGGTCGAAAAACCCGGTTATCACACCGTCGACCTGGCGGATCTCACGCAGGCTCCCTTCGGTGAAGCCCGAGACGGCATTGTCACGCGCGGCCTCGACCGCGATGAAGACCATCGCCACGACGGCGACGATGATCGTGCCACCAAAGGCGAGCACCAGCTTACGTGCGATGGACATGCATTTCCCCGTCTGTTTCAAACCTGCTCCCCGGCCGCCCGCGCACAGCCCCTCGCGGGTGGGAGGCTGGTAAAGTAATCGACCAGATCCTCCAAATCTTTACCATTCGTCGACTCCTGCTTCGGGGTCGACAACAGACAGGGATGCCGTTCAGTGGTCCCTCGGCCGGGCAGGCGCCAGGGCCTGGCGCAGGTAGGCCCGGAAGGCACGCACCCGCGCCGGCGCCTCGCTGCCGCGCAGGCTGACCGCGTACAGCGTGCCGCTGGCACACTGCCATTCGGGCAGCACCCGGACCAGGTGCCCCTCCTCCAGCGACCGCCGGGCGACTGGCTCGGGCAGCGGTGCGATCCCTCCCCCGGCAGCAGCGATGCGGTGGACACTGGCGTAGTCCGTCGTGCGGACCCCGGGCCGGACAATCACCGTTACCGGGCGGTTGCGCCGGTCGGTGAGCGTGAGCCTGGCCGCCCCCGTGAGCTCCCGGGATACCACCCACTCGTGATCCGCAAGCGCGGCGGGCGTGTCCGGCACCCCGTGGGCGTCCAGGTACGCGGGCGAGGCATAGAGCGCGATGGCGAAAGACAGCAGGGTGGACGCCCGGTAGCCGGAGTCCGGCAAAGCCCCGGGGGTCGCCCGCAGGGCGAGGTCGATGCGGTTGGCGGCGAGGTCCAGCGCCGTGTCGGTGAGCACCAGCTCCACGGTGATCTGGGGATAGGCCGCGCGAAACCCGGTCACCAGCGGCGGCAGCACATCCATGCCCAGATCCACCGGCGCGGTGACACGCAGGTGGCCGTCCGGTACCGAACGCGAGGCCCGTGCCGTCTCCGCGGCATCGTCCAGCAGTCCCAGGGCCTCCCGGGTACGCGCGAAGAACACCCGCCCCTCCTCGGTGAGCGACACCGCGCGGGGCGTACGCGCCAGCAGCGCGACGCCCAGGCGCCGTTCCAGGCGCGACAGCCGCCGGCTCACACCCCCCTTGGTCTCGCCGAGCCGCTGCGCCGCGGCGGAGACGGTGCCGAGATCCGCAACGGCGCAGAACGCCCTCAGGTCCTCGACGGCCCCGCCAATGGTTTCTGATTCTTCAACCATAAGTTCCATTAATGCCGTCTTACCAAAATATGGAAACTACGGCATGCTGTCTCCCGAATCCAGCGCACTGCACGCGCAATCGAACCGGAGCCCCCGTGCCCCCCGGACCGACACCGTCCCCGCTCCGGCCCGCCCCCCTGAGACTGCGGAGTGACAACCATGAGCGCACCGACACTACCGACACTGTTCATCCCCCACGGGGCGGGCCCGTGCTTCTTCATGGACTGGGACCCCGCCGACACCTGGCACCGCATGGCCGACTGGCTTCGCGCCGTACCCCGGCACGTCGGCCCGCGCCCCCAGGCGGTGGTGGTCGTCTCGGCACACTGGGAGGCACCGGCGTTCACCGTGAACGGGCAGGCCGACCCGCCGTTGCTCTACGACTACGGCGGCTTTCCCCCGCACACCTACGAGCTCACCTACCCGGTGGCGGGCGCGCCGGCCGTCGCCGCCCGCGTGCGCGCACTCCTCGAGGCGGCCGGGCTGGAGACCGCCGAGGAATCCCGGCGCGGTCTGGATCACGGGGTCTTCATCCCCTTCCGGCTCATCCATCCGGATGCCGACGTGCCCATCGTCCAGCTCTCCCTGCGTCGCGGCCTGGACCCGGCGGAGCACCTGGCCGCCGGCCGGGCGCTGGCGCCGCTGCGGCGGGAGGGCGTGCTGATCGTGGGCAGCGGCATGAGCTATCACAACATGCGCCGCTTCCGCTTCGACAGCGCCGGGCTGGACCCGGACTCGGTGCGCTTCGACGACTGGCTCACCGCGGCGGTGACGGGCCCGGCGACGGCCCGCGAGACGGCGCTCGCACACTGGGACGATGCACCGTCGGCCCGTGCCGCCCACCCGCGGGAGGAGCACCTGCTGCCGCTGCACGTGGCGGCGGGCGCCGCCGGCGACGATCCCGGGCGGCGGGTGTTCACCGACGAGGTGCTCGCCAGCCGCCAGTCGGCCTACCTCTTCGGCACCGACGCCCTCGCGGCGGAGTGACCCGGTAACGACGCCCCGCGCGCGGGGCGGCCCGACGGACACGGAGGACATCATGCCCGGACTGGTCGATGGACAGTGGGTGCGCGGCGACATCGCCGAGAGCGAGATCCACGGCGGCGCCTTCGAGCGCGAGCCGACGCGGTTCCGCCGCTGGATCACCCCGCACGGCACGCCCGCACCCGCGGACGACACCCCCCTCGCCGCCGAGGCGGGACGGTTCCAGCTCTTCGTCGCCTATCTATGCCCCTGGGCGTCACGCACGCTCATCGCCCGCCGCCTCAAGGGACTGGAGTCGCTGATCCCCGTGTCCGTGGCGGACGCGGTGCTCGGCGAGGACGGCTGGACATACAGCGAGCCCCAGGATGCGGGGCCGGCCATCGCACCGGTCACCCGTCACCACCAGCTCTACACCGCCACGGAGCCGCGGTACACAGGCAAGGTCTCGGTACCGGTGCTCTGGGACCGTCAGGCGGGCCGGATCGTGAACAACGAATCCGCGGACATCCTGCGCATGCTCAACACCGCCTTCGATCACCTCACCGGCAACCGCCTGGACCTCTATCCGGTCCCCCTGCGCGGGGAGATCGACGCCTGGAACGCCCTCATCTACGAGCGCGTGAACAACGGCGTCTACCGGGCCGGCTTCGCGCGGAGCCAGGCAAGCCACGAGACGGCGGTGCGCGCGCTGTTCGACACCCTGGCGCGGATCGAGCGCCACCTGGACGTCCACCGCTACCTCGCCGGGCGCCACCTCACCGAGGCCGACTGGCGACTGTTCGTGACCCTCGTGCGTTTCGACGTCGCCTACCACGGGGCCTTCAAGTGCAACGTCCGCCGTATCGAGGACTACCCCAACCTCGCCGCCTACCTCCGCGAGCTCTACCAGTGGCCTGGCATCCGCGAAACCGTGAACCTCGAGCACATCCGCGTGGGCTACTACACCAACGCCGCCATCAACCCGTCGCTGGTCGTGCCCCTCGGCCCGGACGTGGATCTCGACCGGCCCCACGACCGGGAACATCTGCCCGGAGAAGGCATCCTCGAACGTCCGCCTGCCCACTGACGGGGGCGCGGGCGTTTCATATTGGGGACAGAAACTGTTCCATATTGTATACAGTCCCTATATCCTGCAGCCCAGAAGCCACCATCGAGCCGGCGGTGAAGGGGCGCCATGGCCATGGAGAGCAACGCCGCGACCCGGGCGGAGCGGACACCGCGCAACCGGGACGACACGATCCACCGCGCACTCAGCGAGGCGATTGTCGATCACCGCCTCGCACCGGGAGCACGCCTGCCCGAGGACGCGCTGGCGGAGGCCTTCGAGGTCAGCCGCACGAGCATCCGCAAGGCCCTCCAGCGCCTGGCGCTGGAACACCTGGTCACCCTCCGCACGAACCGCGGCGCGCAGGTCGCCAAGCCCTCCCCGGACGAGGCCCGGGAGGTCTTCGCCGCCCGGCGCCTTGCCGAGTGCGCCCTCGTCGACTGGGTCGTGGACGCCCTGGGCGACGATGACCTCACCGCCCTCCACGAACTCGTCGACCGCGAGCGCCGTGCCCAGGCGGACGGCGCGCAGCACGAGGCCATCCAGCTCTCCGCGGCATTCCACATCCGCCTGGCCCGCGTGGCGCACAATGCCCCGTTCGCCACGTTCATCGAACAGCTCGCCCGGCGCTCGTCGCTGGTGATCGCGGTCTACGGCTCGGCGAGCAGCGTCGGCTGCGAGTGTGGCGACCATGGCGAGATACTGGCGCTGCTCGCCGGTGGCGAGCGGGAACGGGCCCGGCAGTGGATGACCCGTCACCTCGAGGGGATTGAGCGCTCCCTGAACTTCGACGGCGAGCGCCGCGAGACCCCGGATTTCAACGCCCTGTTCGGCCGGCACGGCCCGACACAGACAGCCAGCGAGGAGTAACCGCGCCATGGACACCGCACAGGAGACCGCCTACCCACGGGACATGGTGGGCTACGGCCGCCGGCCGCCGCAGGCGGACTGGCCCGGCAGGGCCCGCGTGGCCGTGCAGTTCGTCCTCAACTACGAGGAGGGCGGCGAAAACAACGTCCTCCACGGCGACCCCCACGCGGAGACGTTCATCTCCGAGATCCCCGGCGCCGAGCCCTACGCGGCCCGGCACATGAGCATGGAGTCGATCTACGAGTACGGCTCCCGCGTCGGCGTCTGGCGGGTGCTCGACGAGTTCACCCGCCGGGGCCTGCCGCTGACCGTATTCGGCGTGGCGATGGCCCTGCAGCGCAATCCCGAGGCCGTCGCCGCGTTCCGCGAGGCCGGCCACGAGATCGCCTGCCACGGCCTGCGCTGGATCCACTACCAGGACGTCCCCGAGGCGGTGGAGCGCGAGCACATGGCACGCGCCGTCGACATCCTCACCGAGCTCACCGGCGAGCGCCCGCTCGGCTGGTATACGGGCCGGGACAGTCCCAACACCCGCCGGCTGGTGGCCGAGGACGGCGGCTTTGTCTACGACTCGGACTACTACGGTGACGACCTGCCGTTCTGGCAGCGCGTCACCGTCAGCGACGGGCGCGAGGTGCCCCAGCTCATCGTGCCCTACACCCTGGACAACAACGACATGCGCTTCGCCTCGCCCACCGGCTTCGGCGACGGCGAGCCCTTCTTCCGCCACCTCCGCGATGCCTTCGACGTCCTCTACGCCGAAGGGGCGGAGACGCCGCGGATGATGAACATCGGCCTGCACTGCCGGATGGTCGGCCGGCCCGGGCGATTCCGGGCCCTGCAGCGCTTCCTCGATCACATCGAGGCCCATGACCACGTGTGGGTGGCGCGCCGCATCGACATCGCGCGCCACTGGCGCGAGCATCACCCGTACGCATAGACGGGGCATCGCAGAAATGCCGGTCGCGGGGATCGCGAAAAGAGCCCCCCGTGTCATCGACGGTCATCCACGGCCGCCGTCGGACTACCGCCGGCATGCCCTGCCCGGCAGCACCGCTGCGATCACACCGCCAGGCGGGGAACGGGAAACCGTCCCCGACGGCGAGAGACAACGGAGACCCGCGATGAGCACAGAGCCGAGAATCGAGGCCCCGCCGGTCGAGCTGCCCGCATTTGCCCGCGGGCGCATCAACCTCGCCGACGCCGGCGCCGGTGCCGCCGCGGTGGCGGCCAGCGACGAGTTCTTCGCCCCTCTTGAGCGCATGCTCGCCGCCGACACGCCGGTGTTCTACCCGGAGCGCTTCGACGACCACGGCAAGTGGATGGATGGCTGGGAGACCCGCCGCCGGCGCAACGGCGGCCATGACTGGGCCGTCATCCGCCTGGCCGCACCCGGCGTGATCCACGGCCTCGACCTGGACACCAGCTTCTTCACGGGCAACTTTCCGCCCGCCGCCACCGTCGAGGCCTGCCACTGCCCGGACGGCGACCCGGACGACGCCGCGGCCTGGACCACGCTGCTGCCCACACTGAGCCTGGCCGGCGACCGGCATCACTTTCACGCCGTCGACGACGGGCGCACCTGGACCCACCTGCGTGTGCGCATCTTCCCCGACGGCGGCATCGCCAGGCTGCGCGCCTACGGCGAGGTCCGGCGGGACTGGTCCGACACGGCCATGCAGACAGACGCGGACCTGGCGGCGCTGATGAACGGCGGCCGCGTCGTCGCCTGGAACGACGCCCACTACGGCACCCCGCGCATCCTCCATCCGGGCCGCGGGGTCAACATGGGCGACGGCTGGGAGACCCGGCGGCGGCGCGAGCCCGGCAACGACTGGTGCATCGTCGCCCTCGCCCACCCCGGCGTGATCGAGCGGGCCGTCGTCGACACCGCCCACTTCAAGGGCAACTACCCGGACCGCTGCAGCATCCAGGCGGCATACGTCCCGGAGGCGACCGACGAATCGCTGGTCACCCAGAGCATGTTCTGGCCCACGCTGCTCGACGAGCAGCCCCTGTCGGCGGACAGTATCCACGAGTTCACTGCGCTCGCGGATGACATCGGCGTGGTGACCCACGTGCGCTTCAACATCATCCCGGACGGCGGGGTCAGCCGCCTGCGCCTGTTCGGCCGTCCGTATCGCAACGGGGAGTGACCGCCATGCGCACCCTCACCGCCGAGCCCCTGACCCGCGAGGCGTTCGCCCCGTTCGGCGACGTCATCGCCGCCGATGAGACGGCGGAGTCGTTCCCCATCAACAACGGCACCACGCAGCGCTTCCACGACCTCGCGGCAGTCCAGCTCGGGGGCGACGCGCCCCGGGCGCTGATCAGCATCTTCCGCGGCCAGTCGTTCTCGCCGCCGCTGACCGTGTCCATGCTGGAGCGCCACCCGCTGGGCAGCCAGGCGTTCGTGCCGCTGAACGGCCGGCCCTACCTGGTGGTGGTGGCCCCGCCGGGCGAGCAGGTCGACCCCGCAACGGTGCGGGCCTTCCTCGCCCGCGGCGATCAGGGTGTGAACTATCACGCCGGCGTCTGGCATCACCCGCTGCTGGCACTGGAGTCCACCAGCGACTTCCTGGTGGTCGACCGCGGCGGCCCCGGGGACAACTGCGACGAGCTCACGCTGGCGCAGCCGCTGCAGCTCACCGCCTGAGGGGCCGTCCGCAAACCGGCCAGTGGCCGCGCGCCGGCGGTTCGCGGTATGGTCAGCGGTCATCCATTCGGGAACGAACTGTCTGCCCATGGCCTATCGCATCGCCATCAACGGATACGGCCGCATCGGCCGCTGCGTGCTGCGCGCCCTGGTCGAGCGGGCACGCAGCGGCGGCACGCCGGC
This sequence comes from Arhodomonas sp. KWT2, assembly GCF_041949875.1. NCBI lineage: Bacteria > Pseudomonadati > Pseudomonadota > Gammaproteobacteria > Chromatiales > Ectothiorhodospiraceae > Arhodomonas > Arhodomonas sp. KWT2. The sequence continues at coordinate 54,487 of NZ_JBHFPQ010000039.1, forward strand.
GCTGGAGGTGGTCGCCATCAACGAGCTGGGTGACCTGGACACCATCGCCTATCTCACCCGCTTCGACACCACCCACGGGCGCTTTCCCGGCGAGGTGACCGCCCGCGACGGCGAGCTCGTCGTCGACGGCCGGCCGATCCGCGTGTTCAGCGAACCAGAGGCGTCACGGCTACCCTGGCGCGAGCTGGACGTGGACCTGGTACTGGAGTGCTCCGGCCAGCCGGGCGAGCGCGACAGCGCCGGCGCCCACATCGATGCCGGCGCCCGCCGGCTGCTGTTCTCCCACCCGGCGGGCAGCGACATCGATGCCACCATCATCCGCGGCATCAACGACGACACCCTCGCCCCGGCGCACCGGATCGTCTCCGCGGCCTCGTGCACCACGAACTGCGTGGTACCGATCCTCACGGTCCTCGACGAGGCCCTGGGGGTGGAGCACGGGGTCACCACCACGCTGCACTCGGCGATGAACGACCAGCCGGTGATCGACGCCTACCACCGCACCAACCTGCGCCTCACCCGCTCGGCGATGCAGTCGATGGTACCGGTGGACACCGGCCTGGCCCGGGGCATCGGCCGTCTCATGCCCCACCTCGCCGGGCGCTTCGAGTCGCTGCACGTACGCGTGCCCACCATCAACGTCTCGGCGATGGACATGGCCGTTCAGGTGCGTGACGAGACCACCGCGGAGGCGGTCAACGAGCTGCTGGCCTCGGCCGCGGGGGGGCGGCTCGAGGGGTTGATCGGAATCAACCGCGAGCCCGTCGCCTCCATGGATTTCAACCACGATCCCCGCTCCGGGATCGTCGACGCCACCCAGACCCGGGTCGCCAACGGCCGGATGATCAAGCTGCTGGCGTGGTTCGACAACGAGTGGGGTTTTGCCAGCCGGATGCTCGATATCGCCGAGGCCCTGGCCCGGCTGGACACCCCGGACCGGGGCTGACCGGCGTCAGGAGACGCTGCCGGCGGCCGGCCGGGGCGGCACCGGCGCGGTGAAGAACGGCGCCGGCACCGCCTCGCGCTCACAGGCCCGCGCCACGGCGGGACGCGCCTCCAGCGTGGCGAGCAGCCGCGCCAGGTGTGGATGGCTCGCCGGCGGCGGCGTGATGGCGGCTGCCCCCCGCGGGTAGATCATGGCCCAGCGTGCACATACCGCGAGATAGAAATCGCACACCGACAGCCCGCCGGGCAGCAGCCAGTCGCCCCCGTGCGCGGCAATGGCGTCCTCCAGCAGGGCGAAATGGCCGGCGACGCGCTCCGCCGTCGCCGCCCGGATCCCGGCAACGGCGTCGGGATCGCCGGTATAGCGATGGGCGTAGAAGCGCACCCGCAGATCCGCATGCAGGGTGTTGGAGAGATAGAACAGCCACTTGTAGCACTCACCGCGTGCCGGCGTGGCCACCGCCGGGGCGAGCGCGGCATGCCGGTCGGCGAGCTGCAGGACGATCGCGGCGGTCTCGAAGAGTACCTCGTCCTCCCCGGCCACGAGGACCGGTAGCAGCCCCTGGGGGTTGAGCCGTCGGTACGCCTCGCTGCGCTGCTCGTCACGTCCGCGGTCGACGAGCACGTCGCGGTAGTCCACGCCGAGCTCCTCCAGCACCAGGCGGACGATCAGATTGGCGCTGTCCGGCGAATAGTACAGGCAGTAGCCCCGGGCCTGTTCAGTCATCTCTGTACCTCGGGATTGGCGCGTCACCCGATCCCGGGCGCGCGGATGTCGACGATGGAGAAGCGCGGGCTGTCGCCCATATGCCGCGCGCCCGCCTCCGGCAGCCAGCCCCCGGTCTCTATCCAGTACCGGTTGGCGATACGGCAGGGCGACAGCCCGGGCATCAGCGTATGACCATGGAAGACCCGGCAGACGTCCGGCAACGGTCCCGGCGGTTCGCCCCCCGCCGCCCGGCCGCGGCAATGGCCGGCCGCCTCCCGGGACCAGATCGCCTGGTAGCGCACGCGCTCGCCGGTGTCCGGCGCCGACAGGGCGGCGGCGAAAGCGCCCCAGTCCGGGAATGCCGGCGGCACCTCCGCGTGCACGATCCCCACCCGCCCCTCGGGGGTCTCCACCTCCAGCGCCCAGGGCATGCGGGCCAGCGCGTCGACCAGCGCCCGCGCCTGTGTCGCCGTCAGCCCCCCGAGCCAGTCGTGGTCCTCGCAGCGGTACGGCAGCCCCTCGGGTGAACCCTCCTCGCCGACGGCATGCAGAACGCTGACATCGTGATTGCCGCGCACCGCGTGGAACCAGGGCTCGGCGAGCAGGTCGGGGACGAGCTCCGGTTCCGGCCCCCGGTCGACGAGGTCGCCGACACAGATCAGCCGGTCCCGTTCCGGGTCGAAACCGCAGGCCCGCAGCCGGCGGTACACCGCGGAGACCGCGGCGTGGATATCACCGATCACGTAGTCACGTCCCCGGCGGTTGGCGGGAAGCCGCTCGACGATCATGCCGCCTCCTCGGCGCTGCCGAGCGACGATGGTAGCGCCCGGCGCACGGTGCCGGCCAGCCACAGCGACACGGTGTAAGCCCGGTGCAAGTCGCACTCCATAGGCTGCAACAAGGGCAGGTGCCGGCCCATTGCACCAGTGGCGACGACTGTCGGTATCCACGCCCGCAACGAAGAAAGAACAACCGTCATTACAGGAAGGGAAGCGACAGCAATGAACCAGAAGCGACTCCTGGGGCACACCGCTCTGGTCGGCACCGCGCTCGCCGTGAGTCTTGCCACCACCGCCGCGGCAGCGGGCAAGTGGACAGGGCGCAGCCGACTCATTCTCAAGTCCGGGGACAGCCGAACCCTCGGGCGCATTGAATTCATGGTGCCGCTCTACCAGACCGGCGACTCGATGCTGTTCACGGATCTGCGCGCACAGCGCAGCAGCGACAACTCCGAAGAGGGCAACGCTGGTCTCGGTTACCGGCGCATCGTCTCCGACGATCTGCTGCTCGGCGGCTACGGTTTCTTCGATCGCCGCCGCTCGGAGACAGGGCACTACTTCAATCAGGGCACATTCGGCGCCGAGGCGATGACCCCGGACTGGGACCTGCGCGCCAATGTCTACGTCGCCGAGGATGACACCACGACGCTGTCGGCCACGAGCACGAACCCGCGCTTCTCCGGCACGAATATCGTGGTCGATGAGGACCGTCGCTACGAGACGGCGCTGTCCGGCTTCGACGCGGAGGTCGGCTACCGCATTATCAACGGTGACGGCTATGACGTGCGCGCCTATGCCGGCGGCTTCCGCTTCGATGCCGACGGTGTCGATCCGGTGACCGGCCCGCGTGGCCGCCTGGAGCTGTCCCTGGACAACGCCTTCGGCATCGAGGGCGGCCGCGTGACGTTCGGCGGCGAGGTCCGTGACGATGACATGCGCGGAACGGACGGCTTCGCGGAGGTCCGCCTGGAGATCCCGCTGGGCACGCCCGCCGAACGGCCGAGCCTGTCGCCCATCGAGCGCCGCATGACCGAACGCGTGCGCCGCGACCCGGACGTCGTGCTCGCCAGCGGCCATGACCGCTCCGCCGAGCCGCTGCGCTCCCCGGATGGTGAGCGGATCCGGGTCCTGCACGTGGACAGCAACGCCGGCACCAACGGCGACGGCGGCGTGGACTCGCCCTACCAGCTGCTCACGAGCGCCGACGGCGACACCTCCGGGGCGGACATCGTCCTGCTCTGGTCCGGCAGCACCTTCAACGGCGAATCGATCACGCTCGAACCCGGCCAGCGCCTCCTCGCCGACGACACCGACCTGACCTACCGAGTGACCACCCAGGACGGGACGGTCACCCTCCCCTCCCCCACCGGCGGCGACCAGGGCGCGGAGATCGCGGGTGCCACGGACGCGGCCGTCACCCTGACCGGCGACAACGAGGTCCGGGGCCTGACGATCAGCGCCACCCAGTCGGACACGTTCCCCGGGCATGCGGTCTTCGGTGAACCGACCCTGTCCGGTGACGTCGCCATCCGCGACAACCGCTTCGTGGACAATAACGGCTCCGGCGTCTTCCTGGAGGGCAGCGACGCGGACCTGCACCTGAGCGTCACCGGCAACACCGTCGAGAACGGCAACGGCAACAGCGAGCCCGGCCTCGCCCTGACCGACATGAACGGCCGCCTGACGTTCTCCGGCAACCATGTCGCGGACAACCCCATCGGCACGCGCTCGATCCGCATCACCGGCGACAGCGCACTGACCATCACGGGATTCGCGGACAACAGCGTCGCCGGCGGCTCCGGGCGCTTCTCCGTGCGCAATGCCACCTTCGACGCCGACCCGGATGCCAGCGGTATCCAGGCCGTGAGCGGCGGTGCCACGCAGCTCGGCACCTCCGGCAATCGTGTCTTCGCCGGTGGAACGAGCTCCGGCGCCCTGGCGCTCGACAACGTCTCCGGCCGCATCGACTACGACAGCCTCGCCGTCTTCTCCGACGGTGACGCCGTGCACGTGCGTGGCGGCAACGACTTCACCGTCACCGCGGACGCCGGGCACGTGACCGCCCACACCGGGACGGCACTCGACATGCGCGAGACCGCCATCGACCTGGAGCTGGCCTCGGTCGCCTCGATCAACCAGTCGGGGGACGACATCAGCCACGGCGTCGATCTGCAGGATGTAAACGGTCCGCTGACCGTCGGTGAGACGACCGTGCAGAACACCTCCGCCGCCGGCGTGAACCTCTCGGACGCCGACTCCCGCATCGACCTCGGCCAGGTGGACATCAGCAGCACCGGCGGGGAGGGCGTATCGCTGTCCAACGCCAACCAGGTCGGTAGCTTCCATATCAGCGGCGGCACGATCATGGACACTGACCTCGCGGGCGTCGATCTCACCAACGTTTCCACCGGCTCCATAAACGGAGTCGCCATCGATAACGCACTTCGCGGCAGCGGCATCCGCCTTTCCGGCGTAGGCAGCTTCGATGGTTCGGCGACCAATGACTTCGTCATTGACGGCGTCACCATCTCGAATGTCGGTGATACCGACAGCACCAACGGCGCCCCCAATGGCATGGAGCTGATCTCGGACACCCAAGCAGTACGGGTCGCCAACTCGACCATCACCGGTGGGGAGGGCAACGGCATCGAGATCCGGGGGATGGCCATCGATATTGTCAACACGACGATCGACAGCCCCGGCAGTGACGGCATACATGTCGGCCTCAGCGACGGCTCGATCGGGGACACCTATGGTGCTGTGAATATCATCAACAGCACTATCACCGGCATCAATCAAAGCGAGAGCGGCGTCGAGATCTCCGACGGACCGGTGCGGATCGACGCAACCACCATATCGGGCGGCGTCGGAGTGGCACTATTTGGCAGCGGTACCATATTCAACCGCGTGGAACTCGATGGGCTGACGATGGATGTCAACAATGCCGGCCTCCTTGTCAGCGGCACCGGCGGCGGCGCGGAGGTGACGGTCGACAACACCACCATCCGCAACACGCAGGGCGGCAGCAGCGACGCCTTCCGGCTTGCCGACAACATCACGATCGGCGGCAGCGGCAACACCGTGGAGTCGAGCGTGTCGACCGCCTGCGACACCACGAACGCCGGCACCGTCACCGGCAGCATCGCCTACAACGGCGGCAACTCCTGCCCGTAACGGCGGCAAACCGGGCCCCGGCCACGCCGGGGCCCGGCCCTGACGCCTCCCCCGCCGTGACGTCCCACGGCGTTGCCACCGTGCCCGCCCATCGCTACCCTGTCGCCCCGGCCGCGCGACACAGCGCCGCACCGGGTGTACCGGCATCCCTGTCTGCCTGCATCCGCACTCAGTACCAGCCGCTATTTGCAAAGCATGAATCGCGTTATCGGCGGTCGGCGTCACTGATTTATAATTTTTCGGTTGCGGCGATACCGTTTTTATAACCCATCAACATTCAGCCCATCGATGACGCAGTGATCGAATTCCAGGGTATCGACAAGACATACGAGATCGAGGACCGCCGCATCGAGGCACTCCGGGACGTCTCCCTGGACATCCGCCCCGGCGAGGTCTTCGGCATCATCGGCCACTCCGGTGCGGGCAAGTCGACGCTGCTACGGATGATCAATCTCATCGAGCGGCCGAGCAGCGGGCGGGTGCGGGTCAACGACCGCGACGTCACCGACTACCGCAACGAGCGCCTGCGCACCCTGCGCCGCGAGACGGGGATGATCTTCCAGCACTTCAACCTGCTCTCCTCGAAGAGCGTGCGCGCGAACGTCGCCTTCCCCATGAAGCTCGCGGGCGGCTACAGTCGCGGGCAGATCCGCGAGCGCGTCGACTCCCTGCTCGAGCGCGTCGGGCTCGCCGGCCAGGCAGACAAGTACCCCGCGCAGCTCTCCGGCGGCCAGAAGCAGCGCGTGGGCATCGCCCGCGCGCTGGCCTGCCGACCGGGCATCCTCCTCTGCGACGAGGCCACCAGCGCGCTGGACCCGCAGACCACGCAGTCCGTGCTGCAGCTGCTCGCCGACCTCAACGAGGAGCTCGGCATCACCGTGGTGCTGGTCACCCACGAGATGGACGCGATCCGCCGGATCTGCCACCGCGTCGCGGTGATGGACGACGGCGCCGTGGTGGAGAGCGGCGACACCGCCGAGGTCTTCCTCCACCCGCGGCACCCGACGAGCCGCCGGTTCGTCTTCGAGCGCGAGCACGTGGACGAGGACGAGCGGCGGGACGACTTCCACAACGTCGAGGGGCGCATCATCAAGCTCACGCTCCGCGGCGAGGCCACCTACACCCCGATCCTCGGCGAGCTCGCCCGGGAGACGGGCGTGGACTTCAGCATCCTCTCCGGCCGGGTGGACCACATCCGCAACACCCCCTACGGCCAGCTCACGCTCTCCATGGTCGGCGGTGACGTGGACGAGGCGCTGCGCCGGCTCGACGCCGAGGACGTGCACGTGGAGGTGGTCCGGCGATGAGCGGGCTGATGAACGAGCTGTTGCCCAACGTCCAGTGGTGGGAGCTCGGCAGCGCCACCTGGGACACGGCGCTGATGGTGGGCGGCTCACTGCTGTTCATCGTCGCCTTCGGCCTGCCCCTGGGCGTGCTGCTGTTCCTCACCGGCAAGCGCCAGCCGCTGGCGCAGCCGGCGGTCTACGGCGTCGTCTCCTTCGTGGTGAACGTGCTGCGCTCGGTGCCGTTCATCATCCTGCTGATCGTGATGATCCCGGTGACGGTGCTCATCGTCGGCACCTCGCTGGGCGTGGCCGGCGTGATCCCGCCGCTGGTGGCGGCGGGCACACCGTTCTTCGCCCGCCTGGTGGAGACCTCGCTGCGCGAGGTCGACCGCGGGGTGATCGAAGCGGCGGAGGCCATGGGCGCGACCACGCCCCAGATCGTCTTCGGCGCGCTGCTCCCGGAGGCCCTGCCCGGGATCATCGCCGGGGTCACCGTCACCGCCATTACCCTGGTCTCCTACGCCGCGATGGCCGGCGTGGTCGGTGGAGGCGGCCTCGGCGACCTGGCCATCCGCTACGGCTACCAGCGCTTCCAGACCGACGTGATGATCGTCACCGTCATCCTGCTGGTGGTGCTCGTGCAGCTGCTGCAGATGCTCGGCGACCGGCTGGTGCTGTACTTCAGCCGCCGCTGAGCCATCCCCTATCCGGATACACCGACACGGAGGACCCCCATGAAACGTCTGCTCCTGATCGCCCTCGTGGCCCTCGCGACCCCGTTCGCCAGCGCCGGTGCCGAGACCCTCAGCGTCGCGGCAACACCGGTGCCCCACGCCGAGATCCTGAAGTTCATCAAGCCCCGCCTCGCGAAGGAGGGTGTGGACCTCGAGATCCGTGTGTTCACCGACTATGTGCAGCCCAACGTGCAGGTCGCGGAGGGACGCATCGACGCCAACTACTTCCAGCACACGCCCTATCTCAAGGAATTCAACAAGGGCCGCGGCACCTCGCTCGTGCCGGTGACCGGCGTGCACATCGAGCCCTTCGGCGCCTACTCCAGCGAGGTCGACTCCCTGGACGCCCTCCCGGACGGCGCGACCGTTGCCATCCCCAACGATCCGACCAACGGCGGGCGGGCGCTGCTGCTGCTGGAGAAGGCGGGCGTGATCGGGCTCTCCGACGAGGCGGGCATCCTGGCCACGCCGCAGGACATCACCGCCAACCCGAAGGACCTGACGTTCCAGGCGCTGGAGGCGGCCATGCTGCCCCGCGTGCTCAACCAGGTGGACCTGGCGCTGATCAACACCAACTACGCGCTGGAGGCGGACCTCAACCCGACGGAGGACGCGCTGGCGATCGAGGGCGCGGACTCCCCCTACGTCAACGTGCTGGTGACCCGCGAGGACAACCGCGACAGCGAGGCGGTGCAGAAGCTCGCCGACGCGCTCACCAGCCAGGCGGTGGCGGACTTCATCGAGCGCAAGTACGACGGCGCGGTCGTGCCGGCGTTCTGACCCGCCCCGCCGCATGCGGGCCATCGGGGCCATACCCCGGCGGCCCGCTCGTCACGGGACCGCCATGCCCTCGCACCGGCGGCCCCGACACCCGCCCGGGTGGCACCCCCTGAACGGCATACGCTCCCCGATCCGCACCGGGGTCGTCGCTCGACCTGCAAAAGGATCCGTGACGCACCTGCACGGGAAGCTGCCCCCGCCCCGCGCTCGCACGGCGGACATCGCGCCACGGTCTCGTGAATGACGCAGCCCGACGCGTGCCCCGGAGGACCCGCGGGGCGCACGGACGCGGCGGCAGCGCGCCGGCTCAGTCGCCGGCGCTGCAGCTCGCGCCGCCGAGCACGCAGAACTGCGCGCAGAAGGGATGGTTCAGCGCCACCTCGCCGGCCGCCTCGGCCAGGGTGCTGCCGAGCTCGAAACCGGGGTCGTAGGGCAGCAACGTGCAGGCGACCACCGACGGGCGCTCGGCGCCGCGGTGCTTGACCACCATGCGCGAGCCGGCGCACATGACGCTGTCCGGCGAGCGCCCGAGCTTCGACCAGCAGCCCTCGGTGATCTCGGGCACGTCCACGGCCGTGTCCATCTCCGGGAACAGCACCAGCGCCGCGGGATCGCCGGCATCAATGGCAATGCCCTCGCGCTCGAAGTGCGCGGCAAAGCCGGCACGGACCACGGCCTCCGTCTCACCGGAGAACAGCCGCCCCGCGACGGCGATATTGAAGCCCTCCGCCGAGAGCCAGCGCAGGCCGTCCATCGCCGGGCGCCAGGTACGCGCCCCGCGCTCCCACTCGTGCCACTCCGGCGTGTAGTGGTCCATGGACACGCGCATCACCAGCCGCCCGCCGTAACGGGCGTTGAGCGCCGCCAGGGCCTCGGCGTGCTTCATCATCGGGCGCATGGCGTTGGTGAGCACCAGCGCCCGGTAGCCCCGGGCGAGCACCGTCTCCAGCATCGCCAGCATGTCCGGGTTCATGAACGGCTCGCCACCGGTGAAGCCGATCTCGGTAGTGCCCATGCCCTGCGTCTCGATCTCGTCGAGATACGCGACGACCTCCTCGTGAGCGATATAGACCAGGCGGTCGTTGCGGGGCGAGGATTCGATGTAGCAGTTCCGGCAGGTGAGGTTGCACAGGGTGCCGGTGTTGAACCACAGCGTCTCCAGGCGGCGCAGGGCCACCCGGGCACGTGCCTCGCCGTCTGCGGTGGTCACTGGATCACTGAACTTGCCCGGCTGCAGGAAGTAGCCGGTCTGCGCGGCGGTCTTTTCGGCGTGGGTACTCAAACGGCCCGCTCCTTGTCGCTGCCCTGCCCGGGCGCGCCGGGCCACGGGGTCGTTATAGCCCGCGGACGCGCGGGCACGGAATACGCCGGATTACGTACGCAGGCGTTCACGCGCTCTGGCGGCCCGGCTCGCCCAGGGCATGGGTCTCCAGCCGACGGATCTCGTCGCGCCGCCTCGCGGCCTCCTCGAACTCCAGGTTGCGGGCGTGCTCGTGCATCTCCCGCTCCAGGCGCTTGATCTCCTTGACCGCCTCCGCAGCGGAGAGCCGGGCGTACGGCAGCGCGGAGTCCGTCTCCTCGGCGAAGTGCTCGGCCGTGTCCGGGGCACCGGGCGCCTCGCGCTCCATCACGTCCGCCACCGCCTTGCGGATGGTCTGCGGGGTGATGCCGTGCTCCTCGTTGAAGGCGAGCTGCTTCTCGCGCCGACGCTCGGTCTCGTCCATGGCCCGGCGCATGGAGTCGGTAACCGCGTCCGCGTACAGGATCGCCTTGCCGTGGACATTGCGCGCCGCGCGGCCGATGGTCTGGATCAGCGAGCGCTCCGCGCGCAGGAAGCCCTCCTTGTCCGCGTCGAATATCGCCACCAGCGAGACCTCGGGGATATCCAGGCCCTCGCGCAGCAGGTTGATGCCCACGAGCACGTCGAACACCCCCAGGCGCAGGTCGCGGATGATCTCCACGCGCTCGACGGTGTCGATGTCGGAATGGAGGTAGCGCACCTTCACGCCGTGCTCGTGGAGGTACTCGGTGAGGTCCTCCGCCATGCGCTTGGTCAGCGTGGTGATCAGCGTGCGCTCGCCGGCCCCGACCCGGTCGCGGATCTCGGAGAGCACGTCGTCCACCTGGGTGGAGGCGGGACGCAGCTCGATGGCCGGGTCCACCAGCCCCGTGGGCCGCACCACCTGCTCGGCGGTGGCCGCCGAGTGGCGCGCCTCGAACGGCCCGGGCGTGGCCGAGACGTAGATGGACTGCGGCTGAAGCCGGCGGAACTCCTCGAACTTCAGCGGCCGGTTATCCAGCGCCGAGGGCAGCCGGAAGCCGTACTCCACCAGCGTCTCCTTGCGCGCCCGGTCGCCCCGGTACATACCGCCGAGCTGGGGTACGGTGACGTGGGACTCGTCGACGAACAGGATCGCGTCCTCGGGCACGTAGTCGAACAGGCACGGTGGCGGCTCGCCGGCGGCACGGCCGGAGAGGTAGCGAGAGTAGTTCTCGATGCCGTTGCAGTAACCGAGTTCCTGCATCATCTCCAGATCGAACAGGGTGCGCTGCTCCAGGCGCTGGGCCTCCAGCAGCTTGCCCGCGCCCTTGAGCTCGTCGAGGCGCTCGCGCAGCTCGACCTTGATGTCCTCCACCGCCGCGATCAGCCGCTCGCGGGGGGTGACGTAGTGGGTCTTGGGGTAGATCGTCAGCCGCGGCACCCGGCGCAGAACCTCGCCGGTGAGCGGGTCGAACCAGGCGAGCTGCTCGATCTCGTCGTCGAAGAGCTCGACGCGCACCGCCTCCTCGTCGGACTCCGCGGGGAAGATGTCGATGACGTCGCCGCGGGCGCGGTAGGTGCCACGGGAGAAGTCCTGATCGTTGCGCCGGTACTGCAGCTGCGCGAGCCGGCGCAGGATCTGGCGCTGGTCGATGCGCTCGCCCCGGGAGAGGTGCAGCACCATCGACAGGTAGGCCTGCGGGTCGCCGAGGCCGTAGATCGAGGACACCGAGGCGACGATGATGGTGTCCCGCCGCTCCAGGATGGCCTTGGTGGCGGACAGGCGCATCTGCTCGATGTGCTCGTTCACCGAGGCGTCCTTCTCGATATAGGTGTCCGAGGCGGGCACGTAGGCCTCGGGCTGGTAGTAGTCGTAGTAGGAGACGAAGTACTCCACGGCGTTGTCGGGGAAGAATGCCTTGAACTCGCCGTAGAGCTGCGCGGCGAGCGTCTTGTTCGGCGCGAGGATCACCGCCGGGCGCTGCTCGCGCGCGATCAGGCTCGCCATGGTGAAGGTCTTGCCGGAGCCGGTCACGCCCAGCAGGGTCTGGTCCAGGTGCCCGTCCTCCAGGCTCTCTGCCAGGGTCTCGATGGCCGCCGGCTGGTCGCCGGCCGGCTCGAAATCGGAATTCAGGACGAATTCATCAGCCATAGGGGATTTCGGCCTCCGTTGGCCGTTGGCGTATCATCCCCGGCATTATGCCGGGTAACGGACCCGGTGCGGCGTGTCGCCGCCGGACGGCGGCGTCGCGCTACCCGCGTGTGTGCCGGTACAGGTGGAGGTGGATCTTGGCGTTTCAACTCGCACGACGGGTGCAGCGGGTGCGGCCGTCGCCGACCATGAGCGTGACCGCGCGGGCCGCGGCACTACGGGCCGACGGCCGCGACGTGATCGGCCTGAGCGCCGGCGAGCCCGACTTCGACACCCCCGAGCCTATCAGGGAGGCGGCGGTCGCGGCGATCCGCGCCGGCGAGACCCGCTATACCCCGGTCCCGGGCACGGACGCGCTCCGCGACGCCGTCGCCGCCAAGCTGGCGCGCGAAAACGGCCTGCACTACGGGCGCGACGAGGTCATGGTCAGCACCGGCGCCAAGCAGTGCCTCTACAACCTCGCCGCCGCCGTCCTCGACGCCGGTGACGAGGCCATCATCCAGGCGCCGTACTGGGTCTCCTACCCGGACATCGTGCGCCTGGTCGACGGCGTGCCGGAGATCGTGGAGACCGACGAGCGCACGCACTTCCGCCTTACCCCGGACACCCTGGATGCCGCGGTCAGCGACCGCACCCGGCTGCTGATCCTCAACAGCCCCGCCAACCCGACCGGGATCGCCTACACCCGCGACGAGCTGGCCGCCCTGGGCGAGGTCCTGCAGGGCTATCCGGACGTGCTCGTCGCCAGCGACGACATCTACGAGCACATCCACTGGGGCGGCGCGCCGTTCGCGAACATCGTCAACGCCTGCCCGGCGCTGCGCGAGCGGACCGTGGTGATCAATGGCGTGTCCAAGGCCTACGCCATGACCGGCTGGCGGATCGGCTACGCCGCCGGCCCGGCGCCGGTGATCACCGCGATGGCACGGGTCCAGTCCCAGTCCACCTCCTGCGCCAGCAGCGTCTCCCAGGCCGCGGCCCTCGCCGCCCTGGAGCACGGCGGCGAGGCGATCGCGCCCATGCGCGAGGCCTTCCGGCGCCGCCACGACCTGCTCGTCTCGCGCCTGGACGCCCTGCCCGGCGTGCGCTGCCGCCCCGCCGAGGGCACGTTCTACTGCTTCCCGGACTGCCGCCGGCTGATCCGCGAACTGCCGCAGGTCGGCGACGATACGGCGCTCGCCGAGTGGCTGCTGGAACACGCGGAGGTCGCGGTGGTACCCGGCTCCGCCTTCGGCCTGCCCGGGCGGCTGCGCTTCTCCTTCGCCACGAGCGAGGAGCGCCTGAGCGAGGCCGTGGACCGGATCGAACGCTGCCTGGCGGAGGCCCTCTGAGGGCCGCGGGTATTGACGCCACCGGCGCGGCCATTACAATACGCAGCTCACGGCTAACGCCATTCCCCGGTAGCTCAGCGGTAGAGCAAGTGGCTGTTAACCACTGGGTCGGCGGTTCGAATCCGTCCCGGGGAGCCAAATTCCACAGGGGCTCGCACGAAGCCCCTGGTCCCCCCAAAGCCTTCCCCGCAATCGAAACGTTTCCCTGCGGACGCGGGATCCACGGGTAGGCACAGCGCGCAGACCTCCCGCTCGGCCGTCACCCTCGGTGCCCGTCACGCCGAAATCCCGAATCTCTGCAGCCGCTTCGGGCTGATACCGCCGAGGGCGGTGAGCTGCTCGATACCCTCGAGCGGACGCCTGCCGATGATCGCCTGCGCCCGCTCGGGCCCGATGTGCGGGATGGCATGCAGGCAGTCGAAATCCGCGGTATCGATGTCGATGTCCCCGCTCTCCGAGTAGGCGGTCGTCCCCGACGTTTCGGCCCGCCTCTGCGCCTGCCCCTGTTCCTGGTCCTCTTCCTGCGGTACCAGGTGCAGGCCGGCCGCATCCGCGAAGACCTCCAGCATCCAGTCCTGGAGACGCGTTCGCGGCCCGTTCTCGCGCGCCAGGTCGTCCACCTCGTACAGGAGCCCGGTCACCGTCTCCGCCGGGAGCCGTACGCCCAGCCGTCGCCCGACGAGAACGAGCAAGGCGAGGGCGTCCTCCGTCCCGCGGTTCGCCGCCACACGCCGCCCGTCCAGGGCCGCGGCGATTCCGGGCAGACGATCGCTGGCCCCAACCAGGGGGGCGCTGTTGGCGTGCCGTCGCAGTGTCTCCGCCAGTCGCGCGACCGCCGCGCCGGCCTGCTCGCCCCGCCCACGCGCCGCGACGATCAGCACAAGCGCAGCGACGGCCTCGGCCGGTGTCCACTCCGCCGCGGCCCTGTCGCCGCGTTCGATCTCCCGTGCCCGCCGCTCGAGGCGTGCCGACTGCCGCCGTCGCCGCCACTCCCGAACAAGCACCGGCACGGCGGCGGCCCCGCGGGCCAACAACGCGAACGCCGCCAGTGCCAGCTGCAAGGCCAGCAGCCCGGCCATGACCGCCGCCCGCGCACCTGTATACCCGCGAACTTCGCGGAAGAGCGCAGCGGATTCGTCCAGTTGAACGAATCCAGCGCGTTGCGCGAGGACAGCGACAGCCCGCTCTTCGAGAGATTCACCCGGAGGGGCCGCTGCCATAACGGCCCCGGAGTATGAACCGGCCGTTCTGGAGGGCGACCTGGGTATTGCGTGCCGGGGTCATCGACACCCGAACCCCGCGGGCGGTATTGCCCGTAAGCGTCAGGCCCGCGGCCTTCATCTGCGCGCGCAGCGCGATGCCGCCGGTCCGGCTGGCCCGCAGGTGCCGGCCACGATGCTCGATGCGGCGCTGACGTCCGTAGCTGTCGTTCCTGCCGATGTTGAACAAAGTGGGCCTCCCTGATCCCCGGCTGTTTCTGTCCACCTACCGATCCCGTGCCGGTCATGATAGGGAATCGGCATGATCGCGATCACGGAGAGACTCACCGGGAGGCATGCCGCCGACCATGCCGACAGGTCCCTTCAGCCCTCCCCCGCGATATCCTCGATGCGCAGCCAGCCCGCGGGTTCCGGCGACGGGAGGTCGGCCGCGTGGATCTCGAGGACCTCGCCGACGCCGCCCGAGAACTCGGCGTTCTCCCGTTTTGAGAGCTCGACGAGGTGCAGGCGGTCCAGCGGATGCAGCTTGCCAGCGGCGACCTTCCGGGCACCCCAGGCACGGAGGCGGTCGCGCACATCCCCCGACAGGCGATGCACGGTCACGGAAACGTATCCCCGGTGGCCCCGGATCCGAATCCAGCCGGAGCGCAGCACGCGCGCGATGAGCGCACCACGCGCCGCACCCTCGCGGACGGCCGACCGGGGCTCGCCGTGCGAGGCGAAGGCCCTGTCGATATCGGCCTGGCTCAGGCCGAAACACTGCGGGTACACCACGACATCGGAGATGTGGTACTGACGCGCGCGCACGATGCGCCCGTCCGGGGTGATCCATTCCCCGCGCACGCGTATCACGACGACGCCTCCACCCACACGAAGTTGTCCGCGCTGAGCCTGGACTCACCGTTCCAGCGGTAGGCGCAGAGCCTCCCCTGCTCTGCGACGCTGTAATCCAGGCACGCCACCTGTGGCGCCATGGGCGCCGGAGCGCCGCGCATCCAGTAGTGGCCCACGAACATCGGCTTGTCTCCGTCATAGCCCAGCCGGCCCGTTTCCGGCATGGGGCTGTCGGGCAGTGTCTGCCGCGTTGCTTCGTCGATGACGGCACCGTCTCGGTAGGTCATTGGCGGGTGGGACCACCAGCGCACCCGCACCGCCTCGCGGGGATGGCCGTCCTTGTCCCTGAACGAGTGCCCCTCGGGCAGCGGAACCTCCAGGCCCTTGAGCAGGGTCTCCAGCGCCTCGTACTCGGGGGTGCCGCGCCGCGACGTGGCCACGTAGCCGGCCGTGGTGAGGCGGTTACCCGCGTCCAGGAAGGGCGCGAGGGCACGCTGGTGGCCGGGATGCCAGCAGGCGTGCACCACGCGCAGGCCCTCCTCCTCGAGCCACAGCGGGAGCGTGCTGAACCAGTCCACCCATTCCCGGTGGGCGACCGACCAGACCTCCAGCGCCGCCATCTGCTCGAGAAAGCGGCGATGCTGACCGACGTTCTTTTCGCTGTGGGGCCGCAGGTGCTCGCCGGGACGGGCCGGATCGGGCGTGGCGAAACACACGGCGTTGTATTCGTGGTTACCCATGACCGCCCGCGCCTGGCCGGCATCGCACATCCGCCGCACCACCTCCAGGACCCGCTGCTGCATCGGGCCGCGATCGATGAAGTCCCCGACGAAGATCACGCGGCGCTCGGCATGACGATACACGCCGCCGACTTCCCGGTAGCCCAGCTTCCCCAGCAGCGCTTCCAGGGCGTCGGCGTGCCCGTGGATGTCTCCGATGAGGTCGATACCCGGCATGGCGCCTCCTTGTCGTCCATTCGCGTCCATGATATCCAGCCTGTGCGACATATCACGTCGCACACGAGAAGTGCCGCACAGGGAGCATGGTGACACATGGCCGAGGCGATCACGCGGCAATGGTGGATGCTGCAGCGGATCCCCCGCGCACCCCGCAAGATTTCGGCGAACGCGCTCGCCGAGGAGCTCGCTGCGGCGGGCTACCCCGTCAGCAGGCGCACCGTCGAGCGCGACCTGCGCACGCTCTCCGCGGTCTTCCCGCTGATTTCCGACGAGCGCAGCCGGCCCTTCGGCTGGTCCTGGGCGGACGGGGCGGCAACCATCAGCATTCCGGCCATGACCCCGCAGGCGGCCCTGGTCCTGCGCATGGCCCGCGAGCACCTCACACGGGTATTACCCGGAAACACGCTGGAGACCCTCGCGCCGCAGTTCGAGCAGGCACGGCGGGCACTCGCACACGCCCCCGAGGGGCTGGCCTCCTGGCCGGACAAGGTCCGCACCGTCTCCCGCGGCCAGCCGCTGATCCCCCCGGCGATCGCGACCGAGACGCTGGAAACGGTCTATGCCGCCCTGCAGTCGGGGCACCAGCTCGCCATCCGGTATCGCCGGCGACGCGAACCGCGGGTGCGGGACTATGTCGCTCACCCCCTCGGGGTGGTCCTGCGGGACGGCATGGTCACGCTGGTGGCGACCCTGTTTCACTACCGCAACCCCGTTCAGCTGCACCTGCACCGGGTCCTGCAGGCCAATGCACTGACCGAGCCCGCCCGCGTCCCCACGGATTTCGATCTCGACGCCTGGCTCGCGCGCGATCCACTGGGCTTTCGCCTCGGCGAGCGGCTGCACCTGCGCATGCGCATGGCCGTGGAACCGGCGAAACACCTGGAGGAGACGCCGCTATCCCGCGACCAGGTGATCGGTCCGGTGGAGAACGGCTGGCGGGAAATCACGGCCACCGTGGAGGACACCGCCCAGTTACGCTGGTGGCTGCTCGGCTTCGGCCCGCGCGTGGAGGTCCTGGGCCCCGACGCCCTGCGCGGGGAGATCATCGGGGAGCTCAAGCGGGCCGTGGCGACCTACGGCTGATGGGTGCCCCGCGCAAGGCGTCGCCGGCGCCGCCGGGCTCGGGGCCCTGCGCCGGGACGCGCCCGGTCAGCGCCCTACCCTGCTCACGGTCAGGCTCAACCGATCGAGACCCCGGATTGCGGCTCGTTGACCAGCCCCTGGTCCCCGGAGACGATGCGGCCATCGAGTGACACCGCGTAGCTCTGCTCGTAACGAGGCCGGTAGAGGTAGCCGACAGTCCGTCCCATGGAGAACACCGGGCGCCCCTCGCCACACTCCGCCGCGTGCGCCTCGACGGCCTCACGCACGAGGCGCCGCTGCACGCCGGTACCGCGTTCGGCGATGTCCTCCGGCAGCGGCAGCTTCAGCCAGCGGTCCACCCCGCCCGAGAGGCCGAACATCGTGATCTGACGCGGACGCGAGCGTTCGGTGCGGATGAACAGATGCGGGCGAAACAGCGCCTTCATCGCGGCATGCCGTTGCGCCACCCGCTCGGCACGCGTCTGTTCAATGGCGATGGACAATGCCTCCCTGTCCTCCGGGAACGCCTGCAGGAGGCGCTCCGCCAAGTCCGGCGGGCACGCCCCGTCGTCGACGAGCGCGTGGACACGCCGGAACGCCTTGTTCCGGTTGCCCGGGCCCAACCGATCAACCAGGGCGCGCGCGAGCGCACGCCGATCCGCCGTGTTCAGCAGACGGGCAAGCAGGTCCACAACAGCCGACATGACACACCGCAAGGCGACGAATGACGCCTTCACCGTAGCGAGTGCGGAATCCCGAAAACAACAGGCACGCCACCACCATGCGACGTGGGCTGTCGCACCCGAACGCCGCCGAGTGAACGAATCCGGCGGGGACCCGGATTCCTATAAGGCGAAGACGCTCCGGCTACCCATTCTTTCAGCGTGGCGGCGCCGCACACTCCGACATGGGGTCACGCCATCGCCCGGGCACACAACATCCAGACCATGCCGCTCCCCTTCTCATATCCACAGCACCCCCTCATGAGGACCTGAACTCAGGTCGCCACCGCGAGCGAACTGGCGCAGTGGTCTTAATCCCTTTTCCAACAGGGCACCGTTCAGACCTTTGTCCGTGGTGCCCTATAACGGGCGGATTGTCTTAATCCCTTTTCCAACAGGGCACCGTTCAGACACGGTGAGACGGTCTACTCCGATAAGCCGTGTGGGTCTTAATCCCTTTTCCAACAGGGCACCGTTCAGACCCGCCCTCTTCGCCTGCTATGTCGCGCGTCACCGGTCTTAATCCCTTTTCCAACAGGGCACCGTTCAGACAAAAGCCCGCCTGCAACCCCCGTGCCAGAGCGCACGTCTTAATCCCTTTTCCAACAGGGCACCGTTCAGACGTGTTGGTGCCGCCCAAGGCTTAACCCGTAGCGCTGTCTTAATCCCTTTTCCAACAGGGCACCGTTCAGACGCGACACCACGATTACGTTTGCGCCACCATTGCCGTCTTAATCCCTTTTCCAACAGGGCACCGTTCAGACATGGACAGAACTGTAAGTTACTGGTCCGTATATCGTCTTAATCCCTTTTCCAACAGGGCACCGTTCAGACGGGCAGCCGGCTGCCAGCTTTGCCAAAAGTTGGCGTCTTAATCCCTTTTCCAACAGGGCACCGTTCAGACCCGGACGGCCATCAACACGCTGTTGGACGCTGCGTCTTAATCCCTTTTCCAACAGGGCACCGTTCAGACGCCCGTCGTGGTGAGCTGCCGGCTGAGGTGGTCGTCTTAATCCCTTTTCCAACAGGGCACCGTTCAGACAGGCGCTCGCGCTCGCTATGTTCTGTGTTGCGGGTCTTAATCCCTTTTCCAACAGGGCACCGTTCAGACGCGTGGTGCCTTAGCAAGGTGGCCAGCGGGGGGCCGTCTTAATCCCTTTTCCAACAGGGCACCGTTCAGACCACTAACCCCAAGCGCCCCAACACGGCCGCCTAGTCTTAATCCCTTTTCCAACAGGGCACCGTTCAGACCCCGCAATTCGCTTACAATTGACGTTTCGCAAGCGTCTTAATCCCTTTTCCAACAGGGCACCGTTCAGACATGGCGTCCGACGCTGACATGAAGGCGAACGATAAGTCTTAATCCCTTTTCCAACAGGGCACCGTTCAGACAACCGCTATGTAGAAAAGCAGTCCATTCCACAGGTCTTAATCCCTTTTCCAACAGGGCACCGTTCAGACTGCTGGCTCTATAAAACGCTTATTGATCAGAGTCTTGCAGACGGGGTTGGAACAACCAGCCCTCTGCTCAGAGTTGAGAACCGCTCTCATCTCGTTGCAGCCGCAAGCCACTGATATTCAACCCCTCTGGTAGTGGACTCCGACCCTGAAAGTGTATCGTCCCCCTAGACTGCATGCTATAGATACGGACGTCATCTGCGCGGTCGTCGATACGCTCGCGCAGCTCGGCGATCAGCGCTTTTCTCAGGGCGGGCGTAAGCCGGCAGTAGAACACGCTGTACTGCAATGGCAGCCCCCAACCACGCATACAGCGATGAACTCTTCGCAGA
Organism: Arhodomonas sp. KWT2; assembly: GCF_041949875.1. Classification (NCBI taxonomy): domain Bacteria; kingdom Pseudomonadati; phylum Pseudomonadota; class Gammaproteobacteria; order Chromatiales; family Ectothiorhodospiraceae; genus Arhodomonas; species Arhodomonas sp. KWT2. The sequence goes on from NZ_JBHFPQ010000039.1 coordinate 74,246, forward strand.
CGCTTCGGGTCACGAATGTCGTAACACACCAGGTAATTGCCACTCCGGTCGTCGCCCATCGCTCACTCCTGTCCGGAGGCGCCTTCAATACGATTCCAGCTGCTGTGGTACTCGTGGGCGAGGGCGCGTAAGTGGCGGTCCAGCTGCCTCGGTAGCGCGGCGACCGTACGTAACTCGAAAAAACGGGTCAGCTCCCGGTCCGTCACGTGCCGAGGCTGCTCGCGCCTCCAGCGGACATAGGCCCAACAACTCGTCAACGAGAGGCACTGATGCAGCGTCCGGAGCAGATCGCCGCCGTGCTCCGCGAGGGCGCGGACGACCGGCTGGAGTCCCTGGCGGGCGAGTTCCGCCTGAATCCAGGCGTGGAGCTTACCATCCAGGCGGTGACGTTCCTGCTCGACCGGTACGCCGGGCACCATCACCCCGAGGTAGGTCATAAGCCGGTCGTAACCACGCTCGAAATCCCCCCTCAAAGTGCGCCGAAACACGACGCTCCAGGCGTGGCGACGCTGGGCGTCCTGCCACCAATGAAACGGACCAAGGCCACCGTGTTGCTCGATGATACCGGCAAGTTCACGGGCCGATCGGTTTTCGGCGGGATTGGCATGCTGCATTATCGCGCGCATGCCGCCGTCACGGCCCTCGAAATGGACGACTCCTCCCCGGGCCACTATTGCGAGGCACGCCTCGAGCAGGCCGCGATCGCTGCCACGAACCACGACCCGTCCGACACGGCTCAACGGGATGTAAGCAGGCGCCGAGTCCGGTGTATCCATGCGAAGCGCACCACTGTCCAGCCTGACCTCGGTCGAATCGGCGTCGACGTACACGGTCTTCGCATCATCGCGGCGCATCATTTCCCCCGGCCGCTGCCCCCGGTATGTCGGACAGATCCTGGCAGGCCCTGGCAAAGTGTCGTGCGATCCGGAACAACCAGCGCCGATGGAGGCGGGCGCCGCCCTCGTACGCACGGAAGAACGCCTCGCGCCCCGATTTGGCGAGTAGCACTCCGCTCTGCGAGCTGGCGAAATTGTGCTCGCTGAGTTCCCTTTCAGCGAACAGCCGCCAGACCAAGCGTTCCGCTCGGGTGCGGGCGACCTCTGCGAGGTCGCAGGCGAGGGAGTCCCGGCCGTAGAACGGCTCGTGGAGCACCCCCAGTGTCGGCTCGAGTCCATTCGCTGACACCGCCTTTAGGGCGTCACCGTGGACCAGCGTGTATGCGAGAGAAAGGGCCGCGTTCACCGGGTCCCGTGGTGGCCTGCGATTGCGCTGCTCGAAGCACAGGCTCGCCGGGAAAAGGGTCCTGTAACCACGGAAGAACGTTGCCGTGGCCGCCCCCTCCCGGCCCCGAAGGCCCGACGCCGCCACCCCCTGCGAACGGATCCCGGCCATTGCCATGTGCAGATCACTCAGGGCGCCTCCCAGGGGATGTCGCAGGTCAGGCCGCGTACGCATTGCCGCATTCAGCAGCCGGCGCTGTCCGGCAAGGCGCAACCAGACCAGCCGTCTCGCCCACTCGGTCTTCAGTGCGACATTCGTGACGAGACGGTATTGGCCAATTCGCCGATCAACGTCCCCGTGGCCATGGGCATTCAGGAACGTCCCCCGACGCCCGCCCCGTCCGGGCAGGATGGTTACGCCACTGCCGTTCTCGGCGAGACGGGTCAAGAGACGCGCGCTGAGCTGAACGTCACCCACGACGACCAGACGCTCCACCAGCGACAGCGGTACGGACCGCGGTGTCGCGTCCGGCTCTCGAACGACCATTGCACCGCGGTCGAACTCCAGGCGAGTCCCCCGACGATCGATGTAGGGCGTTCCCACTTCCAGTCCTCCTGCCCCCTACCCGAAATAGAAGAAGTCCGGGTCAACGGGGCGTACCGCCTGGCCAAGCGTGGCCAGTGGTTTGCCGGGTTCCAGCGGGATGACGGCAAAGACGTCTTCCGATAGGTCCAGAACCGCCGCCATCTCGCTATGCAGGCCTTTACGCTCCTGGGGGGTTAACCAGCACTCGTAGGCGGATTTCTGCCCGCCACTGGCATAGCCGCGAACCACGCGGACCGCCTTCGCAAGACGCTTTGGATCGCGAACGTCGTAGGCGGCGAGGAAGAGCTTGCGGTGCACGGGCGACTCCGGTCGATGGCGTTCGATTCAACATACCGTGCACCGCCGACCGGGCCGGGCATGGGAAGATTCCGGCGCCGCTACGGCACGGGGATGCGTTTCGCGGCAAATCGTTGCAGGCAGGCGCCCAGGTGTTCGAGCTCATCCGCGGAGAGCTCCGTGCCACGGCGTTCCGCCGGCACGGGGATAGTGAGGTGGAGGTAGTCGACGCCCCGTTCAGTGAGCCTCGCTATCAGCGGCACCGGGAGCGTACCGACCACCGTGTCGCCCTTTGCCGGTCGTGCCGGATCGAGGTGCGCAACATGATGCCCCGCCCCGAAACCTCGGCGGGCTAACCATTCGATGGCACCGGGGTGGCGGGAGACGATCCAGGTAGTCATGCGCCGAAATGGTCTACACGGTAACGGCCGAGCCCCATGACGGCGCCCTTGCCTACGTGGGTCCACTGGCCGGCCCACAACCACGGCCAGAGCGGTTCCAGCTCGCCGGCGATGGTGAAGCAGCCGATCAGCCCGCCGATGGGAACCCGGCGCTTCTGGCGCGCGGAATGGCGCTCGCCGTCCAGCCACGACAGCCGGACGTCCCGGAGCGCGACATGGTCCCGGGCGTGGTCGACCAGGGTGCGGTAGTCCGCTTCCAGCGGGACCTCGGCGACCGCGTCGTGCAGGCTCGAGATCCGCCGCAGGAGTGCGCCGGCGAAGCGCTCCAGCGTGAACCGCTCCGGCCCCACGGGCTGGCCCTCGTGCTGCAGGCGCAGCGGATGCTCGAGGACGATGCGCGCCTTTCCGGGGGCCGGCGGGGTGCTGATGCCGTAGCCCTTCGCACTTACCGCGGGCTCGTGGGTGACCGTGTCCGGGCCGCCGGGCGGACGGACCCGGACGTCGGCGACCCGCATCGGGACCCCGTGTAGTTCCAGTCGGGAGAGAGCGCTTTCCGCCGCCTTGAGATGGGACAGCGCCGGCTGCGCGAGGATGCAGTCCAGCTCTAGTCTTTGCCCGGCGCCGTGCGTGCCTCCACCGTGGACCGGCGAGATCACGTAGGGACGCGGCGGATCACGGAAGCGGGGAGCGAGCCCCTGTGCCCGCGGCGCCGGCGCCGGCTCAAAGACGGCGCCGTAGGCGCAGCGCTGGCGCACGCGGCACCCGTCGCAGCTCGCGGCCCCGGTGATGCAGGCGTCCCGGCGCAGGCGGGCCCCAAAGGCACTGCGCCAGAGGACCCCGGGGTATTCCGGCAGCCGCACCGCAGCTTCGGGCTCGAAGGTGAGCCGGAGGGGGAGTAAACGGAGCATCAGCGGCGCGTCTCCGGAAGGAGTTCCGCGAGCGCCTGCGCGAGTGTGTCGCGCATCGACTCGGGAGAGTGCAGGGCCGTCTCGTCCAGCTCGCCCGCCTTTTCGCGGTGGCCATGGGTCAAAACGTTGCGCAGCGCACGTAGACGCTTGAACGGTCTCCAGTCGCGGTTCGACGGACCATTATCTTCGTACTCCTTCTTGGCCGCCTGGCGCGTCTCCCGGTCGTTGGGATCGGCATTCACCGGACCGGTCTCCTGCACCAGGCGCGTGACATAGGCCTCAAAACCGTACAGCGCCGCCCGCAGCAGGTCTCCGCGGTCGAGCGCATTGAAGGCATGGCCGCGTTGGCGCTGGTAGAGCTGGGGTTCGTCGACCCAGTCCGTGCGCGCCTCCAGCAGCGGCTGAAAAAGGGCGCCGGCGCCCGGTAAGGGGTGCTCCCGGAGGCGGGCCCGTGCATTGCGGAAATGCTTTCGGGCCAGCTGACCCTGATGGATGGTTTCCAGGAATCCGCCCCGCGCTATGTCGTCGGCCAGTGCCGGGTCGGGGATGAGCGCGGCTACCCCCCGGTAGTCCCCTGTGAGCTCGCTGCGCTGGAGCGCTTCCAGCCAGTCGGCGAAGTGGAGAAGGCCTGCGACGTTGTACAGCGTCGCGCTACCCGCCGATGCGTGGAGCATGGCGTACCAGATCGCGCGTATCGACAGCGCAGGGCGGCGGGCACGAAGGTAGAGAACAGCCATCACCATGAGCATGGGCAGGTGCCGGTACCCATGGGTGATGTCGAGGGAGAGCGAATCGGCGCCCTCGGTGGCGTCCAAGAGTGCGCTGAGCAGCGCGACCTGCTCGGCCTCGTCGAGCCCTTCGGGGATCAGCCGCAGCTCGACCTCGTGACCGAGCGCCTCGGTGAGCGCCGCCGCGAGCACATCGAGCTGAGCGGGCGTGGCGGCCGCCTCGTCCACGCCCTGCATCAGCCCTTCCACCGTCTCATCGGGCAGGCTGATACTCCGGCCATCTGAGACCAACTGATCCCACATGCTGCCAGCGGTGCCCAGCACGACCAGGCGGTCCGGCCTCTCGTGGGCCGCCAGGCTGTAGCCCACGAACGCCGCGCGACGGCTCTGCCCGTCGGGGAACCGATAGTCCACCCTCTGATAGCCGTCGGCGGGCCGGTTCGTACGGCCGAGCAGGGTAATCAGCGTGTGCATGCGTCACTCCCCGAGGAACGAGCGGAGGCGGGCCTCGTGCTCGTCCAGTTCCGAAAGCCGGCTCTGCCGCCTTCTCCTGTTGCCAAGTTTGCGGACTTCCTGGCGCCGCTGCTCGAGCCATCGCCGCACCACGGTGGCGAATGCCGGGACATGCTCGTCGGGCACCTCGCCAGCGTCGAGCCGGTCCAGCAGGTAGCGGTATTCCGCCTGGTCGGGGTCCGCCTTACCCTCCAGCATCTCGGATGCCAGCCGCTCGCCGGCGGGCATTTCGGCGCGCTCGGCCTCCTTGCGGGCTTCTTCCGCCCTCTTGCGCCGATGCTCCTCTTCGTGCCGGCGCGCCTTTTCGTCGACGGCCATTTCGCCATAGCCTACGGCGGTCTTGGCGCCGAAGCCGAGCCAGGTGAAGGCGTGATCGAACAGCTCCTCCAGCACCGTCCTCCAGCGGTCACCTTCCAGCAGGCCGGGGGCGGCGGTTTCCAGAAGGGCCCGGTTGCACTGAACGGTGAACCGGAAGGCGCTCCCGGGCGGCACGGTTAGGAAGTGGATGGGCACGGGCGCGGCGTTGTCGTGCGGCGGGGTCCGGCCGGACCGGTCCTGGTGGTAGCCGCCGTGGTGCGGCGTCATGATCTCCCACTGCAGGTGGGCGCCCTCGGGCAACACGGGGAAGACGTCCCAGAAGAGCAGCGCGCCGCGGCGGCGTTCCAGACCTGCCGTTCTATCGTCGTCCGCACCCGCGGTCCCGAACAGGGCGTCGATCTCGGCACGGCCCCAGTCCCGGTCCGGGTTCTCGAACGCCCCGCCGGCGTCGAGCTCGCGCGCGGCCTGGCGGAGCACGCCCTTCACCGAGCTGCCGGGCAGGTAGGGCAGTCCGTACGGGGTGAGGAAGGCGAAGCCGTTCTCCAGCGGGTGCTCGATGCCCAGCCCGGTGGTGAACGGGGCGAGGCTCGTCCCCGGTACGGTGACGACCGTCGCGCTTTCGTCAACGGCGGCCTCCTCGGCGAGGCTGCGCTGGCGCTCCGCGAGGGCCTTCATGCGCGCCCGGTCATCGTCCGTGAGCCGGACGAGGTCGTCGCTGGCGCCGCCGTTGATCTTGGTCCAGTCGGCCTTCCAGAGGCGGAGGTAGAGGTAGAAGCGGTGACCCGGTGCGGCGTCCCGGAAATCCGTGCCGAGATACGCCGGTACCGCGGCCCGTCCCTGCTGCGCTGCGGTAGCCATGGGTCAGCCCTCCCCCTGCTGACGGGTCGGTGCGATCTGCCGGACCCAGCGGAGCCAGGCCATGGCCTCGGCGGTGATGGCCTGGAACTCCCTGGGCTCCGCGTTCATCAGGGCATCCATGAACGGCCCGTAGCCGGGATCGGCCGGCTCGCCAGCCTGGCGGCCGAAACGCTCCGGGAACTGTCCGGCCAGCCAGCGACGTAGGGCAATGCCGAGTGTCAAGTGATGATTATCCATGCGACGAACCCCGGACGTCTCCGCCTTTAGGGCCTTGTCACTAACGAAGGCGGCCGTCTGCATGAGGCCGCTGTTCATGATCAGTGCGGGCATCGCTTTAGCCAGGTTGACGAACTCGGGCGAACAGCTCTGCGAGATCGTCCAAGCGTCGGCGGCACGGCGTTGCTCCAGGGTCATCGTCATTGCTCACCCTCCACGATCCGGGTCATGACCAGGCCGCGGCCGGTAGTCGCGTCACCGCCGAGCTGCAGCAACCGCTTGCCGTTAAGCGCTGTTTGCATTTGCTGCATCACCGCGGCCGCATCCATTTCGCCATCGCCGGTTCGCTCCCGGGAAGCCATCAGCGGGGCAACCAGCAGCGACTCGGGGGGCAGGTTCTCCGCGTAGAACAGCCCCCCCTCGGCGGCGGTGCCCGTCTGCGGGTCGATACGCACGTGCGGCTCCACCAGCGTGGCGTTCCGGCTGAAGTAGTCGAAGTCGGTGTCGGACAGCACCACGAGGTCCCGGGCCAGCTTGTCGCGGAAGTACCGGTGACCCTCGTCCCCGCCGAGGGCGCTCCCGGCGAGCCAGTCCGCGATCCGCTCGATGCCGGAATCCGCCTGCGCCGCGTATTCAAAGACCTCCAGATGCAGGCGCCCCCCGTCGCCCACCAGGGCCTCGCTGCCCGCGGCGGTCGTCAGGCAGTCGCCCTCGGGCACCTCCGGGACGGGCCAGTCGGCGCTGATGCCGGTGGCGGCCAGCAGTCGCATGAGACGCGAGAGGGCCATGGGGCAGGTGGCGTAGACATAGCCCTGACGTCGCGCCCGGACCGGGAAGGCCACGAGTTGCGCATCACCGAAGCTGACCGCACCCGCATGGAGTTTTTCGCTCCGCGGCGCCGGTCCGAACAGCTGATCGGCCTTGTCGGCGTCGCCGCCGAGTGCGCCGAAGCCGTGTCGCACGGCCCCCTTGATCCCGGAGCCGGCGAAGCTCGGGTGGCCGGTGTGGGCCTCGCGCTGGATGGGGCTGTCGATCACGCCCGTGGCGGAGCCGGCGCCCATGTGCACGGGGCTGACGCAGTAGAGGAACAGGGCTGCAGTTTTCTCGAACATCGTGATCGTCCTTCACGCGTTGGCGATGGCGAAGCGGTTGAACCCTTCGGCGCGCCGCATCGGGTCGTCATTGTCGGGGGTGAGCCCCCAGAGGCCCGTTTCGGCAAGTTTTCGCAGGGCACCGGTGTCACCCTGCAGCAATTCCAGCCAGTACACCGATCCGGCGGGGGCAACGCGCACGGCCGGCTTGGGGCGTTTGTTGGCCAGGTCCCAGCCGCTGATGACCCCGCCCCGGGGAACGCTCGCGGCGGTAACCCGTGCACGCAGGCCGTTAGTGGTCCAGAGCCCGTCCGCGGACAGCCCGGGTAGCCGCCAGCCGTCCGGGAAGATCCCCGGGCTGGTGAGCACGATCCGGCAGCGGCCCGTGGCCTGGATGGCGGCGAAGTCGGGGGTCGGTTCCGGTGGCGGCTCGACGGTGGCGATGCCCGCGCCCCGGCCGTCGCCGCCGAGGCGCAGCACGCCGCCGGCGGGGAGCGGGCCGCCGCCGCCAACGCCGACCAGGAACCCCGTTTCCGGCTGACGGCACAGGCGCAGCGCGTCGGTGGTGTAGAGCTGCCCTTCGACGGTGCTCCGCCGGTTGTGGTCCAGCTCGATGCCGAGCCGTCGCTCGGTCTCCCAGAGCCGGCCGCTGTGGATCAGGTCGCCTCCAGCGAGCTCTTCTCCGCGCAGGTAGCGTTCCCATCCGGAGGCGGTGAGCCAGTAGCCGCCGCGGGGCTTGCCGCGTTCGTCGCGTCGCAGCAGCGGCGCCTGCTCCAGGGGCAGGCTCGCGGATACGCCCGGCGGCAGCGCCCGGGGTTGAAGGCGGTGCGGTTCCGGGGGGCCGGCCGCTTCGTCCTCCAGGAATACCTCCACGTCCGCGGGTACCGGCCGGAGTGGCTCGACCCCGTCGCGGTCCCGCCGGGCGAGAGTGACGGACTCGATGGTGAAAGGGCCCGGGCGGTCCGGGGCGCCCAGCACTTCGGTGATTGGCGCGTCGTCGTGCTCGCCGTTTGCGTATCGCGCCGGGTCCACACCGGCGTCCACCAGCATGCGGCTGCGCAGGGCGCCGGCGAACACCGACGGCCAGGGCGGCATCAGGCCCTGGCCGCCACCGTCGCCGAACAGCCGGTTACCGCGCAGGTGGAGCACGTCCAGGGGCTGGATGAACCGGTATTCGGTCATGGTCAACTCCTCGTCTCCCGGGCGAAGAATTCGGCGATGCCCGTGAGGTTCGCAATGCGTTCCCGAATGGCCTTCGCCTCTTGCGGCGTCTCGTCGCTCACAGGGTCTCGAGTGCCGAGTTTGGCCAGTCGGCGGGAATGGATGGGCTGCCCCTTGTCCTCGAGGCCCTGGCGCTGGAACTGGTGATGCAGCACCGCCTCCAGGTATTCGCGCACGCCATCGCCACCGCCGAGGGATGCAGGCTCCGGCAGGTCCGTCAGCCAGTTCTCGACGTTGTAGGCCGCGCGGCGTGAAGCCTCGGGGTTTTCCCGCAGATCCTTCGCCAGCTCGCGCAGGACAGTCATCTCGTCGGCGTTGTCCTCGGCGGCGGATGACCAGCTCGCCGTGTGCCGCAACGCGCCGCCGGAACGCTTGAGCACGGACAGCGAGAAGGCGTCGCGGCCGCCTTCGTTCTTGGCGCGCTTCTCGGCGGCGCGCAGCTCCTCCAGGGCCGCGAGCAGGGGCGTCTGGTGGTGCACGACCACCGCGCCCATGGACGCGGTGGCCCGACCACCCATGCACAGGTGTATACGCCCCTTGCGCCGCACGAAGCCCGAGCCGAGCCAGTGGGTGTCACCATCCTCGCCGGCGCCCGCGTCCCCGGAGTACGCGAGCCGCAGGGCGCGCATGGCGCTCAGCAGGTCCGTGGTGGGCAGCATCGCCATGAGGTCGTCGCCGCCCGCGTAGAGCACGCGACCGGCGTGGCGTTCCTCGACGATCCAGCGCGCGATGACGCTGGAGAAGTCGTTGAGCGCGCTGGAGATCGCGATGTGCCGTCCGGGCGACACCGCGCGCGGGGCCCGCAGGTAAGCCTGCAGGGCCTCGTTGCCCGCGAACCGCTGCTTGAGTCCTTGGGCCAGTTTCGGGTGGAAGGCGTCGATGTACGGGATCGACAGCTCCTCGTCTCCGGAAAGCCATTTGCCCATGTAGTCGCCGTCCATAAGCAACAGCGCGTAATAGGTTTCCGGCTTGCCGCCGAGCACCTGTTCCACTGTGCGCTGAGCAGCATCGCCATCGGCGTCTTCGTCCTCACGTTGCGCCTCGAGCCAGCTCGGGATGCGGGCGATCAGCGCGCCGTGCTCGCTTTGATGCAGGTGCTTGGCCAGGCGGTGGGGCAGGGCAGCAGGCGGTTCGTTTTCAATAGACTCCTGCTGCTCCGGGGTGAGTGCCTCGACCGAGCACCGGTTGTTCAACAGTGACGTGCTGAGGGCCATGGTATGGGTCGAGACCACGAACCGCCGCGGCGCCCGGTCCTCACCGAGCACGTCGCGGATCTCGCGGCAGAACAGCGTCGGCCAGAGCCGCTTGATGGCGGCCAGTCCGCCCAGGTGCTCACCCTTTCGGGCCCAGGCCGGGCGTTTCCGGGCAATCCGGCTCCAGAGCGTGTCGGCCGCATCGCGTTGTCCGGGTGGCAGCGCGAGGTGTGTCTCGTCGTGAGTCAGCCATTCCGTCTCGCCGGTGAGCGAGCAGCGATACCCGTTCTGTGTGAGCGCGGCGAACGGCCGGACGGTCTTGGCGGCGCCCATGGTTCGTTCGCCGAGCTCGTAGATGGCGGGATACAGGACCCCGGGGTTCGGCCGGTAGAACACTGCTGCCTCACCGGCCTCGGGATCGGTGATCTCCACCGGACGCTGCAGTACGGACCAGGCCTGGCTGCCAAGGAAGCCGGGTTCGCCGCCGTTCTGCGGGAGGAAGGCGGTCAGGGCGTCGCGCAGGGCCGTCGTGTCCACGGCTGCATCGCCGTCGCCTCCCGCCAACTCGTCGTAGTCGACGGCGCTCCAGTACACCTCCGGGAAGCCATCGAGCTGCTCGCCCATCTGCGTGTAGGCATGAGCGTCCGCGGACGGGTCGAGTCCGGCGGTCTCCAGCAGCTTGCCGACCGTCCGCTGTCCGCGTTCGGCGATCCATGCCCGGACGTGGTCCCGCACGGCCATCGCGATCTCCTCGGTGAGGGCCGCGGGCACGATCGCCAGGAAACGGTTCGGCAGGGCGGCACTGAACAGCGGGTTGGCGTCGGTCGTCACGCGCTGTTCGCCATTGACCGTTCTTGTCCAGTTCGCCTGCTGAAAGAGCGCGCGGTCCAGCCCGTTCTCCACCAGCCAGAGGTCCACCTGGGGCACGCCGCGGAGATTCGGGAAGAGGATGGCGTCCGGTCCCAGCCGCTCGCAGACGACCCGCATCGCCTCCCAGGAAAGGCGGGCGAGCAGGTGGGAGCCGGCCCACAGGTCCGAGGTGGTGCGGGCCGCGGAGATGAAGTCCTGGACCGGCCCGAGGGCGACGTGCAGCAGCGCGCAGCGGCCGTCGTCATCCGCGTGGAAGGCCCCGGTGAATCCCGAGACCAGGTCCAGGTGATCCCAGATGGTGTGATCGGGGATGCGCGTGTCCGCGGGCAGTCGGCGCCACAGCTCGCCGAGGCCCGCCCGGTCGTCGCTGCGCCGGATCTCCGGACCGAAACGCCAGAAAGCGAGCAGCGTGCGTTGCCAGTCCACGGCACCGTCGCTAGTCGTCTGTATCAGCGACCGGAAGTGCGTGAGGCTCTGGGCCTTGATCTCCCGGATGTCGGTGTCGCCGAGTCCGCCGGTCGTCCGGAGGTCCAGCTTCTGGCCAGTAAGCGGATGCCGTATCACCGGCTCCTCGGCGAAGCGGACCTGCGACCAATCCGGGTAGCGGCCGTCGTGGGCGCCCTTGGGGAACTGCGGCCGGTCCGCGGCCGAGGCCCACCAGTCCGCCTTTTTAACCCAGCGCGCCGCGCCGCTCGGCAGTGCCTCCCCGAAGAGATCCTCGCGGAGCGTGCGGCTGGTGCCGCCCTCGTGGCCCGCCGGGTCGCGAAGCAGCACGAGGGCCTTCTCGGCCGGGTCATGCAGGCGCGCGAGCAGCTTCGCCTGCGCGAGGGTCTTGTCCATGCTGTCACTCTCCCGCGTCATTGCGACACCCGCTGCAGGTCCTTCTGGAACTCGTCGTCCAGCAATTCGTGGCATGCCTCCCAAAGATCCGGGAAGCGGGCCTCCTCCTGGGCGGTGAACTTCTGCCGCAGAAAGTCGGCCGGACCGCAGGGAACGTGGGCAATCTGGCCATGCAGGCCCTTTTCCCCCTTGATGACCTTGAAGCGGAGGGAACTCGGGATGCGTGCGCTCAGCTTGTCCCAGTCCGGTCGGTTGCCCTTCGTCACGGGATAGGAGAGCAGTGGCCTGCGGCCCTGCTGCTTGGCCTCGCCGCAGAGGGCCTTGCGGACTTCCGCAAGAACCCGGATAGCACCTTCCCAGCTCCTCTGTGGCCGGGTTTGCCATACAAGAGGCCCGGCCTTGTCCCGACCGACACCGATCGTCCAATCGTGGTTGTTCACGGCATCACGCCAGTCCACCAGGTAACGGTCGAGGTGGATCTTGGGCGGCGACTCGATTTCGTACGATCCCCAGCCGTTGCGGTTGCGCCCGCCAACGGTGCCGAAGCGGTGCATCAGGCCCAGAGCCTGTTCCAGCGCGTCGTTGTCATCGCCGGCCGGCCAGGCCATTCGCAGCGTGGCGGACTCGCCCGCGGGTATTGCCGGATCGGTCTTCCGGTCGGTCTCCTTGCGCTGGGTTTCCGCCCGCCCGAACCCGAGATAGCCTGCCGCACTCAGGCCACTGGTCATGCGCAACTGATTCCGGTCCACCGCCAAGTGCCAGTCCGGCTCGGTGTGGCGTTTCCAAGCGTTCAGCCGTAGCCGCAGCGCGCTGCGTTTGCCGCTATTGCCGGCAGCGTCGCCGAAAAGCTCGCCCTCCAAGCGGCGAACGGTGGCCAGGTCGTGCCCGTGCGAGGCGATCGCCATGCGCCACCACCGACGCAGCTCGGCCTTGAACGGCGGTGTCCGCCAGGCCGCGTTCTGGCGGGCATCGCCGAGAAATGCCGGCGTCAGGAAGGTGATCGTGTGCTGTCTCTGTTCCATGCTCATGGGTTCAGCTCCAGGGCCGTGCTCAGGCTAGAAGGTGGCGGCGCTTGCGCCGGCACGCGCAAATCTCCGCGGGTCACGGCTCCCCCTCGATGCGGACCTGCTCCGCGGCGAGCGGCAACCCGTAGACCGTGTGGGGGCGCCGGCCATACGAACGGAGCTGGTAGCGCGCCACGGCGGCCGGGTGGAGTCCACTACGTTCCGATAGGGCGGTATTCAGGCGCGTTCGGGTGCGGCTGAAATAGCCACTGTCTCCGGTCTGCCGCAGCTCGTCCCGGGCTGCTTCGACGTGGTCCTTGAGCGTGCTCGGGCCCTCACCTTCCAGCCAGTCCACCGTGGCGCGCAGATCATCGGCGGCCTCCTCACCGAAACCGATTGGCGGCCTTCCGGCCAGCACGCGACGCGCGAAACAGGTCAGCCAGGCAAAATGCGTCGCGGAGAGCTCCACCGGATGGCCCTGCAGCCACGCCACCCGCTCACCGACGTCGATAACCAGCTCGGGGCGTTCCAGGACCTGCTGGGCGCGGGCGACCGCCTCGCTGAAGCTCAGCTCGCCGTAGAGCAGGGTCTTGTCCATTTCCTCGCGCAGGCGCACGAACGGGATATCCGCCAACTGGAGCCGCGCGTCCGCCGTGCTCACATAGTCATTACGGCCGCGCAGGGTCAGGGTCCGCGGATACGGCGGTGGATAGAAGAAATCGGGATGCGACTCGAAAGGCGGATTCACCAGCACGTGCGAGAGCCGATCCTGCGGGCGCGCATACAGGGAAAGCGCGTAGCCCGCGTAGAAGCCCATGGTCTTACGCCCCCCAGCGAGGGATACGTGCAACCGGACGTCATCGTCTGTGGTCCAGGCGCGGATACGGTCGTTGATGAGGTCCGCGGCATGCGCGTTGTCGTCCGCGTTCACGATGTCCCCGAGGGGCTCATCCTCGCCGTTACGGATGACGTGAATGCACGACTCATCGAAGGTAATGGCATCCCGGTCGATGCCGCAGTCGCTGCAGAGCTGATCGAAATGGCCCTGCCCCCCGGCACGCGAAAACAGGGACAGCTGGATCCGGCGCCGGCCTTCGGTCGTCGTGATGACTTCGATTCGCTCAGGGATCCGGCTTTTGCCACCCGCCGCCGCTTCCTGGGCAAGGGCGTAAACCGTCTCGGTAACCACCTGGGGCGTCAGGCCGGTCACGCAAAGGAGGGTGTCCCTGAATCGTTCTGGCATTTGTCGGCGATCCTTGCTGTTGTCCTGCTGCCCCAAAGGCTAGGTGACTGCCAGCCCCGGCGCGCTAACGGGAAGTTTTCGACGTCCCGGACGGGGCATTCAGCGAACGGGCCAACCGCCGGCCGCAGCCGCCGCGGTCACGCCGGCTTCGGCCTCACCGCCTCGAGCCATCCGCGCACTTCCGAACGAAAGGTCGGCAACCGGCCTGGGCCGATCACCTCGATGCCGTGCTGCCTGGCGCGCTTGTGCATTTCCTCGGAGGGGTGTCGCGCGGTCACGAACCAGGTGTGGCCGAACAGCCCCCGAACGTCCTGGCTCAGGCTGTCGAGCTTGTAGAACTGCTGGTCGTCGGCACTCACATCCCGACCGTGGCGCGTCGTCTTGCACTCCACGACCAGGAGCCGGTTGGCGTGCACGGCGACCACGTCGAGTTCATTACGTGCACCGTGAGTGCCTTCCCACGTGCCCGTCACGCTCAGGTCGACGTGGTCGGCACCTTCGTCAACGAACCAGTGGTAGACGTATTCCTCTAGCCAGCCCCCATTGAGAAAGCGGGTGCGCTCCGGATCCAGGAACGCGATGTCCGGGCCGCCCTCCCAGTCCAGCAGGCCTTCGGACGATAGCCAGTCGAGGGCCTTCGCCCACCGCCCGTGCGGAGCGCTCTCGAATCGCTGTTCCGGCCACACGAGTTCATCGCCATCCATGGCCCGACTCGCCAGGTTGTTGAGTGCGCCCAGGAAGTCGCCCCAATCCGGCGCCTGTCGCCCAAGCCGCTTGCACAGCTGTTTACGGTCCGCGACCCCGTCCATGTACTCGTCATTCGCCGAGCCCGTTTGCCGGACACGGAACCCCTGGGCGAGCAGATAGGTAGGAATGTCGAGCACCGAACCGAGTGGCCTCGGTGCCTGTCGCGGCTCACGCGCAGGCAGTATTTCCAGACGCCCATGGGCCGTATCGGTGTACACACACCGGTCGACATCGCTGCGCAGCACGTCCAGAAAGCCAATCGCCATCAGCTTCGTCCCACCGGTCAGGTTGAGCACGAGCTCATCAGCCTGACCGGCGAGCCTCGATAGGACATCGAGCGCGAACTCCTCGAGCCGGGGCATATCCACTTCCGGCGCATCGTCAAAGCGCTGCACGCCGATGCCCTGCTGCTCGAGGATCTCGGTGAGACGCGCAGCCTGGGGACGCATGGACTCCGTCACGACCAACGCCGCCCTGTCGGGGCGATCCATCAGCGTGGGGATGATGTTTCCGAGCAGCTGATTGGACACTAGAAGTATATGCATGCTGGCCATGCGCTCTCCCTTTCCCTGGCCGTTCTACCCTCGGACGATACCTCGGAGCGGGGGCGCCTTTCCGGCGTTTTGTAGAAACATAATATAGCCGTTACCGCGGGCAATGCAGCCATTGACAGGGGAGAAAATGCGACTACCAGTCGCATTCAAGGAGCCCACGTATCCTGTCGTCCACCCGGGCCTTCCGATACCGACCACCAAAAGTCGAGGGATGAGCGATCTTAACGATGGTCACGTGCCGCGCGAGCACCGGCACCCGGTAGCGATACGCCTCGTAGAGCATGGTGGAATGCGGCCCCGCGGGCGTCAGGACCGGCTCGTCGACAGGCTCCAGGTCACCCTCGCCGTAAAGCGCGGTGAAACGCGGAAGCAACTGCCCCTCCAGGAGGATCATTGCGGGATCGGTGCGCGCCATGATGTCAGTGACGAACGGACGTGCCTCTTCCGCCGCCTCGTTCATATCAATGCCGTGAAAGGCACGAAAGCCCCGATCCCCCCTTGCGCTGCGCCGGAACACGAGGTTGGACTTGACCACGCTGCCGGCGAGCCGTGGCACGCGAAGGGCGCTGTTAAGGAGGTGACGCATCGCGCGTGCCTCCGGGTAATCGCAGACGTCGAAGTCGTGGCTTCCGTCCCCGTAGAACGGGTCACGGCTGCCCGCGGTCTCCGGCACCGAAAGCCGCCAGGTGGCGGGGTCACCCCCAGGATTCAGGCCCAGCACCAGAACCGGAGCCGGGATCACCGGGCCGGAGAAGATCTTGTATTCATTGAAACCGGCGACACCCGACGCCCGCCGGTACGCCGCGTCCAGGTTCTGCATCCATTTAACCGTCTCGTCGCTCAACTACGCCTCCGTGAGTCCTTTATGCCAATTGCCGGGGCACGATAAGCAACCGACCGGTCGAGGAATCACGGCGGAAAGTTTTCGGACGGTTTGCCCAAACGGTCCCGAAATCCGGGTTAGCGCTCATGGCCTATCCCCGCCCCGCGTAAACCCTGCCGCCAAAACAGCGCCCTGGCGTACGGGGATCACGTTCCAATGTCCGCCAGGGCACCGTTCAGACACCGACTGGATTCGCATTTAACCTCGGAACCTTGTCTTAATCCCTTTTCCATCAGGGCATCGTTCAGACAGCAGGCGCCCACCCTGCCCAACACGTATGGGCAGTCTTAATCCCTTTTCCATCAGGGCATCGTTCAGACGTCACGTCCGGCTCTTCCGCAATCCGCGGCACTGTCTTAATCCCTTTTCCATCAGGGCATCGTTCAGACCTGGCAGCAGGCGGTAAACCAGCAGCGGCCGTTTGTCTTAATCCCTTTTCCATCAGGGCATCGTTCAGACCCGCCGCGAAGAAGTGGAAGGCGACCGACTGGATCGGTCTTAATCCCTTTTCCATCAGGGCATCGTTCAGACGGTGCCGCCCAAGTAACCCGTAGCGCCCTAACGCCGTCTTAATCCCTTTTCCATCAGGGCATCGTTCAGACGGACTCACAGGGTCGCGTCTACTCCTTGAGCGTCGTCTTAATCCCTTTTCCATCAGGGCATCGTTCAGACCGCCGGCACCTGCAAAGCCTTTTTTATCAATGGCTTAAAGACACCCTTGGGGAAAATTAACCATCGCCGAAAGTTGAGAACGGTTCGCATCCCGAAGCTACCCTCACGTACGACCGTCATTCCCATGCTGCCTCGTGCCGCGCCCGCTGTGGAGCGGCTCCTTTTATTGCCAGCATACCGTATCAGGCGCTTGCCCCGGAGCCAGCCACCCCGGTTTCATCGATGAACACCGGCCAGTCGCAACCATACTGCCTCAGCTGCGGGTCGGACGTCACCACCGCGACATAGCTGCATACGCCTGTTTCGGATACTTTGAGTCGCGTGAGAGCCACGTACAGAGCCCGCCTCACTTTTTCACTCTCGGCGGCTTCGACGCACACGACCAGGTATCGAGCCTCCCACCCCTTCATGCCGTGCATCGTCGTGACCTTGACTCCGTTGTTGCCGACGGAGAACCCTCGTTTCGCGGCGCTCGCCGCCCGGCTGTCCTGCTGCAGGGTGTGCACGGTGTTTATCCCGAGATGCTCGAGATGGGTCACCAGTTCGACCCCCAGTGAGCGCGTTGGCACGACGACGACCACGTCCGAGTACGCGGCCGGATCCTCACGCGCAACAGGCTCGAGCTCGGCCACGGCAAGCGCCCCGTATTGCGGGACCCGGCCCCCTGGCACTTGGCGCCAGCGCATCTGCGTCGGGGCATGGAGTTGCAGTGGCCGCGTGCCGGGTATCTGGTCCCCTTCCTTGTGACTGAGTACGCGTGACGCGAATTCACTCACGAAAGGAAGGTAGTCACCTGGGAGACGATGGCAGGTGTACAGTTCGCTCCATTTCCCCCTGAACCCCGCGCCCGACATGGCCTCGTCGGTCCATGACTCGGCCCTGCCGTAGAGATCCTGCGTGGCGTCCGCCGCCAGGATGAATTCGCCGCCGTTACGTATCGCGCGGCGTGCGACATGCCACCAGTGGGGCGACCAGTCCTGCCCTTCATCCACGAGCAACGCGTCGTAGCCGGTGTGCCGGTGGCCACCAAGCCTGTCGAGGGTTTCCAGGGCCCTTTCGGTCAGACGGGGCAGTTCCTCGTCGCATACGTGTTTAAGCGCGACCTGCCGGCCCTCCTCGGTCCGTTGTTCGTCCGGTTTATGGTGCCGCCAGAGCGCCCTGTACGATTCCGTGAACCCCGCCTGCTCACAAATGAGTTTGCACCAGGCATGGAAACCGAGAACGGTCACGCGTTCGTCGCGGCAATAGGGCGCACGTGCCCGGTCCACGAGATCCCTGATGTAGCGAATCAGCGCGTTATTGAAGGTCAGGACAAGCACCCGCCGCCCCTGGGCCTCCAGGTGGGCCGCACGACCGGCGATCACGTGGGTCTTGCCCGTCCCGGCCGCGCCGCGGATGCGGCGAAGGCCTGACCGCGTTCTCGTGCTCACCAGCGGCTTCTGAACCGGGTCGAATACCAGTGGTTGTCGTTGGGCCGCGCGATACTCCGGTTCTCTCAGCCAGGCCCTCAACTCCGCGGCGGCGGTTTCGCTCATCAGCTTCGACCGGGATCGACCGGACTCGGGGAAGACACGGTGAACGCGTTCTCGCGCCAGCGCTTCCCGACTCACGGCTGGCGCGTAGCGGTGGGGCTGGAATGCGGCGTCCGCGCAGAACCGGGTCACCTCCTCTTCGCTCGCGTAAGGGAATATGAGTCCCGCGGTAACCGCGCCGAAGCCAACACTACCCCATTCCCGGCGGACGGTCGGGATATAGAGCTCTGCCACGTTTTCCCGCGTCGAGCGGAGTGCCGCGAATGGATTGATCACGGGTACGGCCCCCGCTTCGTCCTGAACATAAAGGGTTAGCGGGCTGCCGGGGGAGTCTCGCCGGAAGGCATACCCGCCTTCCCAGATCGGATACTCGACGAGCCGATAGACGGCGAGCCCGACCTCCGGGTTGAGTAGGACCACGTCCGGGGATAGGCCATTGAAATGGGGGCGGACATAGATCTCCCACGCCAACGGCAGACGCGCGTGGAAAAAGCGCACCACTTCCTCGAGCCCCGGGCTGGCAGCTGACCGCAAGTGAGGAAGGGCCTCCAGGCGTGGCATTACGATGCGCTGAGGAGAGGAATCCATGGGTACACCCTGCCATCGCGAATCGCCCGCGCCGGGAAGCGCAAACTTGCGAGCCGGCATGCCCGGGATATGCCTCGTATGGAGTGCAACGCTGGCAGGCAAAGGCGGCCGGTGGCCGACACGGGCCGGGGCTGCCCGTCTGGAGCACGCGGCGCGGGACGCGCAGGCCACTTCGTGGACATGGTTCACGGCCAGATCGGCGAACCGACGGGGCCGGGCGGCAGTCAGCCACGCGCCGGGGACGGTTGCAACAAGCTCCCTGCGATCTGCGAGCGCGGCCTCGAGGGGCTGCCACACGAGCGGGTGCACTCCAGCATAACGACACCATCGGAAACCTGGGCGCTGTTACCGCCGGTTACCACCGCCGCTATTCACGCCCGCGACATGCCGTCTCACCCGCCCACACATTCCGCGGCCACCGGTGTGACGGACGCATTCGCCCCGGCCAGGCCGGGCCGCACGGTGAACGGCCCGCGCGCCGGCCAACTCCGCCAGGTGAGGCGTCGTCAACGTCCGTCACTACCACGTCGATACCGGCCAGGTCCGTGGGGCCCAGGAATGGCACCCAACGTCACGCCGGCGTCTCGCCCGCCACCGGCAGGAGAGCTGTCGCAGAGTGCCTCACCTGCGTCTCAGTGACTACGCTGGTGCAACGCCTCGAGGTACTCGCGGAACTGCGCGCCGAGCTCCGGGTGCTTGAGGGCGTACTCCACGGTGGCCTGCAGGTAACCGAGCTTGTCACCACAGTCGTAACGCGTGCCGCGGAACTCGTAGGCGAACACCGGCTCATCGCGCATCAGCGCGGCGATGGCGTCGGTGAGCTGGATCTCGCCGCCGGCGCCGGGCCGGGTCTGGCGGAGCTTGTTGAAGATCGCCGGATTGAGGATGTAGCGCCCGACCACGCCGAGGGTCGACGGCGCGGCCTCCGGCGCGGGCTTCTCGACGATGCCGCGCACCTCGCTCAGCCGCTCGGCCACCGGCGAGGCGTCGACGATGCCGTAGCGGTCAGTGTGCTCCTCGGGTACCCGCTGCACACCGAGGATGCTCGCGACATGGGCGTCGTACTGATCGGTCATCTGGGCCAGGCAGCCGCTGCCCTCCGGGTCGTCGATGAGGTCGTCGGCCAGGATCACGGCAAAGGGCTCGTCGCCCACGATGGGCTCGGCGCAGAGCACGGCATGGCCCAGGCCGAGGGCCTCGGACTGGCGGATGTAGACCACCGCCACGCCGTTGGGCAGGATCTCGCGGACCTGGCGCAGGCGGTCCTGCTTGCCCTTGGCCTCGAGCTCGGTCTCCAGCTCATAGGCCTTGTCGAAGTGGTCCGGGATGCTGCGCTTGTTGCGCCCGGTCACGAAGATCAGGGTCTCGATCCCGGCCTTGGCGGCCTCCTCCGCGGCATACTGCACCAGCGGCTTGTCCACCACCGGCAGCATCTCCTTGGGGTTGGCCTTGGTCGCGGGCAGGAAGCGCGTCCCCAGCCCGGCGACGGGAAATACGGCCTTGCGGATGCGTCGCGTCATAGTGCTCGATTCCTGGTTGCGGACCCCGTGCGGGGGATGGCGCCTATCGATACACCGACCGCCGGGGGCGCACAAGAGGGCCGCGCCGGGAGGCGCGGCCGCAAACGCCGCAGGGCCACGGGTGTCACCGGACGGTGACGTCCTCGCGAATGCCCTCCAGCGTCGTCTCGCCGATGCCGTCCACCGCGGTCAGCCCCTGCTTGGACTCGAACGGCCCGTGGGCCGCCCGGTAGTCGACGATGGCCGCCGCCTTGACCGGGCCGATGCCGTCGAGGCGCTGCAGCGCCTCCACGTCCGCCTCGTTGAGGTTGATGGCCGCGGCGAACACCGCGGGCGCCACAGCGAGTGCGGCCGCACACAGGGCGGTCTTGAGCAGTTTCATGGCAAAGCCCTCCTTGGTTTCGGGATTTCCTTGACGGCGATGACTCCCATCGCCGGGATGCCACCGCGTGCGGATCACGCGGTGACGAAAGAGCTTACCCCGCGGCGGACGGCGATCACAAACCCGGTGCGTCGCCGGCGCCCGACAGCTCGGCCTCCGCGCTCGCCAGGGCGGCCGGCGGGTCCACCGCACGGGTAATGGGACGGCCGATAACCAGGTCCGTGGCCCCGGCCGCGAGCGCTGCCGCGGGCGTCATCACCCGGCTCTGGTCGCCGGCGGCGACACCCGCCGGGCGGATGCCCGGCGTCACGCGGCGGAAACCCGGCCCGCCCAGCGCCCGCATGGACGCCGCCTCCCGTGCGGCGCAGACGACACCGTCCAGCCCCGCCTCCACGGCGAGGCCGCCGAGCCGGCTCACCGCGGCATCCACCGGGCCGGCGATACCAATACGCTCGAGGTCGGCGTCGGAGTGGCTGGTGAGGATAGTGACGCCGGTAAGCAGGGTGGCGTGACCGCCGGCGTCCACAGCGGCACGTGCGGCCTCCATCATGGCGGGACCGCCGAGGGTGTGGACATTGACCATCCACACGCCCAGATCGGCGGCGGCCCGGCAGGCGCCGGCCACGGTGTTGGGGATATCGTGGAACTTGAGGTCGAGGAACACGTCCCAGCCCGCGACGCTCCAGCGCCGCACCACCTCGGGACCGGCGCGCAGGAACAGCTCCTTGCCAACCTTCAGCCGACAGCGGCCGACCGGCAGCGAGGCGACCAGCGTCTCGGCGGCGGCGACATCGTCGAAGTCCAGCGCGACGATGATCCGCGGCGTTTCCGCCTTGTCCATGCTACTCCCCCTGCAGCCCCTTGACGGGCTTGATGGTGCTCCAGGCGCGGCAGCTCGGGCACTGCCAGTGCAGCTGCCGGGCGGCGAAGCCGCAGCGCTCGCACCGGTAGGGCTGGCGGTCGCCGATCAGCGCCTGGAAGAGCTGATGAAGGACGCGGAGGTCGCGCTGGCGGCGCCGGTCCGGGTCCTCGTCGTCGATGTTGAGCTCGATGAGCCGGTTGAGCCCGCGCACGGAGGGCCGGCGCCGCAGCTGGGAGGCCATGAACTCCACCGCCGCCTGGCGCCCCTCGGCCTCGGCGATGAGCTCGGAGAGCTTCATTACCACGGAGGCGCCGTCGTAGGCATGCATGGTCCGGTAGAGGAACCGCCGGAAGCGGTTGAGCTGGCCCAGCTCCCGATAGCATGCCTCCAGCGGCGGCAGCACCTCGGGGAGGTAGTCGAGGTCCTGGTTCTGGACGTGGCGATAGGCCCGGGCGGCGGCGCGGACATGGCCGCGGCTGCGCTCCAGGTCACCGCGGAGCATGTTTGCGCGCACGCAGGTGGGATCGAAGCCGAGCGCGCGCTTGAGCAGGCCGCGCACCTCGTCGTCGCTGTCACCGCGACGCATCGCCTCCTCGGCCTGCTCACAGCAGAACTGGGCGCAGCGCCCGCCGAGATCCTCGCCGGTCACCCGCGCCAGGCGCTGGGCGACCCGCACGGCCTCCTCCCACTCCCGCTCCTGCTGGTAGATATCCAGGAGATGGCGCAGCGCGGTGACTGCGTGGTCATCGAGCTCGGCGACCTCACCGAAGATCGCCTCGGCCCGATCGAGGAGCCCGGCGCTCATGTAATCCTTGGCGAGCTCCAGCATGGCGTAGGCATGCTGGCCGCGTTCCAGCGACGGCCGCGCGATGAGGTTCTGGTGGATGCGGATCGCACGGTCGACCTCGCCCCGCCGGCGGAAGAGGTTCCCCAGGGCGAGGTGGGTCTCCACGGTGTCGGAATCCACCTCGACCATCCGGGTGAAGACCTCGATGGCCTTGTCCGGCTGCTCGTTGAGGAGGAAGTTGAGGCCGCGGAAGTACTCCGGCGAGAAGCTCGCGCGGCGACCGCGCTGACCGCCTCCGGCGTCACGCCGGCCGATCACCCACCCGGACAGGGCCGCGACCGGCAACAGCAGCCACAGCAGCTCAAGCATCGTCAGGGGTTGTCGCGCAGCGGCAGCTTGCGCAGCTCGTCCACCTCGGTACGCGCCTGTTTCGCCTCACGGCGCAGACGGGCGAGCTCGCGGCGCTGGCGCACGATCAGTGCCGTCGTGGAAACCGCCCCGAGCACGGCGCCGCCGAGCAACGTCACCGCCAGCCACAGGGAGAGCGGCATGGTCGCGGTACCGAAGTAGTAGTTCACCTGGGCGTCCCCGGCGTTGAGCATGGCGAAGCTCAGCCCGAGGGCGATCACGGCGAGGGCGAGGATGAATAGCACTAGACGTCGCATCGGTGTGCAGGTCCCTTCATGCAGCTGGAGTCCGGGGAGGTGCGGACATTCTGAAGCAAGCCATGACGGGAGTCACGCCGGCGGGGCGAAGCGGCCCCGCCCGATACGGCGTCGCCGGGTCACTCGCGAATGGGGTGGTCGCTGCCGTCGTTCACCCGCTCACGCATCTCCTTGCCCGGCTTGAAATGCGGAACGTACTTGCCGGGCAGCGCGACCGGATCCCCCGTCTTGGGGTTACGGCCGATGCGCGGGGGACGATGGTGCAGCGCGAAGCTGCCGAAACCGCGGATCTCGATCCGCTGCCCCGAGGCCATCGCCTCGCTCATCTGCTCCAGCAGGGTTTTGACCGCCAGCTCGACATCCTTGTGGGGGAGGTGTTGCTGACGATCGGCAATGAGGTCAATTAGCTCGGATTTGGTCATCGTTCTACCAGCAAGCCTGATCCGCCACGGACGCAGCGGAGCCCCCAATCAGAAAGGCCGGGAGGTCGCCCACGGCATGAGCGACCCCCCGGCCCCGCGGCCGCGTTACTCGTGGTCCTTGTTCTGCATCTGCTCCTTGAGCAGATCACCGAGCGCGGTGGTGCCCGCATTGGACGGCCGGCCGAAGTCCTCCACGGCCTCGCGGTCCTCCTGCTGGTCCTTGGCGCGGACCGACAGGTTGATCATGCGGTTGCGGCGGTCGACGGCGGTGAACTTGGCCTCCACCTCGTCGCCCTCGCTGATCACCTGGCGGGCATCCTCGACCCGGTCGCGACCGAGATCGGAGGCACGCAGATAGCCCTCGACCTCCTCGGCCAGCCGGATGGTGGCGCCCTTGGCGTCCACCTCGATGACGGTGCCCGTCACGACGCTGCCCTTCGGGTGCTCGGCGACCCAGCTGGACAGCGGATCCTGCTCCAGCTGCTTGATACCGAGGGAGATGCGCTCACGCTCCGGATCCACGGAGAGGACCACGGCCTCGACCTCGTCGCCCTTCTTGAACTGGCGCACGACCTCCTCGCCGGCGTCGTTCCAGGACAGGTCGGAGAGGTGCACGAGGCCGTCGATCCCGCCGTCGAGACCCACGAAGATGCCGAAGTCCGTAATGGACTTGATCGCCCCGGCGACCCGGTCGCCCTTGTTGTACTGGGCGGCGAACTCGTCCCAGGGGTTGGGCTGGCACTGCTTCATGCCCAGCGAGATACGGCGGCGCTCACCGTCGATATCGAGGATCATGACCTCGACCTCGTCACCGATCGCCACGACCTTGGCCGGGTTGACGTTCTTGTTGGTCCAGTCCATCTCGGAGACGTGGACGAGACCCTCGACACCCTCCTCGATCTCGACGAAGGCACCGTAGTCGGTGATGTTGGTCACGCGACCGTTGACGCGCGCACCCTCGGGGTAGCGGCCGGCGATGTTCTCCCACGGATCCTCGCCAAGCTGCTTGAGGCCCAGGGAGACGCGATTGCGCTCGCGGTCGAACTTGAGGACCTTGACCTGGATCTCGTCGCCGACGTTGACCACCTCGGAGGGGTGCTTGACGCGACGCCAGGCCATGTCCGTGATGTGCAGCAGGCCGTCGATGCCGCCGAGGTCCACGAAGGCACCGTAGTCGGTGAGGTTCTTGACGATGCCCGGGAGCACCTGGCCTTCCTGGAGCTTCTCCAGCAGCGCCTCGCGCTCGGCACTGTACTCCTCCTCGACGACGGCGCGGCGGGAGACCACCACGTTGTTGCGCCGGGGGTCGAGCTTGATCACCTTGAACTCGAGGTCCTTGCCCTCGAGGTAGGTAGTGTCGCGCACCGGACGGATGTCCACCAGCGAGCCGGGCAGGAACGCGCGAACGTTGCCCAGGTCCACGGTGAAGCCACCCTTGACCTTGCCGCTGATCTGGCCGGTCACGGTCTCGCTCGCCTCGTAGGCGGATTCGAGCTTCTTCCAGACACGGGCACGCTTGGCCTTCTCGCGGGACAGGCGCGTCTCGCCGAAGCCGTCCTCGACGGCGTCCAGCGCGACCTCGACCTCGCTGCCCACCTCGACCTCGACGTTGCCCTCGTCGTCGATGAACTGCTCCAGGGGAATGACCGCCTCGGACTTGAGGCCGGCGTTGACGATGACGTCGTCACCGTCGATTGCCACCACGGTGCCGTTGACGATCGCACCGGGGCGCATGTCGGTGTTCGAAAGGCTCTGTTCGAACAGTTCAGCAAAGCTTTCGCTCATGGATGAGTTGATCCCAGACCGTAACCAGTCAAGTTGTTGCCATACATACGGGAAGCGGCCCCCACCGGTTTACGGGGGTCGCTCCCACTTTCTTGTCGAGTCTCCAGGGGTCGGGTTCAGCGGCGCTGCTGCCAGCGACGCACCTGGCTCATCACCGCCTCGGCGGCCTGATCGACGTCGAGCTCGGTCGTATCGAGCACAACGGCATCTTCTGCCGGGGCGAGAGGGGCCACCGTGCGGGACGCGTCGCGCCGGTCACGCGCGGCGATCTCCTCTACAAGACCGCGAAGACTAGCACCAAGCCCTTGGTCTATCAACTGTTTATAGCGTCTGCGGGCGCGCTCGTCCACCGACGCGGTGAGGAAGACCTTCACCACGGCATCCGGGAAGACCACCGTCCCCATATCGCGGCCGTCCGCGACCAGCCCCGGGGGCTGGCGGAAGTCGCGCTGGCGCTGCAGCAACGCCTCGCGCACGGCCGGCAGTGCCGCGATCCGCGAGGCCGTATCGCCGCAGTCCTCGGTGCGGATGGCGGCGGTCACGTCCTCGCCGTCAACGAACACGCTGGAGTCGGTCTCGCCGCTGGCGAAACGGATATGGATGCGCCGGGCGAGATCCACCACGGCGGCCTCGTCGGCGGGATCGACACCGTCGCGGACCACCGCGTGGGCGAGCACACGGTAGATCGCGCCGCTATCGAGCAGGTGCCAGCCCAGGCTGTGCGCGAGGCGGCGGGCGATGGTCCCCTTGCCGGAGCCGCCGGGGCCATCCAGGGCGATAACGGGCACGGACTCGCTCATGTTGCCTCCGGCGTATGCCACTGCTCGGCCAGCATCAGACCAACGGCGCGCGCCTCAGCGGCGAAGGTGGGGTAGGAGGTGGCCACGTTGGCGCAGTCGTCGATCACCACCGCATCCCGGGCCATCAGGGAGGCGACCGCGAACGACATGGCAACACGGTGGTCACCGTGGGCATGCACACGGCCGCCGGTGAGGCCGCGGCCGCCGCGCACGATCATGCCGTCCGGCGTGGCGGTGACGTCGGCCCCCAGGGCGGCGAGCCCCTCGGCCATCACCGCGATGCGATCGCTCTCCTTCACCCGCAGCTCCTCCGCCCCGGTGACGCGGGTCTCGCCGCTCGCCGCCGCGGCGGCGACGAACAGCACCGGGAACTCGTCGATCGCAAGCGGCACCAGGCGCGCCGGCACGTCGATGCCGTGCAGCGGCGCATGGCGCACGCGCAGGTCCGCCACCGGCTCACCGCCGACCACGTCCTCGCGCACGGCGGTGATGTCCGCACCCATCAGGCGCAGGATCTCGATCACGCCGGTGCGGGTCGGGTTCATGCCGACGTGCTCCAGGATCAGATCGGAGCCCGGGGTGATGCTCGCCGCCACCAGGAAGAACGCCGCGGAGGACACGTCCGCCGGCACGCTCACCGGCGTCGCCGTCAGCCGGCCGCCCCCGGCGAGGGTCACGGTGCCCGCCTCGCGCCGCACCGGATAGCCGAAGCCGGCGAGCATGCGCTCGGTGTGGTCCCGGCAGGGCGCGGGCTCGCTGATGCGGGTCTCGCCCTCGGCGTAGAGGCCGGCGAGGAGCAGCGCGGACTTGATCTGGGCGCTGGCGACGGGCAGCGCATAATCGATGCCGTGCAGCCGGCGGCCACCGCGCACGGTGAGCGGCGCGGTGCCGCCCTCCGCGGTCTCGATCAGCGCGCCCATCTCCGCGAGGGGCGCGGTCACCCGGCGCATGGGCCGGCGGGTGAGCGAGGCGTCGCCGGTGAGCGTGGTATCGAAGGCCTGACCGGCGAGCAGCCCGCAGAGCAGCCGCATGGCCGTGCCCGAGTTGCCCATGTCCAGCGCCGCCGCCGGCGCGCCCAGCCCGTGGAGCCCTGCCCCGGCGAGCCGCAGGGCGCCGCTGTCCGGACCCTCCGCGGCCACGCCCATGGCGCGGAAGGCGGCCAGGGTGGCGAGCACGTCCTCGCCCTCGAGGAGGCCGTCGATCACGGTCTCTCCCTCGGCGAGGGCCCCGAACATCACCGCCCGGTGGGAGATGGACTTGTCGCCCGGGACCCGCAGGCGGCCGCGCAGCCGCTCGCCGCCGGAGGCGGTGAAGGTCAGTCGTGATTGAGCGTGTGTCATGCCCTGCCCGGCCCTAGCGTTCGAACACGTGGAGGAAGTCGTCCCGCGTGGCCTTCGCCCGTGAGAACACCGCCTCGAGGCTGTCACCGTCGCCGGCGCGCACCCACTCGGTGAGCGCATCCAGGTCCTCGCGGTAGCGCAGCAGCGTCTCCAGTACCGCCTCCCGGTTGGCCAGGCAGATGTCGCGCCACATCACCGGATCGCTGGAGGCGATGCGGGTGAAGTCCCGGAAACCGCCGGCGGCGTACTCGAAGACCTCGTGGCTGGCGTCCCAGCGGCTCAGGGTGTCCACCAGCCCGTAGGCCAGCAGGTGCGGCAGGTGGGAGGTCGCCGCGAGCATGCGGTCGTGATGGGCGACGGCCATCTCGCTGACCTCCGCGCCGGCGCTGGTCCACATGCCGCGCACGCGCGACAGCGCCGCGGGGTCGGTGTCCGGCCCCGGCGTGAGGATGACCCGGCGGCCGCGAAACAGCTCGGGGAACCCGGCCTCCACACCGGAGCGCTCGGTGCCCGCCACCGGATGGCCGGGCACGAACCAGGGCGGCACGGCACCGAACACCGCGCGCGCGTCCTCGACCACGCTGCCCTTGGCGCTGCCCACGTCGGTGACCACGCAGTCCGCCGGCAGGGCGTCGGCAACGGCCTCGAACACGCCGCGCACCGCGCCCAGCGGGACGCCGATCACGACCATGTCGGCATCCGCCACGCCCCGCGCGGGATCCGTGGTGCCCCGGTCGGCAACGCCCAGCGCCACCGCGCGGTCGACGCCCTCACGGCGCCGGCCCACGGCGACGACCTCATCCACGGCGCCGGCCTCGCGCAGCGCCCGCGCCAGCGAGCCGCCGATCAGCCCCATACCGATGACGGTTAGCTGGCCGATGCGGATCATGCGCGCTCCCCGGACAGCGCCTCGCCCAAGGCCTCGACGAAGCGGGCGTTCTCCCCGGCGGTGCCCACGGTCACGCGCAGGAACCGCGGCAGCCCGTAGCCGCCGATCGGCCGCACGATCACGCCGCGGCGCAGCAGCGCCTCGTTGACAGCACCCGCGTCGTCGCCCACCTCCACGGCGAGGAAGTTGCCCGCGCTGGGCAGCACCGTGAGGCCCAGACCCTCGAGGCGAGCGCGCAGCCACTCGCGCTGCTCGCTGTTGAGCGCGACCGAGCGGTCCACGTGGTCCGTGTCGGTGAGCGCGGCCTCCGCCGCCGCCTGGGCCACGGAGTTCAGATTGAAGGGGTGGCGCGCACGGTTGAGCAGATCGGCGATCTCGGGACTGGACAGGGCATAGCCCGCACGCAGGCCGGCGAGACCGTGGATCTTGGAGAAGGTCCGTGTAATCACCAGGTTCGGATAAGTCTCCAGCCAGCGGCGGCCGTCCACGTAGCCGGTACAGTCACGGGCGTAATCGACGTACGCCTCGTCGAGCACCACCACCACCTCGCGGGGCACACGCGCGATCAGCGACTCCAGGGTGTCGCCGTCCAGCCAGGTACCCGTCGGGTTGTTGGGGTTGGCGATGAACAGCACCCGTGTCTGTCCGCCGATACCGGCGAGCAGCGCCTCCGGGTCGTGACCGTAGGGCTGGGGATGGTCGGCGGCGTTGGCCGCCGCCACCACCGCCTCGGCGCCGACGGTGCGCGTGGCGATGGCGTACACCGCAAAGGCGTGCTGCGAGAACACCGCCTCGCGCCCCGGGCC
Organism: Arhodomonas sp. KWT2; assembly: GCF_041949875.1. Classification (NCBI taxonomy): domain Bacteria; kingdom Pseudomonadati; phylum Pseudomonadota; class Gammaproteobacteria; order Chromatiales; family Ectothiorhodospiraceae; genus Arhodomonas; species Arhodomonas sp. KWT2. The sequence goes on from NZ_JBHFPQ010000039.1 coordinate 102,987, forward strand.
GAGGAAGGCGCGGGCCAGCAGGTCGAGGACGTCGTTGGAGCCGTTACCGAAGGTGATGCACTCCGGGGCGACGTCGTGATGACGCGCCACCGCGTGGCGCAGGGCATGGGCGCTGCCCTCCGGATAGCGGTGCACACCGGTGACGGCGTCCCGCGCCGCGGCCACCGCGGCCTCGCCCGGGCCGAGGGGATTCTCGTTGGAGGCGAGCTTGACGATGTCGCTCACCCCGTACTCGCGGGCGAGCTCGGCCTCGGGTTTGCCCGGCTGGTAGGGCTGGAGGTCCCGCACGCCGGGCACCGCCAGATCGCAGAAGGGGATCGCGTCGCTGCTCATCGCTCTCGCCTGTGTGCTATGTCTGCCGCCGCCGCTCAGTCGCCGGCACGCGGGTAGGAGCCGAGCACCTTGATCAGGCTCGCCAGCTGCTCCATCTCGCCGAGGGCACGCTTGAGCGTCGGATCCTCGGCGTGGCCGAGGACGTCGATGAAGAACACGTATTCCCACACCCCCTGGCGCGAGGGCCGCGACTCGATCCGGCTCATGTTGAGCCCGTAGCGCGCGAGCGGCGCCAGCAGTCCGGCGAGGCCGCCCGGCTGGTTGGGGCGCGAGACCACGACGGAGGTCTTGTCCTCGCCGGTGGCGGGCGGGGTCGTGTTGCCGAGGATCAGGAAGCGGGTGGTATTCACCGCGCCGTCCTGGATGTTGGGGAAGAGGACCTCGAGCTCGTAGCGCTCGGCGGCGGCATCGGAGGCCACCGCCGCGGCCCCCGGCGCCGACGCCGCCAGGCGCGCCGCCTCGGCGGTGCTCGATACCGGGATGCGCTCGGCCTGGGGCAGGTGTAAATCCAGCCAGGCGCGGCACTGGGCCAGCCCCTGCTGGTGGGAGTACACCCGCAGGATCGCCGCGAGGTCCTCCACGCGGCTGACCAGGTTGTGACGCACCGGCAGCTCCACCTCGCCGACGATCTTCAGGTGCGAGGTCAGGAAGCGGTCGAGGGTATGGGAAACCACGCCCTCGGTGGAGTTCTCCACCGGCACCACGCCGTAGTCGGCGTTGCCGGCCTCCACCTCGCGGAAGACCGCGTCGATCCCCTCCTGGGACATGGCCCTCATGCCATGGCCGAAGTGCTTGAGCGCGGCCTCCTGGGTGTAGGTCCCCTCCGGACCGAGGTAGGCGACGGACAGCGGCTGCTGCAGGGCCAGGCACGACGACATCAGCTCGCGGAAGAGCCTGAGCACGTCGCCGTCCGGCAGCGGCCCCGGGTTGGCCGCCCGCAGGCGCTTGAGCACCGAGACCTCGCGCGAGGGGCGGTAGAAATCCCCGGGCTCGCCGCTCTCGCGCTTGATCCGTGCGACCTCGCCCGCCGCCTCGGCACGGGCGTTGATCAGCCGCAGGATCTCGTCATCGATGCTGTCGATGCGCTCGCGCACCTGCTGCAGCCGGTCCGTCTCGTCGCTCATGGCCCGCTCCTACTCGATGACCCGCACCGCGAGCACGCCCTCGATGCCGCGGATGCGCTCGACCAGCTCGCCGGGGATGCTGCCCTCGACATCCACCACGGTGTAGGCGAGGTCGTTGCGGGACTTGTTGTACATGTCCGCAATGTTGAGCCCCGCGTCCGCGAGCGCGGTGGAGATCTGACCGAGCATGTTCGGGACGTTGTTGTTGGCCACCGTCAGCCGGTCGCCCGCCCCGTTGCGCGGCAGCATCATCTCCGGGAAGTTCACCGAGTTCACCACGTTACCGGTCTCCAGGTAGTCCCGGAGCTGGTCGGCGGCCATGATCGCGCAGTTGTCCTGCGCCTCGTTGGTGGACGCACCGATGTGCGGCAGGGTGACCGCCCGGTCATGGTCCTTGAGGGCGTTGCTCGGGAAGTCGCAGATGTAGGCGCCCAGGCGCCCGGCATCCAGGGCTTCCACCACCGCCGGCTCCTCGACGATGCCGGAGCGCGCGAAGTTGAGCAGCACGGCGCCCTCGCGCACCTGGGCGAGACGGTCGGCATTGACCAGCCCGCGGGTGGCGTCGATCTCGGGCACGTGCAGGGTGATCGCGTCGGACTCGGCGAACACCTCGTCGACGCTGTGCGCCCGGCGCACGTCCGCCTCCAGCTTCCACGCGCTGTGGATGGTGATCTGCGGGTCGTAACCGATGACCTTCATGCCCAGCGCGCGGGCCGCGTTGGCCACCTGCACGCCGATGGCACCTAGGCCGATCACGCCGAGGGTGCGGCCCGGCAGCTCGAAGCCGACGAACTGCTTCTTGCCGGACTCGGCCTGACGGTTGATCTCGGCATCGTCGCCTTCCAGGCCGCGGGCGAAGGCCCACGCCGGGCAGATGTTGCGGGCGGCGAGCAGCAGCCCGGCGACCACCAGCTCCTTGACCGCGTTGGCGTTGGCACCGGGGGTATTGAACACCGGGATACCGCGATGGCTGAGCTCGTCCACCGGCACGTTGTTCACGCCGGCACCGGCACGCGCCACGGCCTTCACCGTCTCCGGCAGGGCCATGCCGTGCATCTTGTGCGAGCGCAGCAGAATGCCGTCCGGGTGCTGGATCTCCGAGGACGCCTCGTAGCGCTCCCGCGGCAGTCGGTCGAGCCCCTTAACGGAGATATTGTTGAGAGTGAGTATCTTGTACATCAGCGCTCCTGCTTTCTTCCGTTCGCCGTGCCGCCGGCCTCAGCCGTGGCGGCGCTCGAAGTCCTGCATGAACGACACGAGGGCGTCGACGCCCGCCTCGGGCATCGCGTTGTAGATGCTCGCCCGCATGCCGCCGACACTGCGATGGCCCTTGAGGGTGGCGAGCCCAGCCGCCTTCGCCTCGCTGAGGAAGGTGTCGTTGAGCGACTCGTCCGCCAGCACGAAGGGCACATTCATCCAGGACCGGCAGTCCGGGTCCACGGGATTGCGGTAGAAGCCGGAGGCGTCGATGGCGTCGTAGAGCTTGCCGGCCTTGCGCCGGTTGATCTCGGCCATGGCCTCGAGGCCACCCTGGCGCTTGAGCCACTTGAACACCAGCCCCGCCATGTACCAGGCGAAGGTCGGCGGCGTATTCGCCATGGAGTCGGACTCGGCCATCTTCTGGTAGTCGAGGATCGCCGGGGTCTCGGCCATCGCCGAACCGAGCAGGTCCTCGCGCACGATAACCACGGTCACGCCCGCCGGGCCGATGTTCTTCTGGGCGCCGGCGTAGATCATCCCGAATTTCGAGACGTCGATGGGCCGGGAAAGGAGCGTCGAGGACATGTCCGCGACCAGCGGGACCTCGCCGACATCCGGGACCCAGTGGAACTCCACGCCGCTGATGGTCTCGTTGGGCGTGTAGTGGAGGTAGGCGGCGTCGCTGGAGCGCTGCCAGCTCTCGAGCGCCGGGATGGACATGGGGTCGCCGTTGCCGCCCTCGGCGACGACATTGACCTCGCAGTACTTGCGCGCTTCGGCGATGGCCTTCTTCGACCAGTTGCCGGTATTCACGTAGTCGGCGGAGCCGCGCCCGCGCAGCAGGTTCATCGGCACCGCCGAGAACTGGCCGGAGGCACCGCCCTGGAGGAAGAGCACCCGGTAGTTGTCCGGGACCGCGAGCAGCTCGCGCAGGTCGGCCTCGGCCTCGGAGGCGATGGACACGAACTCCTTGCCGCGATGGCTCATCTCCATCACCGACATGCCGGAGCCCTGCCAGTCGACCAGTTCTTCCTGGGCCTGACGCAGGACCTCTTCGGGTAGCGCTCCGGGACCCGCGCTGAAGTTATACACGCGCGACATACAATCTCGCTCCTGACAGCTTGCGAAAACCGTTGGCGCGCCGGCGTCTACTCGGCGTCGGCGCCCTCCTCGTCGTCATCCAGCACCTCGATGCGCGCCACCCCGACCAGGTGCTCGCCCTCGCTCAGGCGGATGAGCATCACGCCCTGGGTGTTGCGCCCCAGCCGCGATACCTCGTCGACGCGGGTGCGCACCAGGGTGCCGGCATTGGTGATCATCATGATCTCGTCGCCGTCCACGACCTGGGCGGCACCGACCACGCCGCCGTTGCGCTCCGAGGTCTGGATCGATATCACGCCGCGGCCGCCACGACCGCGGATGGGGTAGTCGCTCACGGCGGTGCGCTTGCCGTAACCGTTCTCGGTGGCGGTGAGCACGTCACCGTCGCCCAGGATCAGCAGCTGGATCACCGCCTGCCCCGGGTCGAGGCGAATCCCGCGCACGCCGGTGGCGGTACGCCCCATCGGCCGCACGTCGGCCTCGCCGAAGCGGATGGCCTTGCCGGCGTCGGTCACCAGCATGACCTCGCGCTCGCCGTTGGTGACGCCAACGTTGACCAGGGCGTCGTCCTCGCCGAGGTTCAGCGCGATGATTCCGCTCGAGCGCAGCCGCGAGAAGTGCGACAGCGGCGTCTTCTTCACCGTACCATTGCGGGTCGCCATGAACACGAAATGCTCGTCGTCGAACTCGCGGATCGGCAGCACCGCGCTGATCCGCTCGTCGGACTCCAGCGGCAGGAGATTCACCACCGGCTTGCCGCGGGCGTTGCGGCTGCCGTGGGGCAGCTCGTAGACCCGCAGACGGTAGACCTTGCCGCGGCTGGAGAAGCACAGCAGGTGGTCGTGGGTGTTGGCGACGAACAGCTGGTCGATGAAGTCCTCGTCCTTCATGCGCGTCGCCGACTTGCCCTTGCCGCCGCGGCGCTGGGCCTGGTAGCTGTCCAGCGGCTGGCTCTTGGCGTAGCCGTTGTGCGAGAGCGTGACGACCACGTCCTCCGGCGGGATCAGGTCCTCGGTGGTGAGGTCGAGCTCGTCGTGGAGGATCTCGGTGCGGCGCTCGTCGCTGAAGCGCTCGCGCAGCGAGACCAGCTCCTCGCGGATCTCGCGCATGAGCCGGTCGCCGCTGGCGAGGATGTCGAGCAGGTCCTCGATGGTGGCGAGCAGCTCGCGGTACTCGTCCAGGATCTTGTCCTGCTCCAGCCCGGTGAGGCGGTGCAGGCGCAGGTCCAGGATCGCCTGGGCCTGCTGCGCGGTGAGCCGGTAGACGCCGTCGCGCAGGCCGAACTCCTCGGCGAGCCCCTCGGGCCGGGACGCCTCGGCACCGGCGCGCTCGAGCATGCCGGTGACCATGCCCGGAGCCCACTCCCGCGAGGCCAGCGCCTCGCGCGCCTCCGCCGGCCCCGGCGAGGCCTTGATCAGGGCGATGACCTCGTCGATGTTGGCCAGCGCCACCGCCAGGCCCTCGAGGACGTGGGCGCGCTCGCGCGCCTTGCGCAGCTCGTAGACGGTGCGCCGCGTGACCACCTCGCGGCGGTGGCGCAGGAAGGCGTCGAGGACGTCGCGCAGGTTGTGCTGCTTGGGCTGGCCCTGGTGCAGCGCGACCATGTTGATGCCGAACACGGTCTGCAGCTGGGTATGCTGGTAGAGGTTGTTGAGCACGACCTCGGGCACCTCGCCGCGACGCAGCTCGATGACCATGCGGATGCCCTGCTTGTCCGACTCGTCGCGCAGCTCGGTGATGCCCTCGATGCGCTTTTCCTTGACGAGCTCGGCGATCTTCTCGAGCAGCCGCGCCTTGTTCACCTGGTAGGGCAGCTCGCTGACCACGATCCGCGGCTTGCCGGCGCCGTCCTCCTCGAAGGCGCAGCGCGCGCGCATGACCATGCGCCCGCGGCCGGTGCGATAGGCCTCGCGGATGCCCGCGGTGCCGTTGATGATGCCGCCGGTGGGCAGGTCCGGGCCGGGGATGAAACCGATGAGGTCGTCGACGGTGAGCGAGTCGTCGTCGATGAGCGCCACGCAGGCATCCACCACCTCGCCGAGGTTGTGCGGCGGGACGTTGGTGGCCATGCCCACGGCGATGCCGGAGCCGCCGTTGACCAGGAAGTTCGGGACCTTCGTCGGCAGCACGGTGGGCTCGGACTCGGAGCCGTCGTAGTTGTCGACGAAGTCGACGGTCTCCTTGTCGATGTCCGCGAGCAGCTCGTGGGCGATGCGGCTCATGCGCACCTCGGTGTAGCGCATCGCCGCGGCGTTGTCGCCGTCGATGGAACCGAAGTTGCCCTGCCCGTCGACGAGCAGGTAGCGCATGGAGAAGTCCTGGGCCATGCGCACGATGGTGTCGTAGACCGCCGAGTCGCCGTGGGGGTGGTACTTACCGATGACGTCACCGACCACGCGCGCGGACTTCTTGTAGGGCTTGTTCCAGTCGTTGCCGAGCTCGCGCATGGCATAGAGGACGCGCCGGTGCACCGGCTTGAGGCCATCGCGCACATCCGGCAGGGCGCGGCCCACGATCACGCTCATGGCGTAATCGAGGTACGACTGCCGCATCTCGTCCTCGAGGTTGACCGGCAGGATCTCCTTGGCGACGCTCGACATCGGGTGGTCTCACTCGGCTTTGGGCGATGCTCGGAACCCGCGCGGGCGCGAGTGCGCCGGCGGGCGTGTCATAAAACACGTCATGTTATCACAACGACGGCCCCGGGACGGCCGCCGCCCGGCTCAGCCGTCGACGCGTTCGGCGCTCTCGATCACCAGCGTCTGCCGGGGCACGTCGCTCATGCCGCTGGCCCGCCCGGTGGGCACCCCCGCCATCTCGTCGACCACGTCCATGCCGTCCACGACCCGGGCGAACACCGCGTAGCCGAAGTCGCGCTCGCCGTGGTCGAGGAAGGCGTTGTCGGCGAGGTTGATGAAGAACTGCGAGGTCGCGCTGTCCACCGCCTGGGTGCGCGCCATCGACAGCGTGCCGCGCTCGTTGTCGAGCCCGTTGTCCGCCTCGTTCTCGATGGGCTCGCGGGTCGACTTGCGCTGCATGTCCTCGGTGAACCCGCCGCCCTGGATCACGAAGCCGGGGATGACCCGGTGGAAGATGGTGCCGTCGTAGAAACCGGCATCCACGTAGGCGAGGAAGTTCTCCACGGTCACCGGCGCCCGCTCGGCATAGAGCGCGATCCGGATGTCGCCCCGGTTGGTGTGGAAGACCACCTCGGGCTGCGGGGCGGCGGACGCCGTGCCGACCATGCCGGCCAGCGCGAGGGTGAGCAGTGCGTTCTTCATCGTTTCTCCTTGGCTCGGTAGTTCAGGGGCCGCGCTCACTCCTGCGCGAGGGCGGCCAGTCCGTGGGTGTCCGGGCGCTCGACCACGCCGCGCTCGGTGACGAGCACGTCCACCAGCGACGCCGGGGTGACGTCGAACACCGGATTCCAGGCGCCGGCGCCCGGGGCGGCGATGCGCTGGCCGGCGACGGACAGCACCTCCTCCGCATCGCGGTACTCGATGGGGATGTCGGCACCGCTGGCGGTGGCATAGTCCAGGGTGGAGAACGGCGCGACCACCATGAAACCGACCCCCAGCGCCCGCGCGGCGAGCGCCAGCGGGTAGGTGCCGATCTTGTTGGCGACATCGCCGTTGGCGCTGACACGGTCCGCGCCGACGATCACCCAGTCGACCACGCCGGTACGCATCAGCGACGCCGCCGCGGCATCGGCGATCACCTCCACCGGGATGCCGTCGGCGAGCAGCTCCCAGGCGGTGAGCCGCGCCCCCTGCAGCCACGGCCGGGTCTCGTCGGCGAACACCCGGCGGATGCGGCCGGCGGCCCAGCCGGTGCGGATCACCCCCAGAGCGGTGCCGAAGCCCGCCGTCGCCAGCGAGCCCGTGTTGCAGTGGGTGAGCACGCCGCAGTCGCGGCCCAGCCGCTCGGCCCCGAGCTCGCCCATGCGACGGTTCGCGGCCACGTCGGCGTCGTGCAGCGCCTGCGCCTCGGCGAGCAGCGCCGCCGCGTCGGCGCCGCCGGCGGCGGCCTCGCGCATGCGCGCCAGCGCCCAGGCCAGGTTCACCGCCGTCGGCCGGGAGGCGGCGAGCGCCGATAGCCCGGCGTCAAAGTCGTCGTCCCTTGCCGCCATGGCGGCACCGTAGGCGGCGGCGATGCCGATCGCCGGCGCCCCGCGGACCACCATGTCACGGATGGCCGCGGCCACCCCGCGGGCATCGTGGCAGCGGCGATAGGCGATGCGCTCGGGCAGCACGCGCTGGTCCAGCAGCATCAGCGATCCGTCCGCCGCGTCCCAGGCGACGGCGCGGACCCGGTCGTGTTCGGCGATACTCAACAACACCCTCCGGCAGTCGACCCCCGCGCCACACGTGCGGGGCGCGTCAGTATGCCACACCGGCGGGAAGGGAGCCGGCGGGTGAGCGCGCCCCTCCACCGGGCCTGCGGATTCACCGAAATGTAGCGGGAGCCGTGACGCGCTTAGTAGCATTCCCCCACCAACCCGCCGCACCCGCCACCCGTGCAGGAGGACAGGCATGCAGACAGTCGATCAGGTCATTCACGCCGGCTGGGTGATCCCGGTGGAGCCATCGGGACAGTGCCTGCCGGCGCACAGCGTCGTCATCGACGGCGGGCGGATCGAGGCGGTGCTGCCCACCGACGAGGCCGGCGGCCGCTACGAGCCCCGGGTCGTCCATGACCGCCGCGATCACGCCGTGCTCCCCGGCTTCGTCAACGCCCACACCCACGCGGGCATGAATCTGCTGCGCGGGCTCGCCGACGACCTCCCGCTGATGACCTGGCTCAACGAGCACATCTGGCCGGCGGAGGCCGCCCACGCCGGTCCGGAGTTCGTCCAGGACGGCACCCGGCTCGCAGTGGCGGAGATGCTGCGCGGCGGCACCACCTGCTTCAACGACATGTACTTCTTCCCCGACGTCACCGCCCGCACCGCACGCCAGGCCGGTATCCGTGCCGTGGTGGGGATGATCTTCATCGACTTCCCCACCGCCTGGGCCTCCGGGCCGGACGAGTACATCGACAAGGGACTCGCCGTACACGATGCCTGGCGCGACGACGCCCTGATCACCACGACCTTCGCACCGCACGCGCCCTACACGGTGAGCGAGCCCAACCTCGAGAGGCTGCGTACCATCGCCGACGAGCTCGCCCTGCCGGTGCATATCCACCTCCACGAGACCGCCGACGAGATCCAGCAGAGCCTGGCCGCCACCGGCGAGCGCCCGATCCGGCGCCTCGACCGACTCGGCCTGCTGGGCCCCGGACTGATCGCCGTGCACATGACACAGCTCGACGACGCCGAGATCGCCCGCATCGCCGAGACCGGCGTACAGGTCGTGCACTGCCCGGAATCCAACCTCAAGCTGGCCAGCGGCCTCGCCCCGGTGGCCGCGCTGGGCGCCGCCGGCGTGAACGTCGCGCTGGGCACCGACGGTGCCGCGAGCAACAACGACCTGGACATGCTCGGCGAGCTCCGCACCGCGGCCATGCTCGCCAAGGGCGTGGCCAGGGACCCGGCGGCCCTGCCCGCTGCCCGGGCTCTGGAAGCGGCCACCCTGGGGGGCGCCCGCGCCCTGGGCCTGGGCGATCGCGTCGGCAGCCTGACCCCCGGCAAGGAGGCCGACGTGATCGCCGTGCGCATGGACGGCATCGAGAGCGCACCGCTCTTCCACCCGATCTCCCAGCTCGTCTACGCCAGCGGCCGCGACCAGGTCAGCGACACCTGGGTCGCCGGACGGCACCTGTTCAACGACGGCGTACTCACGACCCTGGACCAGGAGGAGATCGTACGCCGGGCCCACGGCTGGCGTGATAAGATCGCCGGAAAGCCGTCCTGAGCGCGGAGCCGTCATGTCGCCACTCAGCGAAAACGCCGACCCCGGGGAACTGGCCAAGTTCAACCGCAGCGCCGCCCACTGGTGGGACCCGGAGGGCGAGTTCCGCCCCCTCCACGAGATGAACCCGCTGCGCCTGGACTTCATCGAGGAGGCCACCGGCTCGCTAGCCGGGCGCCGCGTCCTCGACGTCGGCTGCGGCGGCGGACTGCTGGCCGAGGGCATGGCCCGGCGCGGCGCCCGCGTGACCGGCGTCGACCTCGGCGACGAGGGCCTGTCCGTGGCGCGGCTGCACGCCGGCGAGAGCGGCCTGGAGATCGACTACCGCCACGCCTCGGCGGAGACCATGGCGGCCGAGGCCCCCGCCACCTTCGATGTCGTCACCTGCCTGGAGATGATCGAGCACGTCCCCGACCCGGCGGCCGTGGTCGCCGCGTGTGCACGCGCCGCCGCACCCGGGGGGACGGTGGTCTTCTCCACGGTCAGCCGCACGCCCAAGGCCTGGCTGCTCGCGGTCGTGGGCGCCGAGTACGTCGCCGGCCTGCTGCCCCGCGGGACCCACGACTACACCCAGTTCGTGCGCCCCTCCGAGCTCGCGGCCTGGGCGCGCGACGCCGGCCTGTCACTCACCCGGCTCACGGGCATCCACTACAACCCGGTGACCCGGCGATGCCGCCGCTGCCGCGACGTGAGCGTCAACTACATCGCCGCCTTCCGGGCGGACGGGGAGCAAGGGGGGCGGGACTGACGAGATGGCACCGCTGGCCCGCGCCGTCCTCCTCGACCTGGACGGCACCCTGCTCGACACCGCCCCGGACCTCATCGGCAGCCTCAACGACCTGCGCGCCGAGCAGCACCTCGCCCCTCTGCCCGCCGGCCAGCTCGCCACCGTCGTCTCCCACGGCAGCGGCCCGCTGGTGCGGCGGGGCTTCGATATCGATCCGTCCGACACCCGCTTCGCCGGACTGCGCAAGCGCTTCCTGGCCATCTACCGCGAGCGCGTTCACCGCGAGACCCGCGCCTTCGCCGGCATGGACGAGCTGCTGGCGGTCCTCGAGGCGCGGCACGTCCCGTGGGGCATCGTCACCAACAAGCCCGGCTGGCTCACCCGGCCGCTGGTGGCTGCGGTCGGGGACTACGTGAGCCGCGGCTGCCAGTTAAACGGCGTCGACCTCGCCCAGCGCAAGCCCAACCCCGACCCCGAGCTGCAGGCCTGCGACGCGCACAACCTGCCCCCGGAGGCGTGCGTGGTCGTGGGCGACGCCCAGCGCGACGTCGAGTCCGGGCAGCGCGCGGGGGCGATCACCCTGGTGGCCCTGTTCGGCTACGTCCACGCCGAGGACCGCGTCACCCACTGGGGGGCGGACGGCCTCATCGGCCACCCCCTGGACATCCTCAACTGGCTCGAGCCGGCCTGACGGAAGCACCGGCGCCACCGCCAGGGTGACGCCTGCGCGGCGGACCACTCGCCAGCCCGAGACCGTTTCCGGCCCTGGTGAGCGGGCCTCGCCGCCGATTCGCGAACCTAGCGCAGGTGCTCGGCGGCCCAGCGCCCGACCTTCTGTTCACGTGCCTTGCTCCGGCGATACCCCTGCCGCGCCAGGTAACCCTGGCTCGCCGCCACGACGAGCAGCAGGATCACCATGAATGGCGGCACGACGCCACGCACGAACGACGGCGCGTCCTCCTCGGGGATGAGCGCCAGACTGAGCGTGTCCCCCTCCAGGCCGACATGCTCGACGACCCCCTGGACACGGAACTCGCGATTGACGGTGTCGCCCAGGAGCTCCGTCAGGGCAAGACCCCGCCGTTCGAGGAACGCCTCCCGTGCGCCGCCCCCCGCCAGCTCGAAGCGGCCCTTCAGCTGCGTACGGACCTGCCCGGAGCGGGACCGGTTCCAGGCCTGGAACGGTTCTTCGACCTCTTTGACGTAGGCGGGAAGGAGAACCTTGAGGAGGAGTCTGGAGAACCAGACGGCGTCTTGCCGGGAGAGCAGCGCCGCATCGTCAGCCGCCAGCAGCGGCGACGACTCGTCGATGCGGTCGAACACGCGCTCCGCCCGGTAGCACCCGTCGGAGACATAGTACTCGTCGCACAGCGCCTTCACATCAGCCTTCAACTCACCCAGCCCGCTGAGAAGGCGGCGGTCGTACCGGCGCATGAGCGCACGCTGGTACCGCGGCAGGTCCACGTCCTCGGCGGGACTGCCGGTATAGAGCCTGAAGATCGCCTCCTGCAGACGCTGGAGCTCGGGCGAAACCGTCACCTCGGGCAGCGCCCGCGCCGGCGCCCCCCCACACCAGGCGCGAGCAGTCGAGCATCGAGGTCACCGCCGAACTCGGGCTGCTCAGCCGGCAGCCCGCCTGCCCGGAGATCGCCACAGTTTCCCCCGGCCACAGCGTCACGTCGCGCAGCGCCTGCGGCCCGTCGGCATCGATCTCCTCCGGACCGCTCAGCAGATTCCAGGCCATGGGAAGGGAAACGCTCAGCGGCGAGGCGAGCACCCAGGCCAGGATCAGCAGCAGGGCGGCACCGATGGCGAGAACGGCATGGCGAATCCAGTGGTGGATGGGGAAACGCCGTCGCTGTTCATACAGTGACAGCGAGCCGTGCTGGAGCACGTGCCGTTCCGCGTCGACCTCGACCTCCGCCGCCGTCATCGGTAGGCGCTCCCACAGCGGCGGCAACCACGAACCCGGGTAGGTCAGGTCGAGATACTCCATGCGGGGAACGGCAACACTGATGTTCGTCTCCTGGACGGTCTGCCGCGTCATCACCCGCTCGAGCGGCCCCCTCAGGCGCTTCACGTCCACCGCTTTGCCGCCGATGGGCCACTTCGGCGCGGCGAGATAGCGCCAGACGCCGAGCAGGGCCACGACGAGCGAGGCCGCACAGCCCCAGGCCAGATCGGCATAGGCGAAAACGAGCGCCCCCAGCATCCCCAGAAGACACACAAGCGCGCCCGCGCTGCCGCGCGTCTCGGCGTCCAGTCTCAGCCGGGCCTCCTCACGGGTTTCACGACGCTGCCCGAGCAGGGTCACCGCGCTCTCTTCGGCGCCGTTCCCTCCGTCCCGCGAAGCCGTCGCCGAAGCGCTCGCACCCGTGGTCGCCGTCGCGGAGGAGGAGGAGGAAGAGGCGGCGGAGAAGTCGTCGGAGGCCACGCGGGCCTCGGCGCGCTCGCTGCGCCGGTCGAGCTCGACGGCCTCGGTCAGCGTCCGGCCATTGAGCTGCACCACCAGCGCCGTCCGCTTGGCCAGGACGACCTCCGCCTTGTTGTAATTCGCAAGGACGTTGCGCAGCCGCTGATGCAGCTCGACCTCGACGCCGTCGATGAGGTCGTGATACTGCCCCTGACCGGCATTGTTGCCCGTGATGCCGTGGCGTGCGTACAGCCCGTTGAGCTGACGAACCTCGCCGCCGTACTTGCGCCCGCTGTAGACCTCGCCGAGCGCCGCACGCTCTTCCTCGCTCAGCCCGCGGGAGGGGGCACTGTCCTGAAGCACACGGAATCGGCGCTTCGACGCCCGTCGCCGGCCTTGGTAACTGATCACGCTGACAATCGAGACAATCAGCACGACCCCGAACAAAAGGATCTGTAACCCTTCCATGAGACATCCTGCATCATCGAACGGGGGGACCGTCCACGAACCTGCAAACGGACGAGGCACCGAGGTCCGGCCCGGGAGGTCGACGAACGATAACCGGGCCATAAACCGACGCCCCGCCCTGTTCACGACGGCACGCAAAACACGAAGACAGGCTGCATCTCCTCCTTTGAGAACCATCGTCGCGGGTAGAAACGACGCTGCCGGAGAGGAACGCGCGCCAAGCGCGAAACTCTATCTTTCCCGATGCCCCCCCGCAACGGCGCCCGCCCGCGATGCACACGTCCCCGTCGCACGTCCGCCATCGCCTGACAATCGCCCGTGCTCGCCGCTGCCCGCGGCGACCGCCATACTGCAAGACACGCCTCCCGGCACGGGCCTCCGGGTTTCCCGGTGCCGCCGGCCGCCCCCGGGAGGGCACTCAAAAGCACTGGACCGGGAGGAGTCGGGACGCAGCGACACCCGTGCCTCGCTACGTGGCCGCCTGGCCCGGTATACTCCCCGGCCACCACGCCGCAGCCCTTGGACCCATGCAGCCCCAGCAGTACTGCCGCGACAAGGCCGCCCCGCCGGGCTCCAGCCTCCACTACGCGCTGCTGTTCGCCGACGACGCGGACAGCCGCGAGGCGCTGCTCGCGGTCAACGCCGTGCACGCCGAGCTCACCGCCATCCCCCGCGAGGTCTCCGACCCCGGGGTCGCTGCGGCCAAGCTCGCGTGGTGGCGCGAGGAGGTGGGACGCGCCCTCGACGGCGGCGCCCAGCATCCGGCCGCCCAGGCACTGGCCGCGGCGAATGCGCGCCGGGCCCTGCCGCGGGACGATCTGGAGGCGCTGCTCGACGGGGTCGCCATGGATCTGGAGTACGGCGGCTACCCGAGCTTCCGCGAGCTCAGTGTTTACTGCCACCGCCTCGGCGGCGGGTCGGTACGGCTCGCGGTCGCCGGGTGCGGCGCTGCACCGGACACCGCCGCGACCCTCGCCCACGACCTGGGCATGGCCCTACCCCTGCTCCGGGGCCTGCGCCGGCTGCGCCCGGAGCTGGAGGCCGGACGGCTGCACCTCCCGGAGGACGAGCTGGCGCAGGCCGGTCTGGAGCGTGGGCAACTGCTGCGCGAGCCCGACAGCGAACCCGTGCGCGCCTTCCTCGACGGGCAGGCCGCCCGGATCATGGACTTTCTCGACAACGCCCTAGCCGCGGTCCCCGACGCGGAGCAGCGGCGCCTGCTGCCGCTGACCGTCCACGCGCGGCTGTACCGTACCCTGCTGGAGCGCCTGCGTGCCGAGGGCATGCCCGTGCTTCAGCAACGCCACCACCTCACGCCCGTGCGCAAGCTCTGGCACGCCTGGCGGCACGCCCGTCGGGCGCGGGCCGCACACCGGCGACACAGCAACGGAGACACACAATGACCGCCCTCCCCGTCCAGCCGCTGCCGATCCCCGACGGGCCCGCCGCACTGTCCGGCCACCGTGTGCTGATCACCGGCGCCGGCAACGGCCTGGGCCGCGCCACCGCGCTGGCAGCCGCGGCCTCCGGCGCCACGGTGGTGCTGCTCGAGCGCACGGTGAAGGCCGCCGAGGCAGTCTATGACGAGATCGTCGCCGCCGGCGGCCCGGAGCCCGCGATCTACCCCATGGAGCTCGCCGGCGTGGGCCCGGACGATCTGGCGGAGCTCGCCGAGCGTCTGCGCGAGGGCCTCGGCGGTCTGGACGCACTGGTCCTCAACGCCGCGGAGATCGGCCAGCCCGCACCGCTGACCCAGTACGACCCGCAGGTCTGGCTGCGCACCCTGCACGTCAACGTCAACGCGACATTCCTGCTCCTGGCCCACTGCGCACCGCTGCTGCTGGAGTCCCCCGCCGGCCGGGTGCTGTTCATCAGCGACGAGGCCGGCCGTGAAGGCGTTCCGTTCATGGGGGCCTACGGGGTCTCCAAGTGGGCGCTGGAAGGGCTCATGCACACCTATGCCGCGGAGCTGCCGGATGACACCCCGCTGCGCCTGGCAAGCGTGGACCCCGGGCCGGTGCGCACCCTGCTGCGGCGCACCGCCTTCTCCGCGGAGACCGAGGGCGCGACCCCGCTGCCGGAGGCGGTGGCCCCGGGCATCGTCGAGCTGCTGGATCCGGCCACCCCGCTGGAGCAGGCGGCGCGGTTCACCGCAATGAGCGCCGCCGACGAGGAGGAGTAACCCCCCGCGTTGGCTTGAAAAATATTGACACCCTTCACAGTCGGGGGACGGCGATCGGGCCTATGGTGGCCGGGATTACATTGGGGGCGGGGTTCGGCGTACCCACGTGAGCCCGCCCGGAACAATCCCAACCCACGGCAATGGACGCGACGACATGGACGCAGCACGCGCTGTCGAGAGGATTATTGGGTCCGGCTACCGCCTGGCCAGCATCCACACCACGGACGGAGACCGGCTCGTGGCGCTGTTCAAGCGCCTGACGCTGACCACGGGCCGCGCGGTCTACCACTGGCGCGCCGGCGCCGGACTCTACCGGCTGGGGATCGAGCATATCCTCATCCCCCGCACCCGCACCCCCTCGGAAGTCCTCTCCTACATCCGGGCGAGCCGCCACTTCGGGATCTACGTCCTGGAGGGCTTCGACGAGGCGCTCCGGCGCCAGTCCGTCGCCGACGACCTCACCGCCATTGCGGACGGCGCCGGCGACACCCAGCGGCTGGTCGTGTTCGTCGGTGAGGCCCCGCCGATGCCGGCATCGCTGGAGGGCCGCGTCGCCCGCGTCCGCCACAACGGCACCAGCGAGGCCCCGCGGACCGCCGGCACCCCGGGCTGACACCGACGCCTCACCCCTGCCCGGCCGCCACACCGCGCTTCCCGCACAGGTCCGTCACCGGGCACTCCGCGCAGCGCGGCCGCGGCCGGCAGTGCTCCTTGCCCAGCTCGACCAGATAGGCATGGTAGTGCTGATACGCCTGCGGCGTGCCCGCCAGGGTCGTTTCCAGGCGCTCACGCAGCCCCTCGTAGGGCGGCTCGTCGTCGAGCCAGCCGTAGCGCCCGAGGATGCGATAGGTGTAGGCGTCCACCACGAAGACCGGACGGTAAAAGGCATAGAGGACGATGTCGTCCGCCGTCTCCCGGCCGACGCCGTGGATGTCCAGCAGATACGCCCGCAATGACGGCGTCTCCCTCGCCGCCAGCCCCTCGGCGCCGCCGGCGGCCCGCCAGGCGGCGCACAGGGCCTGAAGCCGCCGCGTCTTCACGTTGAAGTAGCCGGCCGGGCGTATCGCCTCCGCCAGGGTCTCGTGGGGGGCATCGCCCATGGCGGCCGGGTCCAGAAGCCCGGCCTCGGTCAGCCCGGCCATGGCCCTTTCGACGTTACGCCAGGCGGTGTTCTGGGTGAGCACCGCGCCCACCGCCACCTCGAAGGCATCGCGTGCGGGCCACCAGCCGAGATCGCCGTACGTGGCCTCCAGCCGCTCGAAAAGCCCGGCGAGCACGTCAGCGCCGTCCCTGGCGGCGCCCTCCGCCGCCACGCCCGGTACGGGGCCGGCGCCGCTCCGCGGTGTCGGCCACGGGCAGGCCGACGAGCTCGTAGAGTTGACGCACCTCGCCGGGCTTGAGCGTCGCGTGCTGTCCCTGGCGCAGCCGCGGCGGCAGCTCCACCGGTCCGAACTGCACGCGGATCAGGCGGCTGACCTGCAGCCCCTGGGACTCCCAGAGCCGGCGCACCTCGCGGCGACGCCCCTCGCGCAGGCGCACCCGGAACCACTCGTTGGCCGCCTCCTCCGGCGACAGCGGCTCCACGGACTCGAATCGCGCCGGGCCGTCCTCCAGGGTCACCCCCTCGGTGAGCCGGGCGATGACATCGTCGCCCACCCCGCCGAACACGCGGACCGCGTAGTCCCGGGGCAGGCGATAGCGCGGATGCATCAGGCGGTTGGCGAGCTCGCCGTCGGTGGTGAACAGCAGCAGCCCCGAGGTGTTCACGTCGAGGCGCCCCACCACCACCCACCGCCCCCGGCGCAGCTGCGGCAACCGCTTGAACACCGTCGGCCGGCCCTCGGGGTCGGAGCGAGTGGTCACCTCGCCGGCGGGCTTGTGGTAGATCAGCACCTGCCGCGGCGGCGGCTCCACCGCGGTGCGGCCCAGCGGCCGGCCGTCCACCGTGATCCGGGCGTGCGGGCTGACCCGGTCGCCCAGGGTCGCGGCACGGCCGTCCACGCGGACCCGGCCGTCGCGAATCAGCGCCTCCATCTGCCGGCGCGAACCCATGCCCGCGCGGGCGAGCACCTTCTGCAGTTTCTCGGTCCCGGCGGTGTCGGTCATGTCGTCTCCCCGTCGTCCCCGGCCTCCGGCAGCCGCAGGTCCAGCTCCGGGTGCTCGGCGTCCGGGTCGCGCAGCTCCATCAGCGTCGGCAACTCGTCCAGCCCCTTGAGGTTGAAGTAATCCAGAAAAGCCCGGGTCGTGCCGAACACCGCCGGCCGCCCCGGCATCTCGCGGTGCCCGACGACGCGCACCCAGCCCCGGTCCTGGAGGGTGCGCATGATCGAGCTCGCCACGCTCACGCCGCGGATCTCCTCGATCTCGCCGCGCGAGATCGGCTGGCGGTAGGCGATGATGGCGAGGGTCTCCAGCAGCGCCCGGGAATAGCGCCCGGGGCGCTCCTCCCACAGCCGCGACACCCAGGGCGCCAGGTCCTCGCGCACCTGGATCCGGTAGCCGCTCGCGACCTCCGAGAGCTCGATGCCCCGGCCCTCGTAGTCCGCCGCCAGCGCCGTCAGGGCCTCTCGCACCGTCGCCGGTGCGGGCATCTCATGGTCGGCGAACAGCCCCCGCAGACGCTCCACGGACAGCGGCTCGTTGGCGGCGAGCAGCGCGGCCTCGAGGATGTGACGCAGCTCGGGCTCACTCATCGTCGTCGTCCTCCGGGGCATCAGCGGTCCCACCGCCGCCGGCACGCAGGTGGATGGGCGCGTAGGGCTCGGCCTGCACGATCTCCACCAGCCCGGCCTTGAGCAGCTCCAGGATGGCGAGGAAGCTCACCACCACACCGTCCCGGCCCTCCTCCGGGGTGAACAGCTGCGTGAACGGCGTGAACCGCTCCCGGGACAGCAGCGCCAGGGTGTCGGACATGCGCTGGCGCACCGACAGCGCCTCCTCGCGGACCTGGTGATGGGTGTACAGCCGCGCGCGCTCCAGCACCCCGGCAAAGGCGGAGAGGAGCTCGCGCAGCGACACCTCCGGGTCCGCCCGGGTGCGCCGCCGATCCGGCGCCCGGGCATGGGCCGGGAAGATGTCCCGGGCCACCCGCGGCAGGGCGTCGATGCCCTCCGCCGCCTGCTTGTAGCGCTCGTACTCCTGGAGCCGGCGCACCAGCTCGGCGCGGGGATCGGCCTCCTCGTCCTCCGCCGCCGGCGGCCGCGGCAGGAGCATCCGCGACTTGATCTCCGCGAGCATGGCGGCCATCACCAGGTACTCCGCGGCCAGTTCCAGGCGCATGTCGCGCATCAGCTCGATGTAGCGCATGTACTGCCGCGTGATCTCGGCGATGGGGATGTCCAGGACGTCCAGGTTCTGGCGCCGGATGAGATAGAGCAGCAGGTCCAGCGGCCCCTCGAACGCCTCGAGGAACACCTCCAGGGCATCCGGCGGGATGTAGAGGTCCCGGGGCAACTCGGTGACCGGCTCGCCCCGGACATGGGCCAGGACCTCCTCCGCCGTCGGCAGCGCCTCGGAATCGTTCACCGGCGCCCGTGCCCCGTCACCGGTAGTCCAGCCCCATGGCGCCGCGGACCTCCTTCATGGTCTCCCGCGCCACGCCCCGGGCCTCGGTGCAGCCCTCGGAGACGATGCTGCGCACCCGCTCCGGGTCCTGCTCCAGCTCCCGGGCGCGCTCGCGGATGGGGTCGAGTTCCGCCTGCACGGCGTCGATCACCCGCGACTTGCACTCCAGACAGCCGATGCCCGCCGAGCGGCATCCCTCCAGGACCCACTCCTGGGTACGCTCGTCGGAATAGAGCTTGTGGAAGTCCCAGACCGGGCACTTGGTCGGCTCCCCGGGATCGGAGCGCCGCACCCGCGCCGGATCGGTGGGCATGGTGCGCATCTTGCGGTCCACCTCGTCCGGCTCCTCGCGCAGCGAGATCGCGTTGCCGTAGGACTTGGACATCTTGCGCCCGTCCAGCCCGGGCATCCGCGGCGAAGGCGTCAGGAAGGCCTCCGGCTCCGGCAGGATGGTCCGCCCGCCGCCCTCGAGGTAGCCGAACAGCCGCTCGCGATCGCCGAAGGTGATGTTCTGCTGCTCGCCGAGCAGCGCCCGGGCCTGCTCCAGGGCCTCGATATCGCCGTGCTCCTGGTAGCGCCGGCGCAGCTCGTTGTACTTCTTGGCGTTGCGCTTGCCCATCTTGCGCACCGCCGCCTCGGCCTTCTCCTCGAAGCCGGGTTCGCGGCCGAACATGTAGTTGAAACGCCGCGCGAGCTCGCGGGTGAGCTCCACGTGGGAGACCTGGTCCTCGCCCACCGGCACCGCGGTGGCGCGGTAAATGAGGATATCCGCGCTCTGCAGCACCGGGTAGCCGAGGAAGCCGTAGGTCGCCAGGTCCTTTTCACGGAGGTTGGCGATCTGGTCCTTGTACGTCGGCACCCGTTCCAGCCAACCCAGCGGCGCGATCATCGACAGCAGCAGGTGCAGCTCGGCGTGTTCGATTACCCGCGACTGGATGAACACGTGGGCGAGCGACGGGTTCACACCGCAGGCGAGCCAGTCGATGACCATGTCCCAGACGTTCTCGGCGATGATCTCGCGCTCGTCGTAGGCCGTGGTCAGCGCATGCCAGTCGGCGATGAAGAAGAAGCACTCGTGCTCGTGCTGGAGCTGCACCCAGTTCTTGAGCACCCCGTGGTAGTGCCCCAGGTGAAGCCGACCGGTGGGGCGCATGCCCGAGAGCACCCGCATCCGCTGCGCGTCGTGGCTAGTCAAACCGCCTCCTCTGTCTCGTGGTCCGTCGCGTCGGGGCGACCATGATAACCGCGCCCGCGCGGGAACGCAGCGTCGGCGCTCAACCGCCCTCGAACAGGCTCGCGTCGCCGGCGCCGCGGCGCACCACCTCCGGCGCCGGCCCGGTGAGATCGACCACCGTGCTCGGCTCCATGCCGCCGGGGCCGCCGTCGACCACCACGTCCACGCGGCTGCCGAGGCGCTCGCGGATGAGTTCGGCGTCGGTCATCGGCAGCTCCTCGCCGGGCAGCAGCAGCGAGGTCGACATCAGCGGCTCACCGAGCTCGGTGAGGATGGCCTGGGCGACGCGGTGATCCGGCACGCGGATGCCGATGGTCTTGCGTTTGGGGTGCTGCAGCCGCCGCGGGACCTCGCTGGTCGCGGGCAGGACAAAGGTGAAAGGCCCGGGGGTATGGGCCTTGAGCAGCCGGAAGGTGTTGTTGTCCACCCGGGCGTACACGCCAATGTCGGAGAGGTCTCGGCACGCCAGGGTGAAGTTGTGATCGTCGCCGAGCCGGCGGATCTCGCGAATGCGGTCCACGGCATCCTTTTCGCCCATGCGGCAGGCCAGGGCGTAGGTGGAGTCGGTGGGATAGACGATGACGCCGCCCTGGCCCAGCACCTCCACGGTGCGCCGCACCAGGCGCGGCTGCGGGGTCTCGGGGTGGATCTGGAAGAACTGGCTCATCGCGCCTCCTTGTGAGCGTTGCCGGCATGGCCCGGGGCACGGGCCCGGTCCCCGCAGTGTAACGGCACGGCCGCGGGCAGGCGATGTGGTATGGTTCCGGGCATTTCCACCCCGAGCGGAGGGCGGCCATGTACTACGTAATCTACAGCACCGATGTCGAGGACAGCACGGCGGCCCGCGCCAGCGCGCGACCCGACCATCTCGCGCGGCTGGAGGCGCTGCGCGACGAGGGCCGGCTGCTGCTCGCCGGGCCGATGCCCGCCATTGACAGCGAGGATCCGGGGCCCGCGGGCTTCGCCGGCAGCGTGGTGATCGCGGAGTTCGACTCCCTGGACGACGCCCGGCGCTGGGCCGACGACGATCCCTACGTCGCCGCCGGCGTGTACAGCGGTGTCACCGTGCAGCCGTTCAAGCGGGTGCTGCCGTGAGCGCGGAGCGCCAGCGCATGATCGAGGAGCGGCTGCGCGCGGCGATCCAGGTCGAGAGCATCGGCGTGCGCGATGACAGCCACCTGCACGCCGGCCACGCCGGCGCCCGCGCCGGCGGCGGTCACTATCACGTGCACGTGGTGAGCCCGGATTTCGAGGGCCGGGGAACTCTCGCCCGTCACCGCATGGTCTACGCCGCCATGGGGGACGCCATGCGCAATGACGTCATCCACGCCCTGGGCATCACCGCCCTCACCCCGGCGGAGGCCGGGGAGGACGGGTGACGCCCATACATCAAAGTCCCAGCAACCGGGAGAGAGCATGAAAAGACAAATCGTTGCGGGCCTCGGCCTGGCCCTCGCCATCGCGGCGTCCGGGGTTCAGGCCGACGAGCCGGTCGTGAGCGTCAACGGCGACGTGCTCACGCAGACCCAGTTCGACCAGGCCGTCAACCAGAGAACCCGTGGCCAGGGCGGCCAGCTTCCGGAAGGGCGCAAGCAGGCCTTCCTCCAGCAGCTGGTGGACCTCGAGATCCTCGCGCAGAAGGCCGCGGAGCGGGGCGTCGGCGACGACCCGGCGGTTCAGGCCGAGCTCGCCAACACCCGCCGTGCGATCCTCGCGCGGGGGCTGATCGAGCGGATCGCCAAGGAGGACATCGACGAGGACGCGATCAAGGCCGCGTACAAGAAGCAGTACGCCGACAAGGCCAAGGGCAAGGAGTACAAGGCGAGCCACATCCTGGTGAAGGACGAGAAAACCGCCAAGGAGGTCATCGGCAAGCTCGACGACGGTGGCGACTTCGCCGACCTCGCCAAGGAGTACTCCACCGGGCCGACCGGCAAGCGCGGCGGCGATCTCGGCTGGTTCGGGCCCAACCAGATGGTGCCGGCCTTCAGCAAGGCGGTGCAGGCCCTGGAGCCGGGCAACTACACCAGTGAGCCGGTGAAGACGCAGTTCGGCTGGCACGTCATCCGGCTGAGCGACGTCCGCCAGGCGAAGGCGCCGAAGCTCGCTGAGGTGCGGGACCAGATCAAGCAGACGCTCGCCCGCCAGGAGATCCGCAGCCGCCTCGACGAGTGGCGCAAGGACGCCGAGGTCGACTACCAGGCGGACTGGGCCAGGCAGGACGGCAACGGCTCGAAGTAGCCGCCGCCCGCGCGACGGCGGTCACCGGCGCAGCCGGTGGCCGCCGTTTTCGTCAGCTCTGGCCCTGCTCGCCGTCCGCCGCGGCCTCGAGCCGCTCCAGGTGCTTGCGCGCCAGGGTCTGGAAACGCGGGGTCAGACCGGCATCCTCGTAGATGGGATCGCCCTGCTCGTCCTCGGCGACCACGCGGCCGCCCTGCACGTAGGGGAAGGCCGCCTCGATCTCGTCCAGGGCGGTGGAGAGCAGGTCCGTGATGATCTGCTCCTGGGAGCGCCCCGGGTACATCTCCTCCAGGGCCGCCAGCTTGGCGGCATCATGCACGGGCAGCCGCACGCAGTAGGCGTTGCGGGTTCTCGGCTCGCTGGCGGACTCCTCCCAGCTCTCCAGCAGATCGCGAAGCTTCACTCGACACCTCATCCAGCCGTTACTACTAATCTTCTCAGAGGTCTTGTCATGCGTCAGAGCGCCACAGCGGCCCGGTGGCGGCGTTGCGCCCACCGAGAACATGGCACCGCACCGGTGCGGATACAAGACCCGCGTTACTCGCCGGCGACGGTCATGCCCTCGACGACCAGCGAACCCGTGCGAATGCTGCCCCGGGTATCGACATCCCGGCCCACAGCGGTGATGTGGCGGAGCATCTCCTTGAGGTTGCCGGCGATGGTGATCTCCTCGACCGGGTAAGCGATCCGCCCGTTCTCGATCCAGAAGCCGCTCGCGCCGCGGGAATAGTCGCCGGTGACGGTATTCACGCCCTGTCCCATGAGCTGAGTGACCAGCAGTCCCTCGCCAACGTCGGCGACGAGCTCGTCCAGGTCCTTCTCACCGGGGGCGACGCAGAGGTTATGCACGCCGCCGGCGTTGCCGGTGGTCTCCATACCGAGCTTGCGCGCGCTATAGCTGGAGAGCACATAGCCGCGCAGCACACCGTCCACTACCAGCTCGCGATCGCGGGTCGCCACGCCCTCGCCGTCGAACGGCGTGCTGCCGAGCGCCCCCGGGAGATGCGGCCGCTCACTGATCGAGAAGCCGGCGGGGAAGACCTGACGGTCCAGGTGGTCCACCAGGAACGAGGCGCGGCGATAGAGGCTGCCGCCGGAGATCGCGCCGACGAAATGGCCGATCAGCCCCCGCGCTGTGGACGGGTCGAAGATCACTGGCACCTGGCGGGTGCTCAGCCGCCGCGCCCCCAGCCGGGCCACGGTGCGGCGCCCTGCCTGGCGGCCGACCTCGGCCGCCGACTCCAGCCACTCCGGTGCACGCGCCGCGGTGTACCAGAAGTCCCGCTGCATGGCGTCGCCCTCGCGGCCGAGGACCGCGCAGCTGATCGCGTGCTGACTGGCCGGGTAACCGCCGATGAAGCCGTGGCTGTTGCCGTAGACGCGCACGCCCTCGCCGGCGGAGACCTCCGCACCCTCGGAATTGGTCAGCCGCGAATCCACATCGAGCGCCGCACGCTCGGTCTCGCGGGCGAGCTCGATGGCCGCCTCGGCGCTCACGCCCCAGGGGTGGTGGAGCCCCAGGTCCGGGACGTCCCGGGCCAGGAGACCGGCATCGGCGAGGCCGCTGCAGGGGTCCTCGGAGGTATAGCGGGCGATCTCACAGGCGGCGGCCACGGTCTCGTCGATGGCGCCGGCGCTGTAATCCGCGGAGCTCGCCTCGCCCTTGCGCTGACCGAAGTACACGCTCACCGCAAGGCCGCGGTCGCGCATGTGTTCCAGGGTGTCCACCTCGCCCTGGCGCACCTTGACCGACAGCCCCTGACTGGCGTTCGCGGCCACCTCGGCGGCGCTCGCGCCGCGCTGGCGCGCCGTCTCCAGGGCGCGCTCGACCAGTGTCTTCAGCTCCGCCACCGAGGGCAGACCGCGGTTGCAGTCGCGTTCACTGCTCATGGAAGAGGCTCCTTCAGGTCTGGGTTCCGCCCACGGTGAGCGCGTCCACCTTGAGCGTCGGCTGGCCCACGCCCACCGGCACGCTCTGGCCGTCCTTGCCGCAGGTGCCGATACCGCCGTCCAGGGCCAGGTCGTTGCCGACCATGGACACGCGGGTGAGCACGTCGGGACCGTTGCCGATAAGCGTCGCGCCCTTGACCGGGCGGGTGACGCGGCCGTTCTCGATGAGATACGCCTCGCTCGCGGAGAACACGAACTTGCCGGAGGTGATGTCCACCTGGCCGCCGCCGAAGTTCACCGCGTAGAGCCCGCGGTCCACGGAGGCGACGATCTCGCCGGGGTCGTGGGGACCGGCGAGCATGTAGGTGTTGGTCATCCGCGGCATCGGCAGATGGGCGTAGGACTCGCGCCGGCCGTTGCCCGTGGGCGCCTCGCCCATGAGCCGGGCGTTGAGGCTGTCCTGCATGTAGCCCTTGAGGATGCCGCGCTCGATGAGGACGTTGTAGCCGGTGGGGTTGCCCTCGTCGTCGACGTTCAGAGAGCCGCGCCGCCCCGGCATCGTGCCGTCGTCCACCACGGTGCACAGCGGCGAGGCGACGCGCTCGCCACGGCGGCCGGCGAAGGCCGAGGTGCCCTTGCGGTTGAAGTCCCCCTCCAGGCCGTGCCCCACCGCCTCGTGGAGGAGCACGCCGGGCCAGCCGGGACCGAGCACCACCGGCATGGTCCCCGCCGGCGCCTCCACGGCGTCGAGCTTGAGCAGCGCGAGCCGCACCGCCTCGCGGGCATAGCCGAGGGCCTGGTCGCGCTCGGTGAACACGGCATAGCCGGTGCGCCCGCCGCCGCCGGCCATGCCGCTCTCGCGGCGCTCGCCGTCGGCGACGATCACGCTGACGTTGAGCCGCACCAGCGGGCGCACGTCCGCGGCGAGCCGGCCGTCCGAACCGGCGACCAGGACCACATCGTGCACCCCGGAGAGGTTGACGATGACCTGCTCCACCCGTGGGTCCTGACGCCGGGCCTCGGCGTCGACGCTACGCAGCAGCTCGACCTTCTCGTCCGAGGTAAAGGTCTCCAGCGGGTTCACGGGCTCGTAGAGCGAGCGCCCGCTGGCCGCCTGCCACGCCTGGAGCCGCCCGCTGTCACCGCTGCGGGCGATCGCGCGGGCCGCCCGCGAGGCCTCCAGCAGTGCGGGCATGACGATCTCGTCGGAGTAGGCGAAGCCGGTCTGCTCGCCGCTGATGGCGCGCACACCCACGCCCTGGTCGAGGTTGCGGCTGCCGTCCTTGATGATGCCGTCCTCCAGCACCCACGACTCGTGGCGGCGCTGCTGGAAGTACAGGTCCGAGGCGTCCACGCCGGGGCCCATGAGCTGGCCGAAGACCCGGTCCAGATCGGACTCGGCGAGGCCCGCGGGCGCGAGCAGGCACTCGCGCGCGAGGCCCAGGTTGCGCTCCATGACTTCGCTCGTCATCGCTTACCTCCGCATACCGCCGGCCCGTGGCCGGCGTTGTCGTTCCCCGGCGCGGGCGGTCAGGACCGCCGCGCCGCGTAGGCTGCCGGACGCCGGTGCTCGAGGGCGGGGATACGCCGGCGCGCGGCCGCCACCGCGTCCGGGTCGAACGCCGCGGTCACCGCCCCGGGTCCCTCGCCCTCGGCGAGCACCACGCCCCAGGGATCGACCACCAGGCTGTGGCCCCAGGTCCGACGGCCGCCGGGATGGGAGCCGACCTGGCCGGGGGCGAGCAGCCACATGCCGTTCTCGATCGCGCGGGCGCGCACCAGCACCGTCCAGTGCGCCTGCCCCGTGGGTACGGTGAAGGCCGAGGGCAGCGCCACCAGCTCGCAGCCGGCATCCGCCAGCCACCGGAAGAGTTCCGGAAACCGGACATCGTAACAGACCGCCAGGCCCAGCCGACCGAGCGGGGTGTCGACCCAGGCCGGGCGGTCGCCGGGCTCGAAGGTCGCGGACTCGCGATACCCCTCGCCGGCACCGAGGTCCACGTCGAAGAGATGGATCTTGTCGTAGCGCGCCCGGCAGTGCCCGGTATCGTCGTACACCAGGCAGGCGGCGCGTACCCGCGCCCCGTCGTCGCCGTGCAGGGGAATGGTGCCCCCCACCAGCCACACGCCGCTGGCCGCGGCGGTGTCGGCGAGCCAGCGCTGGATCGGGCCGTCCCCGGCATCCTCGGCCACGGCGAACTTCGCCTGCGCGTCGGCGCCGAGAAAGGCGAAATTCTCGGGCAGCACCACCAGCCGCGCCCCGGCCGCCGCGGCGTCGGCAACCGCCGCGGCGGCGGCGTGCAGGTTCGCGGCGACATCGTCACCGGAGTTCATCTCAACGAGCGATACTTGCGCTTTCACCGTCATTCAGCCCCCGTCCGGGCGTACTCCTGCTCTGGTTCCCCCTGTCGATCTCCAGGGGCTCGGTCTTCGGGTCGTCGAATGACCCCGTGACCCGATAACGGTAGCGGTTCAGCCGATCGACGTCGTCACCGAACACCCGCTGGGCGAGGAAGAGGAGAACGGCCCCCGGCGGGCCACCCGCCAGGCCGCCGATCAGCGGCAGTGCGGAGGAGACGCGGGGCGTGACCGTCACCGTCTGGTCGAGACGCTGGGTGACCAGGTTCACCGGCCCGGCGATGTCGATCCGCCCCGCCGGCCCCTCCAGGAAGAACTGCTCCGGCGTGAGCACCCCATCGCTCAGGTTCAGCGCCGCCTTCACCCGGTCGACGGCGAGCCCCTCGTCGGTAACGTCCGAGAAGTCGAGCAGCAGGCGCCGCGGCAGCAGCGGCAGACTGAGCAGCCCGAGCACCCGGCCCGCCCCGGGCTCCACCGAGGGGAGCACCGCATCCTTGACCTCGAAGCCCACGCGCCCATCCATCGTGGCGACCTCCGGCTCCAGAAGCCGGCCCGGCCAGCGCAGGGTCGCATTCAGCCGCCCGGAACCGCCCTCCAGCGCCCCGGGGTAGCCGAGCCGCTCCAGCGCCGCGCCCGCATTGCTGGCCTGGACCTGGACCTTCAGGCGCACCCCATCGGCCCCGCCCTCACCGGTCACGGTCGCCTCCATTACCGGATTTTCGACATGCAGCCGGCGCAGCCGGTTCCCCGCCCCGGGGGGCGCCAGGTCGAGCTCGACGCGGCCGAAGCGGTAGTCACCCACGGTGAGATCACCGACGCGCACCTGCGCCGCCGGCAACCGCTCGACCGTCTCCCGCGGCCCGCCACCGCCCTCTCCTCCGCTGTCGACAGGAGACAGGCGGGCGCGCTCGAGGTTGACGGACAACGGATCACTCCCGTCCGTCGGTGGGATGCGGAGCTCGCCCAGCAGGTCCGGACCGCTGAACGCGACCCGCCAGCCGCGGTCCTCCGGGCGGGCGGATAGATCGACGTCGCGGGCCTGGTAGCCGTCCAGGTGCAGATGGGCGACGCGCAGCGAGACCGTCAGCGGCGACGGCAGGGCCTGGACCCCGGCCGGTGCCGCACCGGCCAGGCCGCCCGGAGCGAGGGTGTCCAGGCTGCCGGTGATACGCGTGCCGGCCTCCGGCAGGGCCGGCACGTCGCCACCACCGAGGGCAATGGCGGCGGTGGTCACGTCGGTGCCGTCCAGCGCCAGGCGCAACGCCGCGCGATCGCCCCAGACGACGGAGACCGGACCGGCGAGGCCATTCCGGCCGGCCGCCGCCTCGGCACGCAGGGCCAGGGCCCCGTCCGCGGCCTTGCCGAAGCCACCGGGCAGATCCACGGCCATGCCGCGCAGATCCGAGCGTACGCTCACGTGCATGTCCCCGTCGCGGCCGTGGGGCGGGAAACCGGGGGCGTCGAGGCTCAGGCGCCAGTCCGCCTCACCCTCCGTCCGCCCGGCGAGCGCCGGCATCCCCGGCAGCAGCTCGGCCACCCCGGCACGCCCTGCGGCGTCGATCATGATGCGCGAGCCGCGACTGTCCAGGCGGGTCTGCGCACTGCTGCGCCAGGGGGCACCGGCGAAGGTCCCGGTGAGCCCGTCCCAGGCGAGGCCGCGCTCGCTGAAGGCAATACGCCCGGCAACGCCGGTCAGCCGGTAGGGCTCGCCATCGAGCGTGACCGTCGCCCCGTCCAGGTCCACGCGGCCGTCGACATCGCCCCGCTCCACCTCCTCGAGGGGCACGTCCAGCTTCAGGGACAGCGGCACCGCCGCATCGCTGACGTGCAGGGCGTCGAACAGCGGCGGGGC
The DNA here is from genome assembly GCF_041949875.1 of Arhodomonas sp. KWT2. Classification (NCBI taxonomy): domain Bacteria; kingdom Pseudomonadati; phylum Pseudomonadota; class Gammaproteobacteria; order Chromatiales; family Ectothiorhodospiraceae; genus Arhodomonas; species Arhodomonas sp. KWT2. Next base: position 131,526 of record NZ_JBHFPQ010000039.1, read on the forward strand.
GTGCGCGCCCACCGGCGAGTCGCGGAGGAAGTCCAGCATGTCCTCCGCCGGGCCGCGGCTCTCCAGCGAGAGCTGCAGCTGGGCGTGCTTGCCCAGGCGCGGGATGAGCGCCTCGCCGGAGACGAGGTGCGTGCCCTGGTAGGTCCCCGCCTCGGCGGTGACGGTCATGCGGTCGTTGAGGAAGCGCAGGTCGGCGACACCGTCGCCGATCGCCGGCCACTCGGGGTGGAAACTGAAGCGCACGCCCTCGCCGTGGACGCGCACCCGGAACAGCCCCTCGCCGTCGCGGAAGGGCATCGCCCGGAGCGGGCCGTACAGGCGCAGATCGCCGCTGGGCACGCGCCCGTCGACAAAGGCCTGGTCCAGCCAGGCGACGAGCTTGTCGTCCTTCATCACCCGCGCCGGGATGTAGTGGGAGACCCGCGAGACCACGCCGTCGCGCAGGCTGGCGCTCAGGTCGAGGAAGGGGCCGTTCTCCATGCCAAGCCACAAGGCTGCGCCGCCGGTGATCGTCCCGTCCGGCGACTCCCACGCCAGCTCGGGGACGTGGATACGCCACAGGCCGTCCTCGCGGTGGCGCCACTCGCCGCTGACGCGGGCGGCGTCCAGGGGCAGCGGCTCACGGAAGAACGCCGGCAGCCTCAGGGTGCCAGTGCCGGTCCGGAGCTGGAAGCGTCCGCCCTGGTCGGCGGCCACGAACCGCCCGCTGATCCCGCCGATACCCGGCCAGCGTCCGTTGGCGGTCAGGCCGGCGTCCTTCAGGTTGGCGCTGACGCGCCAGTCCGTCCCGGAGAGCGAGGCACGCAGGTCGGTGACCGCACCTTCCCCGGAGAGGGACTCCAGCACCTCTGACAACCGCCCGGGCAGCCCCGGCACTGAGAGCATCAGGGTGCGCAGGGGGCCGACCGCCAGTCGCGGCACGCCCAGCCGCCATTCCCCGGGATCGCGCGCCAGGGCCGCCACCGCCATGACCCCGTCGGTGTCGTCGTGACGCCAACGCCAGTCCCACAGGTCCACGCGCCAACCGTCCCCGGCAGGCTGCCAGCGCGCCTGGCCGGTGAGGCGCTGCACGGCAACGCCGTGCAGGGTCATGTCACTGGCGCGCAGGCGGGCACGGACGTCGCTGATCCGGCCCTCCTCGCGCCATGACCACAGCTCCAGGTCCACCCGGCCACTAAGCCCCTCGGGACGCACCGCCGGCGGCAGCCAGCCGGCAAGCCGCGACAGGCGCGCGGCCCGGGCACGCACGTAGGCCACGCCCTGGCCACCATCCGCGGCACCCTGGTAAGCGATGCGGACGTCTCCCTCGACGATGCCCGGGGCCTGGCCCTCGGCGGCGACGCGCAGCTCACCGTCATCGCGCACCAGGTCGGCACTGACCCCGGTGAGGACGACATTGCGCAACCCGCCGCGGCCGATCAGGCGCACGACCCCGTCGCGCAGTGCGATCCGCGACGGCAGCGCCGCCAGTGGCAGCGACGCGGATTCCGCCGGCGCGAGCCCGCCGCCGGGCTGCTGAACCAGCGTTAGCGCGCTCCCCTCGGCAGTGATGCGGGAGGCACGCAGCGCCCCTTCGGTCAGCGAGCGCCACGGGTCGATGTCGACCGTCACCGCCGGCAGCTCCAGCCGGGTGTCACCGCCGCCGATGCGCACGTCGGTGAAGCGCAGCTCCGGGCGCCAGCCGTTCATGCGGCCGCTGACGCGCCCGACCTCGACCTCACGGCCGAGGGCCTCGCCGGCGAGGCGGGTCAGCGTGTCCTGGTAGCGGTCGACATGGCTGACGGCAAGACGCGCCCCCACCCCCGCGAGCGCGACGAGGCCGAGGACCAGGGCGAGGGTGTAGAGGACGATTCCCGTCAGACGGCGTGGCGGCGTGGTCGGCACGCGGGCGGCTCCCTCCCGGGGCAACGGCGCGCCCGGGGGCGCGCACTACATGAGGACGACGTCGAACTGCTCCTGGGTATAGAGCGGTTCGGCCTGGAACTCGATGGGCTTGCCCACGAATTCCTCCAGCTCGGCGAAGCTGTCGCTCTCCTCGTCGAGCATGAGATCCACCACCTCCTGGGCGGCGAGCACCAGCAGGCGCTGGGCGTCGAACTGCCGCGCCTCGCGCATGATCTCGCGCGCGATCTCGTAGCACACCGTCTCCGGTGTGCGCAGCGTCCCCCGCCCGCCGCAGGTGGTGCACGGCTGGCAGAGCAGGTGCTCCAGCGACTCGCGGGTGCGCTTGCGCGTCATCTCCACGAGTCCGAGCGCGGAGACCCCGCTGATCTGGCTCTTGGCGTGGTCGCGCTCCAGCGCCTTCTCCAGCGCGCGCAGCACCTGGCGGCGGTGCTCCGACTCCTCCATGTCGATGAAGTCGATGATGATGATACCGCCGAGATTGCGCAGCCGCAGCTGGCGCGCGATGGCCTGGGCCGCCTCGAGGTTGGTCTTGAAGATCGTCTCCTCGAGGGTGCGGTGGCCCACGTAGCCGCCGGTGTTCACGTCGATGGTGGTCATCGCCTCGGTCTGGTCGATGATAAGGTAACCACCGGACTTGAGATTCACCCGCCGGTCCAGCGCCTTCTGGATCTCGTCCTCGATGCTGTAGAGATCGAAGATCGGCCGCTCGCCCGGATAGTATTCGATATACGGGGCAATTTCGGGAAGGAACTGGCGCGCAAAACCGACGACCTTGTCGTAGTTCTCCCGTGAATCGATTCGCACCCGGTCGACCTGGTCGACGAGCAGATCACGCAGCGCGCGCAGCACCAGCGGCAGATCGGCATGCACCAGCGAGCCGGGCTGGGCGGCGGCGGCGCGCAGGCGGATCGAGCGCCACAGCCGGCGCAGGAAGTCGAGATCCCGGGCGAGGTCGGCCTCGTCCACACCCTCCGCGGCGGTGCGCAGGATGACGCCGGCGACGTCCTCGCCCTCCCCCTCGGCGACGAAACGCTCGCCGAGCTCACGCAGCCGGGCGCGCTCGCCGTCGTCCTCGATGCGTGCGGAGATGCCCACGGTCGGGTTGCCTGGCAGCAGCACCATGTAGCGCGAGGGCACGGTGATGTGGGTCGTCAGCCGCGCGCCCTTGGTGCCGATGGGGTCCTTGATCACCTGCACGAGCACGGACTGCTGCTCCTTGAGCAGCCGGGTGATCTCCGGCACCCGCGGCGCCTCCGCCAGGGCCTCGTCGGCATGGGCGATGTCGGAGGCATGGAGGAAGGCGGTGCGCTCCAGGCCGGCGTCGATGAACGCCGCCTGCATCCCCGGCAGCACCCGGGAAACCGCCCCCTTGTAGATGTTGCCCACCAGCCCGCGCTTGCGGGCACGCTCGATGTGCAGCTCCTGGAGCGAACCGTTCTCCACCAGCGCCACCCGCGTCTCCCGCGGGGTGATGTTCATGAGCAGTTCCTGGCTCACGGGCGGCGCCAGTTGGCCAGGTAGTCGATCCCGAACTCGCCGAGCAGATCGCCGGTCTCGAACAGCGGCAGCCCCATGACCCCGGAGTAGCTGCCGTCGATGTGCTCCACGAACACCGCGCCCCGACCCTGGATGGCATAGGCCCCGGCCTTATCCGCCGGCTCACCGCTCGCCCAGTAGGCGTTGCGCTCGTCGTCGGCGATCGAGCGCAGGGTCACGTGGGTGACGGACAGCCGCGTCGCCTCCTCATCGGTGCCGACCAGCGCGACCCCGGTGAGCACCCGGTGACACTGCCCGGAGAGGCGTTCGAGCATGTCCATCGCCTCGGCCTCGTCCCGCGGCTTGCCGAAGACCTCGCCGTCGAGCACCACCACGGTGTCGGCTCCGAGCACGGGCCGGTCACCGGAGACATTGGCCCGTCCCGCGCGCGCCTTCTCCAGGGCCAGGCGGATGACGAAGACCTCCGGGCTCTCGCCGGGCTCCAGGGTCTCCTCCGCGTCCTGGGAGACGCTCGCGAACCGCACGCCGAGCTGCTCGAGCAGCTCGCGGCGGCGCGGGGATTGCGACGCGAGATAGATGTCTACATCAGCCTGCGGGTCCATACCCAGTCCTCTCGGGTTGTGCGCGCGGGTTCAGTCTCGATGATAGGGATGATTGCTGAGAACCGTCCAGGCGCGGTAGAGCTGCTCTGCCAGGATCACCCGCACCAGCATGTGGGGGAAGGTCAGCGCCGAAAGCGACCACACCAGCCCGGCACGCTGCCGGCACTCGCGCGCGAGCCCGTCCGCGCCGCCGATCAGGAAGGCGACGTCGTCGCCGTCCATCCGCCATTCGTCCAGGTACGTCGCCAGCGCCGCGGTGGTCAGCGACCGCCCGCCCTCGTCCAGGGCGACGATGCGCGCCCCCTTCGCCGCGGCGAGCAGGCGTTCGCCCTCCTCCGCGGTGGCGCGGGCCGTGTCGCCGCCCCGCCGGGCGCGGCTCGCGGGGATCTCGACGATCTCCAGCGGCAGCTCCCGGGGCATGCGCCGGGTGAACTCCTCCACCCCCGTCGCCACCCAGCCGGGCATGCGCTGGCCCACGGCGGCGATGCGCAGCCTCATGCCGCGCCGTCACTCGCCCTGGCCGGCGCCGTCGGCCTCGTCCGCGTCGTCCACCGCCCAGATGTTCTCCAGGCGGTAGAAGTCACGCACGTCGGCAAGCATGACGTGCACCACGGCCTCGCCGAGATCGACCAGGATCCAGCCCGAGGTCTCATCGCCCTCCCGGCCCAGGGGATCGTGGCCCGCCTCGCGGGCGCGTTCGACCACGCGGTCGGCGATGCTCTTGAGGTGGCGGCGGGAGGAGCCGCTGGCGAAGACCATGAAGTCCGTGATCGCGGTGCGCCCGCGCACGTCTAACACGCGGACATCCTCCGCCTTCATGTCCTCCGCCGCATCCACGACCAGGTCGCGGACCGCCTCGGGTTCCATCGTCTGATTGGACATGGCCTTCTCGTTGCTCATCGTTGCGGAAACGGTGCATCGCGCCTCACGCGCCACGCACCCCTCGGTGCCCCGGAAGAGGCACTAGACCTGGGGATAACCATACCAGCCGTTCTCGGCGATCAGCCGCCATGCGGGCTCGGGCATCAGACAGCGCGCGGACTCGCCGCAGGCGAGCAGCCGGCGCACGCCGGTCGCGGAGATGTCGAGCTGGGTGACTGGCATGAACAGGATCCGCCCCGCGGGGGCGTCGCGCAGCGCCGATGCCGAATCCGCGCGGCGCGCCATCGCCCACTCGCCGAACCCGCCCCCGAGCCGCGTCGGGTGACCGGGGCGCTCCATCACCACCAGGTGAGCGTAGTCGGTGAGCGCCTCCCAGCGGTACCAGCGCGGCAGCCCGAGGAAGGCATCGCTGCCCAGCGCGAAGCACAGGGGACGCTCGCCGATCTCCTCGCGCAGGGTGCGCAGGGTGTCCACGGTGTAGGACGGACCACCGCGGTGGAGCTCGCGGTCGTCCACGCGCAGCCCCGGCATCGCCCGCACCGCCTCGGTGAGCACCTCCAGGCGCCGGTGCGGGGAGACCCGCGGCGGCGGGCGGTGGGGCGGGATGCGTCCGGGCACCAGGCGCAGCTCGGCGAGGTTGAGCGCCTCGAGCAGCTCCACCGCCGGCCGCAGGTGGCCGTAATGCACCGGGTCGAAGGTCCCCCCGAGGATGCCCAGGGGCGCGCGGCCCGGGATCATTCGCGGATGTGACCGTCGCCGAAGACCACGTACTTCTCCGTCGTAAGCCCCTCCAGCCCCACCGGTCCGCGGGCATGGAGCTTATCGGTACTGATGCCGATCTCTGCGCCGAGCCCGTACTCGCCGCCGTCGGCGAAACGGGTCGAGGCGTTGACCATCACCGATGCCGAGTCCACCTCGCGGAGGAAGCGCTGGGCGTGGCTCCAGTGCTCGGTAACGATGGCGTCGGTGTGGTGGGAGCCGTAGCGCTCGATGTGCTCGATGGCGGCATCCAGGTCGTCGACGACGCGCACGGCGAGCACCGGCGCGAGGTATTCCGTGGCCCAGTCCTGCTCGGTTGCCCCGGCCATCGCGGGGACCGCGGCGCGGGCACGCTCGCAGCCGCGCAGTTCCACGCCGGCCTCGCCGAAACGCGCAGCCAGCCCCGGCAGCAGCGTACCGGCGACGGCCTGGTGGACCAGCAGGGTCTCCATGGTGTTGCAGGTGCCGTAGCGCTGGGTCTTGGCGTTAAAGGCGACGCGGTCGGCCTTGGCGAGGTCGGCATGCTCGTCCACGTATACGTGGCAGACGCCGTCCAGGTGCTTGATCATTGGCACCGTGGCGTCGCGCATGATGCGCGCGATCAGCCCCTTGCCGCCCCGCGGCACGAGCACGTCGACGTACTCGTCCATGGTGATGAGCGCGCCCACGGCGGCGCGGTCGGTGGTGGTCACCACCTGCACCGCGGTCTCGGGCAGCCCGGCGGCGGCAAGCCCCTCGCCGATGCACGCGGCGATGGCCCGGTTGGAGTGGATCGCCTCGGAGCCGCCGCGGAGAATCACGGCGTTGCCGGACTTCAGGCACAGGCCGGCGGCGTCGGCGGTCACGTTGGGGCGCGACTCGTAGATGATGCCGACCACGCCGAGGGGCACGCGCATCTTACCCACCCGGATCCCGGAGGGCATGCTGTTGACCTCGCGCATCGCGCCTACCGGGTCCGGCAGCGCCGCGATGTGGCGCAGGCCGGCGGCCATGTCCGCGATGCGCGCGTCGGTGAGCTCCAGCCGGTCCAGGAGTGCGGCGTCCAGGCCCGCCGTCCGGCCCGCCTCCAGGTCCTTCGCGTTCTCGGCGCGCAGCTGCGGGGCCGCGGCCTCGATGGCGTCCGCGGTCGCCTGCAGGGCGTGGTTGCGCGGCCCCGGCTCCACCCGGGCGAGCGCCCGGCCGGCCTCGCGGGCCGCCCGGCCAAGGCCGGTCATGTACGCATCGATGTCGAGATCCGTTCGCTCCGCGCTTGCACTCATCGCTGGTCATCCGCTCCGGGCACCGGCGCGACCCGCACCGGCGGCCAATCGTGTCATCTCGCTGGCCAAGTGTAACAGTTCGTCCCACGGCCGGCCCCGGGCCGCGCCCTTGATCACCCGGTCGACCCGCGCGGCGTCCACCAGCAGCGCCTGCCAGCGCGAGGCGGGCACCGCCCCGGCGAGCTGCCAGAGGGGACGCTGTTCCGCCTTGCGGATGCGGTGACGCCGGAACACGGCGTCCGGCGACTCCCGGCGGCTGGCATGCGCGGCACGCAGCTCCAGCAGCACGCGCAGCATCCGCGCGAGCACGCCGAGCACCAGCACCGGCTCGTCATCCTCCTCGCGCAGGCCGTCGGTGATCCGCCACACCCGGGCGAGGTCGCCGGCGGCCACCGCCCGCGGCAGGTCGAAGGTGACGAAGCGGGCGCTGTCGCCCACCGCCTCCCGCACCTCGGCGGCACCGATGCGCCCGCCGTCGTAGAGCAGCGAAAGCTTGTCCACCTCCTGCGCGGCGGCGAGGAGATTGCCCTCGGCCCGCTCGGCGAGCAGCGCCAGCGCCTCCTCGTCCGCCTCCAGGCCCCGGGCACGCAGCCGCCGGGCGAGCCAGCCGGGAAGCTGGCCGGCGGCGACCGGCCACGCATGCACGTGGACCCCGGCACCGGCGAGGGCCTTCACCCAGGCGCTGCTGCGCTGGCGCGCGTCGATGCCGGCGGCCGCCACGACCAGCAGCGTATCCGCCGGCGGATCGCCGGCATACTCCTTGAGTGCGGCACCGCCGTCACGGCCGACCTTGCCGTCCGGGCAGCGCAGCTCCACCAGCCGGCGGCTGCTGAACAGCGACAGGCTGCGGGCGGCCTCGCGCAGACGCCCCCAGTCGAAACCGGCCTCGACCTGGAGCACCTCGCGCTCGTCGAAGCCGGCCGCGCGGGCGGCCTCGCGGATCTGCGACAGGGATTCCTCGACGAGCAGGGGCTCGTCGCCGGTGAGCAGGTACACCGGCGCGAGCCCGGCGCTCAGCTGGCGGGGGAGCTGCTCCGGGCGCAGCTCGGCCATAGTCAGGGCTGCCCCTGCTCCGGCGATGCCGCGGCCAGTCGCGCGAGCATCAGCCGGACCGCCTCCACGCGCAGGCTCTCCACCAGGCGGTTGCGGCGCGACTGCTCGGCGAGCGCGTCGTTGCCGTCGGCGCGGTAGGTGCCGTCGGTGGTGGCCACCATGGAGCGCGGCGGGGTGTCGCTGCCCGGTGTGCCGATGCGGTAGCTCAGGCGGTAGGTGAGCTCGTACTCCTCCGCCCGGCCACGGTCGTCCTTGGCGAGCACGCGGCGGTTCTGGTTCTCGGAGACGAGCTCCAGGCTCTGCTCGCCCGCGCCCTCGGCCACCATCCGGCCGCCGAGGGCGTTGAGCTCGCGGCGGACCACGCGCTCCAGCGTCGACAGGCCGTTGGGTGCGGTCACCGCGACCGCCCGTCCGGACAGTCCTTCCATGCCCGCACCGCGCAGCTGCCAGCCACAGCCGGCAACGATCACGGCAGCCAGGCAGACGGTGAGCGCTCGGGTGAATGCACGCATCATTTCGCCACCACGTTGACCAGGCGGCCCGGGACGACGATGACCTTGCGCACCGTCTTGCCCTCGGTGAACCGCTGCACGTTCTCGTCGGCGAGCGCCGCGGACTCGATGGTGTCGTTGTCCGCGTCCGCCGCCACGTCGATACGGCTGCGCAGCTTGCCGTTGACCTGGACCACCAGCTCGACGGTCTCGCGGGTCAGGGCCGCCTCGTCCACCGCCGGCCAGGGGCGGTCGACGATGGCATCCTCGTGGCCGAGGACCTGCCACAGCCGGTGGGTGATGTGGGGCACGATGGGCGCGAGGATCAGCAGGGTGATCTCCAGCGCCTCCTGGCGCACGGCCCGGGCCCCGTCGCCGTCCGCCTGGAAACGTCCGACGTCGTTGGTCAGCTCCATCACCGCGGCGATGGCGGTGTTGAAGGTGAAACGCCGGCCCATGTCGTCGCCGGCCTTGCGCAGGGTCTCGTGGACCTTGCGGCGCATGGCGCGCTCGTCGTCGTCCAGGGCCTGCGGGTCCAGCGCCGGTGCCGGGCCCTCCGCCGCGTGGGCGGCGACGAGGTTCCACAGCCGGCGCAGAAAGCGCGACGCCCCCTCGACACCGGAGTCCGACCATTCCAGGGACTGCTCCGGCGGCGCGGCGAACATCGTGAACAGCCGCACGGTGTCGGCACCGAAGCGGTCCACCAGGGCCTGCGGGTCCACCGTGTTGCCCTTGGACTTGGACATCTTCGCGCCGTCCTTGAGCACCATGCCCTGGGTGAGCAGGTTGGTGAACGGCTCGTCCGAGTTCACCAGGCCCTCGTCGCGCATCAGCTTGTGGTAGAAGCGCGCGTAGAGCAGGTGGAGGATGGCGTGCTCGATGCCGCCGATGTACTGGTTCACCGGGGTCCAGTAGTCGGCACGCTCGTCGAGCATGGCAGTGTCGCTGTCCGCGCAGGCGAAGCGGGCGTAGTACCAGCTCGACTCCATGAAGGTGTCGAAGGTGTCGGTCTCGCGCTCGGCCTCGGCGCCACAGCGGGGGCAGGCGGTACGGTAGAACTCCGGCATGCGCTTGAGCGGCGAGCCGCCGGCCTCGATGGTGACCTCCTCGGGCAGCACCACGGGCAGGTCCTCGTCCGGCACCGGCACGTCGCCGCAGTCCGGGCAGTTGATCATGGGGATCGGCGCGCCCCAGTAGCGCTGGCGCGAGACGCCCCAGTCGCGCAGGCGGTAGTTCACCCGGCGGCGCCCGCGGCCGTCGGCCTCGAAATGCGCCGCCAGCCGCTCGAAGGCGTCGTCGGAGGACAGGCCGGTGTAGTCGCCGGAGTTCACCAGGGTCCCCCGGGCGGTGACCGCGCCCTCGCCGACGTCGCCGCCCTCGCCCTCCGGATCGATCACCTGGCGGATGGGCAGCTCGTAGGCGCGGGCGAACTCCCAGTCGCGCTGGTCGTGGGCCGGCACCGCCATGACCGCGCCGGAGCCGTACTCCATGAGCACGAAGTTGGCGACGTAGATGGGCAGCGCCTCGCCGGTGAGCGGGTGGCGGGCGCGCAGGCCGGTGTCCATGCCGCGCTTGTCCATGGTCGCCACGTCCGCCTCGGAGACCGTGGTGTGGCGGCATTCCTCGACGAAGGCGGCGAGCTCCGGGTTGCCCGCCGCCGCCTCGGCGGCCAGCGGGTGCTCGGCGGCGAGCCCCATGTAGGTGACACCGTAGAGGGTGTCCGGCCGGGTGGTGAACACGTGCAGCGGCTCGTCGTGGCCGATGACCTCGAAGGCTAGCTCCAGGCCCTCGGAGCGCCCGATCCAGTTGCGCTGCATGGTGCGCACCTGATCCGGCCAGCCCGGCATGGCGTCGAGGGCGTCGAGGAGCTCGTCGGCATAGTCGGTGATGCGCAGGAACCACTGCGGGATGGCGCGGCGCTCCACCGGCGCGCCGGATCGCCAGCCGCGGCCGTCGATGACCTGCTCGTTGGCCAGCACGGTCTGATCCACCGGGTCCCAGTTCACCGTGGCCGTCTTCTTGTAGGCCAGCCCCTTCTCGTAGAGGCGGGTGAACAGCCACTGCTCCCAGTGGTAATACGAGGGGTCGCAGGTGGCGAACTCGCGGGACCAGTCGTAACCGAAGCCCAGGCGCCGGAGCTGGCCGCGCATGTGCTCGATGTTCTCGCGGGTCCACTGCGCCGGCGGCACCCGGTTCTGCATCGCCGCGTTCTCGGCGGGCAGGCCGAAGGCGTCCCAGCCCATGGGCTGGAGGACGTTGCGGCCCTGCATGCGCTGGTAGCGGGCGACCACGTCGCCGATGGTGTAGTTGCGCACGTGCCCCATGTGCAGCTTGCCGCTGGGATAGGGGAACATGCACAGGCAGTAGTAGGTCTCCGCCCCGGGCCGCTCGACGGCCCTGAACGACTCGTGGCGCTCCCAGTACTGCTGGGCCTCGGCCTCGACCACCTCCGGCTGGTATTGCTCTTCCATTTGGGCTCGTTCGATCCAGTGGGTCTGTTCGGTTGGGCCGCCGCGACCGGCGCCCGGCTAAAGCGCAGAGGATACCGTGACCCGCGAGGGGTTTGCACCAGTCGCCGCGAACGGCATATTGACGGATCATCTCCATACGACGGCGAGGAACGCTGATGAGCGACGACAAGCACGAGCGCGAACTGCGCGGCTACGAACGCATGCTCGAACGCCTGCGCGACCGACTGGACACGGCGGAGAAGGAGCTCGGCCCGCATGTTCGCGAGGCGCTGGAGCACGCCCGCGACCGCGCCGTGGAGCTCGGCGAGCTCACCCGCGAGGAAGCGGATCGGGTGGCGGAATGGCTGCGTCGCGACCTCGAGGAGGCCGCCGACTACACCGCGCGCAACAACCGGGATCTGAGCGCCTGGCTGCACATGGACGTCCAGCTCATCGAGAACTGGCTGCTCGACCGTTTCACCTCCGTGGCGGACCGTACCCGGCTGGAATGGCTGGAGTTCCAGCAGTTCCTGGAGCGGGCCTCGGAGTATCACACCGGCGAGATCGCCGGCCCCGGGCGCCTGCGCTGCCAGGCCTGCGGCGAGCACCTGACCTTCACCCGCCCCGGCCACATCCCGCCCTGCCCCAAGTGCCGGGGCACGGTGTTCGTGCGCGCCAGCGCCGACGCCGCCTGAGCCGCCGCGGGGATCTCAGTCCGCGCGCCGGCGGGGCGCGCGGGCGAGCCCCGCGGCGAGCACCAGCACCGCCAGCACGAGTGCGACCGCCGGCACGTCGCGGTAGACGACGTAGGGCGTCTCCCCCCGGCGCGGGCGCACCGAGGCCTCCAGCACCGTGCGCTCGAACTGCGGCGCCTGCGCCCGGATCGTGCCGTCGGCGCCGATCACGGCGGTGATCCCGGTGTTGGTGGCACGCAGCATCTCCCGGCCGGTCTCCAGCGCGCGCATGCGCGCCATCTCCAGGTGCTGGTGGGGCGCGGCGGAGTCGCCGAACCAGCCGTCGTTGCTGACGTTGAGCAGGACCTGCGCCTGCGGCAGGGCATCGGCGATGAGCGGGCCGAAGGTGACCTCGTAGCACACCGAGGCGCCGATGGTGACCCCGTCGACGGTGAGCGGCGCCGGCTCGGTGCCGGCACTGAAATCCCCCAGTGGCGCACCGATGAAATCCAGCGCCCCGCCGAGCAGCCCCCGGAACGGGACGTATTCGCCGAACGGCACCAGGTGGCGCTTGAAGTAGCCGGTGGCCGGCCCCTGGCCGAGCACCACCACCGCGTTGTAGGCGCCGCCGTCCGCGCCCCTCGCGGGCACGCCCGTGACGATATGGCTGCCGGCGTCCGCCGCCTCCTCCGCCAGCGGGTCGAGGAAGTTCTCCGCCACCGCGTCGTAGAACGCGGGCACCGCCGCCTCCGGCCAGACGATCAGCGGTGTCCCGTAATGCCGGCGGCTCGCCTGTGCATAGTAGCGCAGGGTGTCGACGCGGTTGTCCACCAGCCACTTCTTGTCCTGCGGGACGTTCCCCTGAACCAGTGCGACGTCCATCGCCGGGCCCGCGGGCCGGCTCCAGTGCACGCCCCAGAGCGCGCCGCTGGCGAGATAGGCAGCGATCAGCGCCGCCGCGACGCCCAGCCGCCGCGCATCCGGGCGCAGTGCCAGCCAGGCGAGACCGCCGGCGGGGGCGCACACCAGCACACCGACGCCGTAGAGGCCCAGCACCGGAGCCAGCGCACCGGGGGGCAGGTCCACCTGGGTATAGCCGACGGCGAGCCAGGTCGCGCCGGTGAACAGCCAGCTGCGCACCCACTCGACCAGCAGCCAGGCGGCGGGCAGGGCCGCCAGGGTGGTTACCCCCCGGCGCCCGGCACCCACCCAGCGGCCCAGCATCAGCGCGGCCAGGGGATAGAGCGCGAACAGCGCGATCATCAGCGGCGTCACCGCGCTGGCGGCGAGGGGGCCGCCGCCGTAGCGGCTGATGCTGATGAAGATCCAGTACACGCCGGCCCCGGCGTAGCCGAGGCCGAAGAGGTAGGCACCGAGGGCCGCACGGCGGCGCGGGGCCGCGGCGACCTGGGCGAAGGCCACCGCCAGCGCCGGCGGCACGATCCAGCCGTGGCCGTACGGGGCGAAGCCCAGCGCCATGGCGAGTCCGGCCAGCAGGGCGAGGAACGGGCCCGCCCGGCCCGCGAGCACACGTACCGGCATGGTCAGCCGGCCTGGGAGTGGTCTTCGTCCTCCACCGCGACCGCCACCGGGAAGCGGCTGACGCGGAGCAGGTAGATCCGGCGGCTGTCGGCGCGCACCACCTCGAAACGGCAGCCGCCGAGCTCCAGCGCCTCGCCCCGCCGGGGGACGTGGCCGAAGCCGTTGGCCACCAGCCCGCCGACGGTGTCGAACTCCTCGTCGCTGAAGTCAGTGCCGAAGTTCTCGTTGAATTCGTCGATGGGCGTGAGCGCCTTGACCACGAACTCGCCGTCGTCGCCGCGGGAGAGGATCCAGCCGTCGTCCTCGTCGTCGTGTTCGTCGTCGATCTCGCCGACGATCTGCTCGATGACGTCCTCGATGGTCACGATGCCGGCGAGGCCGCCGTACTCGTCGACCACCACCGCCAGGTGGTTGCGGCTGTCCTGGAAGAGCTTGAGCAGCGCGTCCAGCCGCTTGCTCTCGGGGATGAACAGCGCGGGACGCAGCAGCTCGCGCAGGTTGAACTCGCGCTGGGTGTCCGGATCGAGATAGCGCAGCAGATCCTTGGCGATGAGGATGCCGATGACGTCGTCGCGGCTCTCCCCGGTCACCGGGAAGCGCGAATGCCCCGTCTCGACGATGGTGGGCATCAGGTCCCAGACCCGGTCGCTGCGCTGGAGCACCGCCACCTGGGAGCGCGGGATCATGATGTCGCGGGCCTGCAGCTCGGAGACGTGGAGCACGCCCTCGATCATCGCCAGGGCGTCGTGGTCCAGGATCTCGCGCTCGGTGGCCTGGCGCAGCACCTCGACGAGATCCTCGCGGTCGCGGGGCTCGCCGGAAAGTGCCTGGCCGATACGCTCGAGCCAGCTACGGTGATGGCCGTTGTGCGATTGGCTACTGCTGCTACTGCCTGATCGGTCCTCGTTCATCAAGCTCTCGATGGTTGCCTCGGAAAGCGCCGGATGCGTTGATTGGTTAGCGGGCCCACCGGCCGGCTAACCGATCCACGCCGGGCCCGGCTAGTCGCCTTCCGGCACCTCCACGGACTCTGCGTAGGGATCGGGGAAACCCAGGGCGGCGAGCACGGTGCGCTCCTCCGCCTCCATGAGCTCGGCCTCGTCGTCCTCGATGTGGTCGTGGCCGAGCAGATGCAGGATGCCATGGACCACCATGTGCGCCCAGTGCGCCCGCGCGGGCTTGCCCTGCTCCGCGGCCTCGCGCTCGACCACCGGCGCGCAGATCACGAGATCGCCGAGCATGGGCAGGTCCACGCCCTCGGGCAGCCCGGCGGGGAAGGAAAGGACGTTGGTCGCGTAGTCGCGGCCCCGGTAGGTGGCGTTGAGCTCGCGGCCCTCCGGCTCGTCGACGATGCGCACGCTCACCTCCGCCTCCAGCCGACGGCCGGCCAGCGCGGCCTCGACCCAGCGTCTGAAGTCGTCGTCGTCGGGGACCTCCGCCACTGCGGAGGCGAGCTGTATGTCCGTATCGATCATCGGGGCACCCACCCTGGACCCGTTCAGTGCGCGGCCTCGCCGCCGTCACCGGAGCGGGCATCGTAGGCCTGCACGATCCGTTGTACCAGATCATGGCGCACGACGTCGCGCGCACCGAAGAACGTGAAGCTCACCCCGGTAACGCCCCGGAGGACGTCGATGGCGTCGCGCAGCCCGGAGGTCTTGCCCGGCGGCAGGTCCACCTGGGTGACGTCGCCGGTGACCACGGCGGTGGAGCCGAAGCCGATGCGGGTGAGGAACATCTTCATCTGCTCGACGGTGGTGTTCTGGGCCTCGTCGAGGATGATGAAGGCGTTGTTGAGTGTGCGCCCGCGCATGTACGCCAGCGGGGCCACCTCGATGACGTTGCGCTCGATGAGCTTGTTCACCCGCTCGAAGCCGAGCATCTCGAAGAGCGCGTCGTAGAGCGGGCGCAGGTACGGGTCCACCTTCTGGGCGAGGTCGCCGGGCAGGAAGCCCAGCCGCTCGCCGGCCTCCACCGCCGGGCGCACCAGCACCAGGCGCTGGACCAGGTCGCGCTCCAGCGCGTCCACGGCGCAGGCCACGGCGAGGTAGGTCTTGCCCGTACCCGCGGGACCGACGCCGAAGTTGAGGTCGTGGGTGATGACGCTGTGCAGGTAGCGGCGCTGGTTCGGGCCGCGCCCGCGCACCTGGCCCTTGCGGGTGTGGATGACCACGTCGTCGCCGGCGGCGCCTTCACTGGCCTCGGGCTCCGTGCGCGCCTCCACGTCCGCCTTCTGCAGGTAGAGGTGGACGTTCTCCGGGCTGAGCGGGCCCTCGCCGGAGGCGTCGTAGAGGGCCTGCAGCACCCGGCTCGCCGCCAGCGCGGCGCTGTCCTCGCCGATGATGCGGAAGCGGTGGCCGCGGTTGCTGATCTCCACGCCGAGCCGGCGCTCGACCTGGCGGATGTGCTCGTCGAACTGTCCGCACAGGCTCGCCAGTCGCTCGTTGTCCGGGGGGTCCAGGGTGAAGTCGATGGCCTCGGGGGTGTCAGTCACTATGCGTTCGCCCTCGCTGCGATCAGGCACTGGCGGCGGCCAGTCCGGGCTCGAGGGCCTCGTCGAAGCCGACGAACTCGCCGCGCAGGGAATTGGCCAGGGCCTCGGTGATGCGCACGCGCGCGAACCGGCCGATCAGCCGCTGCGGCCCCGGGAAGTTGACCACACGGTTGTTCTCCGTGCGCCCCGCCACCTCGCTGGCGTCCTTCTTGGAGACGCCGTCGACCAGCACGGTCTCCACCGTGCCGACCATCGCTTCGCTGATGCGCCGGGCGTTGTCGTTGAGCAGGGCCTGCATGCGCTGCAACCGCTCCTTCTTCTCCGCCATGGGCGTGGCGTCGGGGAGCTGGGCGGCCGGCGTGCCCGGGCGCTTGGAGAACACGAAGCTGAAGGACTGGTCGAAGCCCACCTGCTCGATGAGGTCCATGGTGTCCTCGAAGTCCTGGCGCATCTCGCCGGGGAAGCCGACGATGAAGTCCGAGGACATCACCAGGTCCGGGCGCGCCTCGCGCAGCCGGGCGGCGAGATCGAGGAAATCGTCCCGGGTGTGGTTGCGCTTCATCAGCCGCAGGACGTTGTCGGAGCCGCTCTGCACCGGCAGGTGCAGGTGGCCGACCAGCTCCGGGACCTCCGCGTAGGCCTCGATCAGCGCATCGTTGAAATCCAGCGGATGGGACGTCGTGAAGCGGATGCGGTCGATGCCGTCGATGGCGGCGATGTAGTGGATCAGCAGCGCCAGGTCCGCCGGCGTGCCGTCGTCCATGGCGCCGGCGTAGCCGTTGACGTTCTGCCCCAGCAGGGTGACCTCGCGCACGCCCTGCTCGGCGAGCTCCGCGCACTCGCCGAGGATGTCCTCGAACGGGCGCGAGATCTCCTCACCGCGGGTGTAGGGCACCACGCAGAAGCTGCAGTACTTGCTGCAGCCCTCCATGATCGAGACGAAGGCGGTCGGCCCCTCGGCCCGGGGCTCGGGCAGGCGGTCGAACTTCTCGATCTCCGGGAAGCTGACGTCCACCACCGTGCGCTGCGCCCCGCCCGCGCGGTCCACCATATCCGGCAGACGGTGCAGGGTCTGGGGCCCGAAGACCATGTCCACGTAGGGCGCGCGCTCGGCGATGGCCGCGCCCTCCTGGCTCGCCACGCAGCCGCCGACGCCGATCATCAGCCCCGGGCGCTCGGCCTTGAGCGCCTTCCAGCGCCCGAGCTGCGAGAACACCTTCTCCTGCGCCTTCTCGCGCACGGAGCAGGTATTGAGCAGGATGAGGTCCGCCTCCTCGGCGGTACGCACGCGCTCGTAGCCGCGCTCGGCACCGAGCACCTCCGCCATCTTCGCGGAGTCGTACTCGTTCATCTGACAGCCGTGGGTGTGTACGTAGACCTTGGGCGCCATAAACCTCGTCACTGAATGCGCTATGCGGACCGGCCGCGCGCGGGCGCGGGAGACAGTCCGGATGAGTATTGCCGAAGGATACTAGGTCGTCCACCGGGGGGTAAACGCATGGCGACGGGCGGACCGCCGCCGTCCCGGTTCAGGGCCGCGCCACCGGCCGGCCCACGGCGTAGTAGGTGAAGCCGTGACGGCGCAGCGCCGCCGGGTCGTAGAGGTTACGGCCGTCGAAGATCACCGGCTCGCGCAGGCGCTCGCGGATGGCCTCGAAGTCCGGGCTGCGGAAGAGGTTCCACTCGGTGACGATCGCCAGCGCGTCGGCCCCCTCCAGCACCGCGTCCGGGTCGTCGCACAGGGTCAGCCCGGGGCGGTCGCCGTAGATCCGGCGGACCTCGTCCATCGCCTTGGGGTCGAAGGCCCGCACCGACGCCCCGGCCTCCCACAGCGACTCCATGAGCCGGCGGCTGGAGGCCTCGCGCATGTCGTCGGTGTTGGGCTTGAAGGCCAGGCCCCAGAGGGCGATGGTCCGCCCGGAGAGGTCGCCGCCGAAGTGCTCACGCAGCCGGGTGAACAGATAGCTCTTCTGGCGCTCGTTGACGTCCTCCACCGCCTGGAGCATCTGCGGCGCGTAGTCCACGTCGTAGGCGGTGCGTACCAGCGCGCGCACGTCCTTGGGGAAGCACGAGCCGCCGTAGCCGGCCCCGGGATAGATGAAGTGGTAGCCGATCCGCGGGTCCGAGCCCATGCCCACGCGCACGCGCTCGATATCCGCGCCGACGCGGTCGGCGAGGTTGGCGAGCTCGTTCATGAAGCTGATCTTGGCGGCCAGCATCGCGTTGGCGGCGTACTTGGTGAGCTCCGCGGAGCGCACGTCCATGACGATCAGGCGGTCGTGGTTGCGGTTGAAGGGCGCGTAGAGCTCGCGCATGCGCTCGCCGGCGGCGGCGTCGTCGGTGCCGACGATCACCCGGTCGGGCTTCATGAAGTCCTCCACCGCGGCGCCCTCCTTGAGGAATTCCGGGTTGGAGACCACGTCGAAGCCGATCTCCTCGCCGCGCTCGGCGAGCACCGTGGAGACCGCCTCGCGCACACGGTCCGCGGTGCCCACCGGCACCGTGGACTTGTCGACGATGACCCGGTGCCCGTTCATGTGCCCGGCGATGGTCCGGGCCACGGAGAGCACGTACTGCAGGTCCGCGGAGCCGTCCTCGTCGGACGGCGTGCCCACGGCGATGAACTGGAAGCTGCCGTGGTGCACGCCGCGCTCGGCGTCGGTGGTGAACTCCAGCCGCCCGGCGGCGCGGTTGCGCGTCACCAGGGTCTCCAGACCGGGCTCGTAGATGGGCACCTCGCCGGCGTTGAGCCGGTCGACCTTGGCGGCGTCGACGTCCACGCAGACGACGTGGTTGCCCACCTCCGCGAAGCACGCGCCGGTGACCAGACCCACGTAGCCGGTGCCGAAGATGGTGATGCGCATAGCCTCTCCCGATCGGATGCTGTCCCGGAAAGCGCGCCATCATACCGGAAATGACCCAGCCACGGTGACGCCCGGGCCACGGTTTCGCCGCCTCAGCGACGAGCGCGGGCGAGGGTCTGGGACGGCGGCTCGCCGAAGCGCTCGCGGTAGCGGGCGGCGAAGCGGCCGAAGTGGGCGAAGCCCCAGGCCAGGGCGACCTCGCCGACCCGCGGCGGATCGTCCGGGTCGGCATCCGCAAGGGCGGCATGCACGCGCCGCAGACGCACCTCGCGCAGGAAGCCCATCGGGGTACAGCCGCGGTGACTGCGGAAGCCCTGTTGCAGCGCCCGGGCGCTCACCGCGCAGGCGCGGGCGACGTCCTCCAGGGTCAGCGCCTCGGCGGCATGCGCCTCGATGTACTCCTCGGCGCGGCGGACGTAGCGCGGGCACGCACCCTGCTCCGGCACGAGCAGGCGGCTGGCGACGTCGCCGGCCTGGCCGCAGACCAGCGCGGAGAGCAGCATCTGGCGCAGCTGCGCCGCCACCAGGGGATTGGCGGCGGCCGCGGGATCGGCATCCAGGCGCGCGGTGACGAAGCGCACGGTGTCCATGAGCATCCGCCCCGGGCCGGCATCCATCGGCACCGCCAGGTCGAAACGCGGGACGCCCGGAGCGGCGCCACCGAGAAGCGCCTGGACGTAGCCGCTCATCACCTCCCGGCGCACCTGCACCAGCAGCTTGCCGCAGTCGCCGCTCCAGCACATGCGCACCCGTCCGGCGGGGCCGAGCAGCGTCCCCCGCCGGGGACCGGCGGAGACGCTCTCGCCGCCGCAGGTAATCTCCGCACCGCCGGCGAGCGGGAGCTGGAGGAGGTAGTACGAGCCCAGTTCGCCAGGGTCGATGGACACGGTGGCGCCGTAGCGCAGGTAGTTCACGCTCACGCCGCCGAGGTCGACGCGGTTGTGGTGGGCGTCGAGGTCCGCCGGCCCCCGCACCGGCGCCAGCCGGTGAGCGGAGAACACGCGGGCGACGCACTCCCGCGCCTCGTCGACGTCGCCCGTCTCGAACAGGCCGTAGCCGGCCAGCGGCAAGGCGCCGCCCGGAGACTCGGTCATGATGCCTCTGCCTCCGCCGGCGGCCGCGAAACGGCCCCCGGCTCCTCCCCTTCGGAATCAACAACGACGCGGGGCTTTCCGCCCTTCTCCGCCCCCGTCCGCCGCTTCTCTGCGCATACCGGACAGCGGATGCGCAAAGCGGATTGTGGCCGGGCGGGGGCGCTGAAATATTTCAAACATAAAACAACGAAACGCGACGGGACGTCAACGACCCGCGAGGAGGAAGAGGCTCATGGCATCACTGGATAACAAAGTCGCCATCGTCACCGGCGGCGCCACCCGCATCGGCCGCGCCGTGGCCGCTGCACTGTGCGAGGCCGGCGCCCGCGTCACCCTCGCCGACATCGACACCGACGGCGGTGAGAGCGCGGCGCAGGCCATCGGCAACGGCGCACGCTTCATCGCCACCGACGTCACCGACGACGAGGCGATCCGCCGCTGCGTGGACACGGTGGTCTCCCGCGACGGCGGCGTGGACATCCTCGTCAACCTGGCCTGCTGCTACGTCGACGACGGCGCGGACTCGACGCGCGAGGACTGGCACACCGCCTTCGACGTCAACCTCATCGGCGCGGTCATGATGCTGCGGGCGGTGCGCCCCCACATGCGCGGGCGCGGCGGCGGCAGCGTCGTCAACTTCGGCAGCATCAGCGCCAGGGTCGCCCAGTCCGGGCGCTGGCTCTACCCCGCCACCAAGGCCGCCATGCTCCAGCTCACCCGCTCCGCCGCGGTGGATCTCGCCGGCGAGGGCATCCGCGTGAACAGCGTCTCCCCCGGCTGGACCTGGTCCAACGTCATCGAGGCGCTCGCCGGCGGCGACCGGGAAAAGGCGGACCACGTGGCCGCGGACTACCACCTGCCCGGGCGCCTGGGCGAGGCCGGGGAGGTGGCGGCGGTGGTGCGCTTCCTGTGCTCGCCGGAGGCGAGCTTCGTCACCGGCGCGGACTACGCCGTGGACGGTGGCTACACCGCGATGGGACCCGAACAGGCCGCCGCGGCCATCACCCGGCTCGGCTAGGCCGGCGAATTCCGGCCCGGCGGCGAACCGCCCGCACCGGACACCCCGCACGCGCCACCGCCGCTCACCCCCGGGCAATCCGGTGGCGGGTGCGGACCAGAACCTGAGGAGGAGAGAACCATGCGTCGCATCATGATCATCGGCGGCGGCCAGTCCGGGCTCCAGCTCGGCATCGGCCTGCTCGACAACGGCTACGGCGTCACCATCGTCTCCAACCGCAGCGGCGAGGACATCCGCAACGGCCGCGTCACCTCCAGCCAGTGCATGTTCGACGCCGCGCTCCAGCACGAGCGCGACCTCGGGCTGAACTTCTGGGAGGAGGACTGCCCGCCGGTGGAGGGGATCTCGTTCACCGTCCCCGCCGAGAACGGCGGCGGCAAGCAGCTCGAATGGGCCGGACGGCTGGACAGTTACGCCCAGTCCGTGGACCAGCGCGTGAAGATGCCGGCGTGGATGGAGGAATTCACCCGCCGCGGCGGTGACCTGCGCATCCAGGACGCCGGCGTCGAGGACCTCGAGTCCTACGCCCGGGACTACGACCTGGTGATCGTCGCCTCCGGCAAGGGCGAGATCGGCCGGCTGTTCGAGCGCGACGCCGAACGCTCGACCTTCGACAAGCCCCAGCGCGCCCTGGCGCTGACCTACGTCCACGGCATGACCCCGCGCCCGGAGCACTCCGCGGTGTGCTTCAACCTCATCCCCGGCGTGGGCGAGTACTTCGTCTTCCCGGCGCTGACGCTCACCGGCCCGTGCGAGATCATGGTGTTCGAAGGCGTGCCGGGCGGCCCCATGGACTGCTGGGGCGACGTGGACGGCCCCCGCGGCCACCTCGAGCGCAGCCTCGAGATCCTCGACGCCTACCTCCCCTGGGAGGCCGCACGCTGCCGCAACGTCGAGCTCACCGACGACCAGGGCACCCTCGCCGGGCGCTTCCCCCCGACGGTGCGCCACCCCGTGGCCCGCCTGCCCTCCGGCGCCGCCGTGATGGGCATGGCCGACACCGTGGTGCTCAACGACCCGATCACCGGCCAGGGCTCGAACAACGCCTCCAAGTGCGCCGCCGCCTACCTCGAGGCCATCCTCGCCCGCGGCGACGCCCCCTACGACACCGACTGGATGCAGGCCACCTTCGAACACTACTGGGACTACGCCCGCTACGTCGTCGACTGGACCAACGCCCTGCTCCAGCCCCCGGCCCCGCACATGCTGCAGCTGCTCGGCGCCGCCCAGGAGAACCCGGCCCTGGCCCGGCGCATGGCCAACGGTTTCAACGACCCGCGGGACTATTTCCCCTGGTTCATGGAGGCCGGGGCCGCCGAGGCCTACCTGGACGCCCTGCAGGCGGCGTAATCCATGGCGGCCGCGCCCGCCGGGCACGGCCGCCGCGAGCCCGAGACACCGGAGGACAACGCCATGGCCAACGCCAACATCCGCATGCAGCACACCCGGCACTTCCCGCCCCCGGCCAACGAGGGACTGTCCGCCTTCGCCCGCGACCACGCCGCACCGGCGGCGGACTTCAAGGGCGGCATGCGCCGCCTCGCCGGGGCGGTGAACATCGTCGCCACCGCCCACGAGGGCGAGCGCAACGGCCTCACCGCCACCGCGGTGACCTCGCTGTCCGCCGAGCCGCCGCGGCTGCTCGCCTGCGTGAACCTCGGCGGGCGGACCTTCCAGCTCATCGCCGCGAGCCGGCGCATGTCCGTCAACGTGCTCAGCCGCGAGCAGGAGACGGTCGCCCGGCGCTTCGCCGGCATGCTCGGCGAGCCCGGCGAGAACCCCTTCGAGGCGACGGCCTGGGACGTCTCCTCCCACGGCATCCCGATGCTGCGCGGGGCGCTGGCGAGCTTCGAGTGCGTCGTCGAGGAGATGCTGGTCACCCACACCCACGCGGTTCTCATCGGCGAGGTCAAGGAGGTCGTCACCAGCGAGCCGGAGAGCCCGCTGCTGTACATGAACGGCGCCTTCGGCGCGTTCGAGTGAACCGACTGACACAATAATCACGGGGAGGAGAGAACCATGACCCACTGCAACCGCCTCGTCGCGGCCGGCCTCGCCACCGCGATCGCCGCCGCCCTGCCCGCCGCCGCCTCGGCCGACGCCACGCAGCACTATGTCCCCGGCGTGGAGGGCAGCCTGGGGGCGTCGGTGCCGCCGCCGGGCTTCTACCTGCGCACCTACGGCGTGTACTACGACTCCGACAACGTCAAGGTCGACGCCATCAGCGACAACGACGGCGAGATCCCCGGCGGCGACGACAGCGCCACGGTCCGGGCGGTGGTGCCCCGCGCGATCTGGATCACCGACAAGCAGTTCCTCGGCGCGGACTACGGCATGGAGGCCATCGCCCCGATCCTGGACAAGGACGTCGACGCCATGGGCCTGAGTGAGAGCGACAGCGGCCTCGGCGACGTCTTCCTCAGCCCGCTGATCCTCGCCTGGCACGGCGAGCGCTACGACACGGTCCTCGCCGCCGGCTACTGGACCGACGCGTTCAGCGACTACGACGACGACAACCCCGTGGCCGCGGCGGCCTCCGTGGGCCAGGGCTACTCCAACGTGATGGTCACACTCGGCGGCACCTGGTATCTCACCGCCGACCGCACCTGGGCGGTCTCGCTGCTCAACCGCTACGAGACCATGGCCTCGGAGATCGAGGGCACCGACATCGAGCCCGGCGACAACTGGGTGGCCGAGTGGGGCATCAGCCACAGCTTCAACCCCGCGCTCACCGTGGGGCTGGTGGGCTACGACAGCTGGCAGCTCACCGAGGACGACGCCCCCGCGGGCGTGCCCACGCCCAAGGACGAGGTCCATGCCGTCGGCGGCCAGGTGACCTACCGCTCGAAGTCGCTGGGCATGAGCTTCGACGCCGCGCTCTACGACGAGTACCACAGCGAGCACCGCCCCGAGGGCACCACCGCTCGGGTGATCGTCACCATCCCGTTCTGATCCACGGAACGACAGGAGGCAGCGCCGTGAGCGATACCGCCAGAGACCGCAACGCCGACTGCGTGATCGTCGGCAGCGGCATCAACTCGCTGGTCTGCGCCGCGGGGCTCGCGCGCCGGGGCCGGCGGGTGATCGTGCTCGAACGCAACGACCGCCCGGGCGGGTGCATCCGCACCGAGGAGGCCACCGTGCCGGGCTTCCACCACGACACCCTCTCCGGCTTCCACCCCCTGTTCGTCACCTCGCCGGGGTATGCCGCCCTCGGCGAGGCCCTCCACGCGCAGGGCCTGGAGTACGCGAACACGGACACGCCCACGGGCGTGATCCTGCCGGACGGCAGCCACTTCATCCTCTCGCGGGATCGCGGGCGCAACATCGAGGCGATGAACGCCCTCGCCGCCGGCGACGGCGAGCGCTTCGACGCCGCCATGAACGCGGTCGCCGCCCACGCGGACACCACGTTCACCCTGCTCGGCAGCGAGCTCAAGAGCTGGGGCGTGGCGAAGACGCTGTTCCGCCATGGCCGCCGCGAGGGCCACCGCGGGCTGATCCGCTACTTCGGCGAGAGTATGGAGAGCGCGCGCACCTGGCTGGAGCGGACCTTCGAGTCCGGGCACCTCCGTGCCTGCCTCGCCCCATGGATCCTGCACACCGGCCTGGGGCCGGACAGCGCCCTGGGCGGACACATGCTGCGGCTCATCGCCTTCACCCTGGAGGGGGCGGGCATGCCGGTGGTCCGCGGCGGCAGCGAACGCCTGGTGGACGCCTTCCGCGGCGTGGTCGAGGCCAACGGCGGGCGCTTCGTCACCGGCGCCGACGTCGACCGGGTGGTCGTCGAGGGCGGCCGCGCCCGGGGCGTGGAAACCACCGCGGGCGAACGCTACACCGCCGGGCGCGCGGTGGTGTGCAGCACCACCCCCACCCAGCTCTACGGCCGCCTGCTCCGCGACGCCGCCGTGCCGGCGCGGGTGCGCGACGATGCCGCCCGCTACCGCTACGGACGCGGGTGCATGCAGATCCACCTCGCCCTCGACGAGCCCCCGGAATGGCCGGACCCGGCCCTGCACGAGGTCGCCATGCTGCACCTCACCCCGGGGCTGGACGGGGTATCCCGCGCGGTGAACGAGGCCGAGCGGGGACTGCTGCCGGCGGAGGCCTCGGTGGTGGTCGCCCAGCCCACCGCCCTGGACCCCTCCCGCGCCCCGGAGGGCAAGTGGATCCTCTGGATTCAGCTCCAGGAGCTGCCCCGTCACATCCGCGGGGATGCCGCCGGCAGCATCCCCGCACCCGCCGACGGTGCCTGGGACGAGGCCACCCGCGAGGCCTACGCGGACCGCATCGTCGCCCGCCTCGCGGCGCACGTCCCCAACCTGGAGCGCGCCCTGCTCGGCCGCCGCGTGCTCTCCCCCGCCGACCTGGAGGCCATGAACATCAACCTCGTCGGCGGCGATCCCTACGCCGGCGACTGCCAGGCGGACCAGTTCCTGCTCTGGCGCCCGCTCAACGACGGCGACGGCCACCGCACCTGCATCCGCGGGCTGCACCACATCGGTGCCTCCACCCACCCGGGACCGGGCCTGGGCGGCGTCTCCGGCCACCTGGTGGCCGAGCGGCTCGGGTGAGGCGCGATCGTTCCAATAAAAAACACTTTGATTTAGAGTCAAAGCAATCATCGGAAATGATGGATATGCCGGGACCATGGACATCCGCCAGCTGCGCTACTTCGCCGCCATCGCCGACGCGGGGTCCATCACCCGGGCCGCGGAGCAGCTCGACGTCGCCCAGCCGGCACTGAGCCAGCACGTCCGCCAGCTCGAGGAGGAGCTCGGCACCCAGCTGCTCGTGCGCAGCGTGCGGGGCGTGCGCCTCACTGAGACCGGCACCCGGCTGCTCGGCCACGCCCGCAAGCTGCTCAGCGATTTCCAGGCCATCCGCGACGACATCCAGGACACCGAGGCCCGCCCCGCCGGACCGACCCACATCGGCATCCCCACCTCGCTGGGCATGCTGCTGAGCGTGCCCCTCGCGCTGCAGGTGCGCCGCGAGCTGCCGGAGGTCCAGCTGCGCATCGCCGAGGGCCTGTCCGGCCACACCCTGGAGTGGCTGCGCCAGGGCAACCTCGACCTGGCGCTGGTCTTCGGCGCGGAGACCGTCTCCGGGCTGGCAATGGAGCTCATCGCCACCGAGGAGCTGCACGTGGTCGGCCCGGCGGGGGACGAACGCCTCTCCGCCCTGACCAGCGGCCCGGAGGGCAACCTGCCGCTCTCGGCACTGGACGGTCTGCCGCTGATCATGCCGGGGCGCCCCCACGGCGTGCGCGAGGAGCTGGAGGCCGCGGTACGGCGGCGGGCCGTCGGCCTGGACATCGTGCTGGAGATGGACGCGCTGGAGCCGATCAAGGCGCTGGTCGCCGAAGGCGCCGGCTACACCGTGCTCTCGCCGCGCCTCGCCCGCCACGGCAGCGTGGGCGCCGGCCTGCAGACCTACCCCATCCGCGACCCGGAGATCCAGCGCAGCATCTACCTCGCCCGGGTCGCCGACCGGCCCCTGTCCATCGCCGCGCGGCACGTCCGCGACCGCCTGCGCACCCTCCTCGCCAAGCTCACCGACGGCCGGCGCTGGCGCACCGATCTCACCGTGTGACCGCACCCGGTCCGGGGGACGCCGCCTGCCCGCAGGCCACCGGCCTGCCGCACCGCGCCGGCGGCAACGCCGCACCAACATGACGGCCCACGATACTTCAGGCAGGGTTGTCTCCCGGAGAGACGCCGCCCGCCGGACACACACGGGCGGCACGACCCGCGAGCCGGCGAGAGGGGAAGACGCGTGTCCACGGTGATGATCTGCTGGGGTATGGGCGAGGGCTACGGCCATGCCAACAAGATCGCCTGCGTGACCGGCGGCCTGGAGGCCACCGGCCTCCACGTGGTCATCGCCGCCAGGGACCGGCGGCTCATGGAAGGGGTCGCGCGCCGCAGGGGGCTCGCCTGCGAGGTGGTGCAGGCACCGGTGCTGCCCGCCACCCGTTCGCCGGACGTGGCCACGGTGTTCTACTCCGATCTGCTGCTCTCCCGCGGCTACTCGGACCCGGACCGCCTCGTCGAAGCCATCGCCGGGTGGCGCGCGCTGTTCGAGCAGCATGCCCCGGACGTGATCGCCTTCGAGTACGCGCCGACGGCCATCCTCGCCGCGCGGGGCGTGGACACGCCCCGGCTCGGGTTCGGCACGGGCTTCTACTATCCCCCGGCCCCGCTGCCCCGGCTCATCCCGGAGCACATGACCGGCAGCGGGGTGGCGCATGACGCCGGCTACGACACGGCCCTGGAGTCGGTCAACCAGGCACTGCACGCGAGCGGCCTGACACCGGTCGACGGCCTCGAGGCGGTCTTCGACCCCGGGCCGGTCTTCATCACCGGCGCCCCGGAGGTCGATCACTTCGGCCACATACGCCGCGACGGCCGGTACACGGGCCCGGTCTCCGAGAACCTCTCCCCCGGATCGGCGCTCGAGTGGCCGCAGGGCAAGGGGCCGCGGATCGCCGGCTACCTCAAGGCCGGCGCCCCCGGCATCGAACGGGTGCTGCTCCGCCTCAACCGGGTCCGCGCCCGGTTCGTGCTGCACCTCTCGCCGAAGAAGGGCGAGCGCCCGGAGGCGCTGGCCCGGCGGCTGCCGCGCAGCACCAACGTCCAGATCACCCTGCGGCCCTTCGATATCGACGCCATGGCCCGGCAGGCGAGCTGCTTCGTCTGCCACGCCGGCAACGGCGCCACCATCGCGAGCCTGATGGCCGGGACACCGGTATTCGGGCTGGACCTCCACCCCGAGCAGGGGCTTCAGGTGGACGCGCTCCGGCGCGCGGGACTCGGCGACGGCACGCATTTCCACGCCGCCGCCGGGGACATCGGCGAACGCATCCTGGCGCTGACCCGGCACGGGAGCCGGGAGCGGCAGCGGGCGAGGAACTTCGCCAGAAAGTACGGCGGGGCGACCCCGTCGCCCTACCGCGAGCTCGTCAGCGGGGTCGCCCGGCTCGCCGGAGGCGCCTGAGGCGGGCTCCGGCGCCGGGCGGATGGCCGCCGCTAGAACGCCACGCCGAGACGGATCCCGTACTGGTTGCGCTCGCTGGAGGTGTCGTCAGCGCTCCACCGGGCCACGTAGGGCGTGGCCCGCAGCTCGATCGGGGTGCCGCCGTTATCCACCCGGTACGCGAGTGTCGCCTCGGCCTGGAGCCCGTAGACGCTGGGGCTGTCGTCGAAAGATCCCTGGCCGCCTTCGACGTCCCGCTCCAGGTCGGAGTCGATCACCGCGCGGTATTCGGCCCTCGCCTCCCAGCGCCACGGCGAGCCGGCCACGTCCCCGCCCACGATCACGCCGGCGGGGATATACCAGTTCCTGATCGTGTCCTTGTAGCGGTTGCGCGTGTCGTCCTCGTACGAGGGTGAGGGGATACGCCCCTCCATCTTCACGTGCGCCAGCCCGATCCCGCTGTAGACACCATAGAAACTGCTGGCGGCAAGCGAATCGCGCAGCATGACGCGAACACCGCCGGCGTAGGTGGTGCTGTCCGCGCTCATGTCGAATTCCTGGCTGGTGAGCCCGTAACTGCCGTAGCTGCCATAACTGCCGTAGCTACCGTAGTCGACGCTCTGCTCTTCCAGCTCGTAGTCGACGTCGCCCTCGGTCATGGCGAGGCGGCCCTCGACCATCCAGTGCTCCTCGGCGTAATCGATCTCGAGCATTGCCCCGGAGTGATGGCCGTCACCGGTGTCGTCGAAGCCGGAGATATCCGCCTCCGTCGTGCCGTAGATGCCGTCCACGCCCAGGGTGAGCGTGCCCGCGGCGGCCGCCGGAAACGCCGCCGCACTCATCAGCAGTCCCGCCGCCGCGAGCGCGTTCGGCCTGTTGGCAATTGCCTTCCCTTTCACTCTCGTCTCCTTTCCGGATGAGCTATCCAATACGCCGGGTGGCATGCCCGGCCTCCCCCGCCCCAGGGGGCGTCGCCAACCGTTATACCGGCAAGGCGTTAGCTGACCGTTAATCCGGGAGACATTGGGGGGGGAATAGAACCGGAAAGGAGCCACACCGGAAACGCCGGATGGCAGCGACTGGCCTGCCACCCGGCGTTGCGGAGCGAATGAGCGTCGGCTCGAAACCGCGGGACGCCGACGACGCATACCGCGATCCGCTGGCAGGGCGCCCCCCTCTCAGAGGGGAGCGCGATGGTGCTTCAACGGGTCTGCGCGCATTCACTCACCGCGTTCGCGAGCTTGCGCAGCAGCTGCGGATACAGCTCGCCGTCGAGCGGCAGATCCGTGCCCAGGGGATCGATCACAATGGAGGTATTGGCCCCGGTGCCACCGAACACGCTCTTCACCAGCTGCGGGTTGAACTGCGGCTCACTGAACACGCAGTCGACATTCTGCTCCACCACCCGGTTACGCAGCTCGTCGACCCGGGCGGGGCTGGGCTGGGACGCGTCGCCCAGGGAAATCGCGCCCACCGCGGAGACGTCGAAACGGTTCTCGAAGTACTGGTAGGCGTCGTGGAATACGACGAAGCGGACATCCTTGGCATCCACGAGCTGCGCCTCCAGCTCGTTCGACAGCGCCTTGATGTCGGCCTTGGAACGGCGGGCGTTCTCCCGGTACGTCCCGGCGTGCTCGGGATCGGCCTTTGCCAGCGTGTCGGCGATGGCATCCAGCCACACCACCGCGTTGGCCGGATCGAGCCAGCCATGCGGATTACTGCCATGGTGGTCATGGTGGTGGCCGCCGTCGGCGTGGTGCTCGTGCTCGTGCTCGTGCTCGTGCTCGTGAGCATGATCCTCGTGGTCATGACCGTGGGAATCGAAGGTCGGCCCCTCGCGGTATTCAAGCTGCACCACCCCCGGGAGGCTCATCAGCTCCACGCTGAGCGCATCGCCGGCAAGGCTCTCGAGCGGCCCCTCGAACCAGGGCGTAAGGTCCTCACTGACCCAGAAGACCGCGTCAGCATGCTCCATGGCAGCCGCCTCCGAGGGGCGCATCGAATAGCGATGCGGCGACGCCCCCTGCTGGATCACCAGCTCTGGGGACCCCAGGTCGCCCATCACCCGGTCGACCAGTGAATAGACCGGTGGAATATCCACCGCGACCGACGGCACCGCCGCATATGCGGACACCGGAAAAACCACGAAAACCATCAATAACTTAAGCGCACGGAATCTCATGGGATGCTCTCCCGAATCAAGTGATGTCGTGAATTGACCGGGATATTGTTATGTTATAACGTTTGCAATTGTCAAACTCGGATCCCGGCCACGGCCATCACGCTTTTCTCCATATACGACCAGGAAGACCCCATGCCGCTGCTGTCGATCGAGCATTGCGACATATGGCTCGGTGGCCATATCGTTCTGGACAACATCACCCTGAGCCTCGAACGGGGTGAGTGTAGTTGCCCCCGCTAAACCGGACACCACCCTTTAGTCACTGCCGGTCTTCCCCAGGCTCTGGCGGTATTCCCATGGCGAGCACATTTTGAGCTCCTTGTGCGGGTGCCAGCGGTTGTAGTCCTCGAACCACGCCGGCAGCTTGGCCATGACAGTGGCCGCATCCGGCAGGTCGTTGAGATAGACGTAGTCGCGCTTGAACGTCTTCACGAATGCCTCGGCCATGCCGTTGCTCTGCGGGCTGCGCACGGCGGTGGTGCAGACCACGAAGCCCAGATCCTTGGCGAAGGCGCGCGTCTCCCGGTCGGTGTAACAGCTGCCGTTGTCGGTCAACCACTCGATGGGACGGGCCAGCTTGGTAACCGCGCCAAAGCGGTGCTCGACGCTTTCCGTCAGCAGGTCCTGGATCATCTGAGCGGTGACGCCGCCGGTGGTGGCCACGTAACGCATCGCCTCGCGGTCACAGCAGTCCAGGCTGAACGCCACCCGTACCGCCTCGCCGTTCCAGCAGCGGATCTCGAGCACATCCGAGCACCAGCGCAGATCCGGCTTGAGGGTGATGATCTTGCCCTCATGAGAGCGCACCTCGGGGCGGCCCGTGTAGCGGGCCAGCAGCAACCCGTCGGCCTTCATGATCCGGTAGATGCGCTTGGGGTTGACCCGTGCCTCACCGCGCTCATGCAACTGACGGTTGAGATGGGCGGTGACCCGGCGATAGCCGTTGGCCGCCCGCTGCGAGCAGATCTCGCGGACCTGCGGCAATAGCCGCTCATCATCCGCCTTGCAGTAGCGTGGTGGCCGTCCACGCTGGCGGCCGGCCAGCCGCTCGATCAGGTTCGAACGGGCTACCCCCAGCACCTCAGCCACCCGCTTCACCGGGTATCCTCCGGTGGCAGCAATGGCATGCGCGAGATCAACTTTTTTTCCGGAGCCACCTCCAGGGCTTCCTTGAGGATCTCGGTCTCCATGGTCTTACGCCCGAGCAGCCGCTCCAGCTCACGCACCTAGCGCTTGAGCGCCTTCACTTCCGAGGCACTGACCACCTCCTCGCCCGCACCCACCGCCGCCATCCCGCCCTCGTGCATCAGCTTCCTCCACCGAAACAGTAGACTCGCTGATATACCATGGCGGTTCTTTATAGCAGATCCTGTGTACTTCCGTGAATGAATGAACGCGAGCCCTGCACCAGCGGGACTTTCGCCTTTCTGTAACCCATTACACAGTGTGTAAGAACTTAAGACCTTGGGGCTCTTCCCCAAACCCCGCTCGGTCGCCCGAGTGCTCGGGGATGGTGCCCGTTGGACAGCACCCCTCGTCATAGGCTGGGCATCTCCACGGCTGTAAACGCCAAGCCCTGCGGGTGCGCTACGCGCAGCGTTGACAACCGTTCCGCTGCCGCAAAAGGCTGCCAGTGTAGAAGCCCCCGTTTCGACCGGACACCTTGGTAGTAGCTGACAAGGCCTAGGCATGAGCCTAGTGCAAAGGAGTGACCAAGGTGGAACGCATTGAAGTGGTGACGGGTGTGCAGCGTCGGCGGCGGTATTCACCGCGGGAGAAGGCGGAGCTGGTGGCGCTGTGTGAGCAGCCGGGCATGTCGGTGTCGCTGGTCGCCGCCGGGCACAACATCCGGTTGCTGCTGCGGGCGATGGCGGCTCTTTTGCGCCAGTTGCTGGGCCGGCTCCTGGTGTTCCTCGGTGCCGGAATCGACCATCAGGACGCCCGAGCCGCTATACCGACCGCCGCGTAACGGGTTATTCAGAACCGACAGGGTAGCAACTGACAGTCGGCCTGACACCGGTGGTGTAATAACCCACCTGAGGGTATTTGCCGAGGGTTGACGATAATGCGGAAGCAGGGCTCGGGGGCAGATACCGGCCAGGAGCGGTCATTGCAATCCGAAACCGTGGTCTATCCCTCATTCTCGCCTCATTCTTCCGACCGAACGACTGCGACGTCACAGGTGCGATCATCCCGAGGGAATTCCCTTACGTGGCGTTCGATAACGCTCAGTACCGATGGAGCCACGTTTCGCTCTTTGGTTTCTATCGTGCATTGGCCTTCACGGCTTGCGGTGCGGCCTCAACAAGCCCGGTGTACAGGGCGATGGTTGAGAAGCTAGGCAGCGCTGGCGCGCTCGACCGAATGATCGAGCTCGGGGGTGACAAGTCAGAACCGCTTCGAACTCCATGACTACATCGGCCATAACCCCTCACACGGGTCTCTTGACCGCGGTAGGTTAAATGAGTGCGTGACCTCCGTCTCCGAAGAGCACCCGCCCCTCGAGACATGCAGTTAGTCGAAAGCTTCCTCCTTGCCCGGAGCGCAACCTGGGACGAATCCAAGCGGATTGATTGTCGGCCGACCAGAGAGATGACTTGGCAAAGACGGCGGGACGGGCGGTCGCCACACGCGAGGCGCAGCGCTACTGTGCTATTGCGCTACAGAATGGCTGGGCCTTCATGGCGGCACCTTGTATCCTGCTCATGTCAGCCTGATGAGGTTCACGCTCACGTCCCGTAGCAAGCCACCGCATAGGTCGCCGGAACGATGGCCGTAGGCGGGGCGGCCGCTTTGCCGCCGCTCGAGCGTACACTGGCGGCACGTGGCGTCCGGGTCAGGCAAAGCGGGGATGCGGATTTGTTCGCGCAAGGCGTGAACAGACAGCAATACAATACCGGCCGAGTCCGCCATATTGGCCATAGCAGTTACCCAGCTCGAGTGGCACAAAGCAACTAACTGGATAGAATTAAATTCAATCTACTGCTAACGGATCACCCTTGTTGGTAGCGTCCGAGAACATAGAACCGAAGCGGGAATCAGTTCCGATGCGGGTTATGCAAGAATCAGATACGAGAACAATAGAACCCTCAGGCCCCGGCGTTCGAGATGAGACCCCTGAGCCATTCGGCAAAGCAACTCAAAGAACACCTCCAATAAAAACAACACTTAGACCGTTTTTTGGGTTTTACGGGGGTAAATGGCGGGACGCCATCAAACACTACCCATTGCCCCGCTATGGGACTATTGTGGAGCCTTTTGCGGGATCGGCGGGATACGCGCTACGTTACGCTTCCTATAACGTCATACTATGCGAAGCGGACCCCATATTGGCTGCGGTATGGAGGTACTTAACACGAGTGAAATCAAAGGAAATTAGGTCTATACCCGATGTTTCTTTTGATGGGTCCGTTGACGATTTAAAGGTGTGTCAAGAAGCAAAATGGTTGGTCGGGCTTTGGTTGAATAGGGCGACAGGAAGACCAAGAAAACGGCCATCAAAATGGATGCGTGACGGTATTCGACCGGGAAGTTTCTGGGGCGAAAGGGTAAGGGAAACCATTGCTAGCCAGGTTGAGGCGATACGACATTGGAAGGTCTACAACTGTGATTATAGTGAGTGCCCATTCCGCGGAGTGGCGACTTGGTTTGTAGATCCTCCATACCAAAAGGCAGGAAAATACTACAAGTATAGTGCAGAAAAAATAGACTACGAACAACTGTCTGCTTGGTGCAGGACACGCCCGGGGCAGGTGATTGTCTGTGAGAATGCCGGGGCTACATGGCTACCTTTTAGGGATCTCGCTAGCGTTAAGACTACTCGGGCGCGCGCCCGATCCAACGAAGTGATCTGGACCTCAGATGACGATCAAGTCGTATCGGAGAATCTCGAGAACTCCTAGTGGTCGCACGTGCGGAGACACTCAACTCGTCGTTGCTAAGCGCCCTTGGTGACAAGGTGGTGTGGCACTCGTCTATTACAGAAAAGCCAATTTCCATAGACCTAATGGCGCCCCAAAGGCTCCCCCTTAGGGTCTATATATACTCTCTCGTCGGTGGCCTCGGAACGGTTCGACCAAACGAGTTCAAGTGCAATCTCCGGCTACGCGGCCAGCGTGTCGGAGAGTATCGAAGCTTCGACTATGCAGGAGAGAGATACGTACTGCTCATCGGCTGTGATCTTGGGCTAGATGTGTTTGTGTTATGGGATGCGAGCCTTCATCCAAAATTCAAAAACGGAACGAACGTTCAAGTGCGTGATAAAACTGTATATGCGGCGGCTGCCTCGGGGTTAGCCTACCAGACTCGTTCGCTAACACGCGGCGGAACAGAGCTGGTGGTTGCTTGTTCGTCCGACTACTTGGCGCGCGCCATAGATGATCGACTCGCTTGGACCGGCGGAATTGCGGAGGACGAGTGGGCGACCTTTCCGAATTAAGTCTGCATACCTCTTACCACAAGGGCCGCGACGATATTGCGGACCATTTCTATCTCCCATGCATGCGTAAAGCATCTGAGTATGATCGTGCTGTCGGCTTTTTTCGCAGCACGATCTTCATCGTTGCGTGGCCCGCACTGCAGGAATTTATTGCTAATGGCGGGTTTATGCGTGTGTTGTGTTCGCATGTCCTTGGACCTGACGATGTCGACGCGATGCACCAAGGATATAAAGCTCGTGTCGATGACGCAATTTCAGCGGCAATTGTGGAAGATGTGCGTGCCCTCCTAGAAGAGGAGGCGATGAGGGGGCCCACGAGAGTGCTCGCAGCACTGATTGCAAGAGGTGCCCTGGATATTCAAATAGCAACGCTGAAGCCGTCCGAGTATAGAGGTGCGAATGGCAGAATTTTTCACGACAAACTCGGGATCTTTCGTGATATACGCGGTAACTCCGTAATTTTCAAAGGTTCCATGAATGAAACCTGGACGGGGCTAGCGGCAGACGGGAACCTTGAATCAATCGATGTCGCGGCCAGTTGGATGGGCGCGAGAGATCTGGAAAGGACGCAACGCGAACAGAAGTACTTTCACGATCTCTGGGCAAACAAGTATCCAACTATTGATGTTCGTCCGTTCCCGAAAGTCGCTCGTTCAGAGTTAGAAAGGGTAGCTGATCCAGATTGGGAGTACACAGCGAGCAAACTAGCGGAAGAGGTCAACAAGAAGGGAAGTGGACGTTTGGAGGATTCTGAAAAACGGACTTTGCTGCCCCACCAGTCCGCAGGGCTCGCGTCATGGCGGTCTCAAGGGCGGAAGGGGATATTGGCTTTCGCGACCGGAAGCGGGAAGACGTTTACGGCCATAAACGCTGTCAGAGAAGCGATCTTTAGGTATAACGAGGTTGTCGTTATTGTCGTGCCGGATCGTGCACTGTTTGCGCAATGGTACAAAGAGCTTGCAGAAGAGTTATCTGGTGAAGGCGTTGGGATCCTGAGAGCAGGAGCGGGTTACGGAAAATGGCGCGGCAGCTTGAAGGTATGGACAGGACCAGGAAACGAGCCGAGGCTTGTCCTTGCGACGTTAAGGACGGCCGCGTCCCAAGATTTCAGGAGCAGGCTCTCCTCGGCGGGAGACCTTATGTTGGTGGTAGACGAGGTACATCGCGCAGGTTCGCACTACAATCGCCAGCTGCTTGCACCTGGGCTATTTGGGGCTAGATTGGGGTTGAGTGCGACACCTGAGCGGGCGGGCGATCCGGAAGGCACATCGGCGGTAGTTTCTTACTTCGGCGGTGTTCTCGAACCGAGATATGAGTTGGTCGACGCTATTCGTGACGGTGTGCTCTGTCGGTATTTTTACAGACCCCATACGGTGGTGATGTCAGAGACAGAGTCTGAGGAGTGGAGTGCGCTAACGCGCCAGATTCGTCAACTGTGGGCACGGACTAAGAGCGCGGGCCCCAAGGAGACGCAGAAAGAGCGCCTAAAGCACTTGCTGATAAGGCGGTCACGGATCGTTAAGAATGCAGCCGCTAAGACGGGTTTGGCGTTAGAGGTCATACGGGAAAACTATCAACGTGGTGGTCGATGGATAGTTTACTGTGACAACCTCGCTCAGCTTGAAGAAGTTAGTGGGCAGCTTCGAGAAGCGGGCTACCCAACGGTTCCTTATCACTCCAAAATGGAAGGTGACAGAGAGCAGACACTGCGGTGGCTTGATCTTCGCGGGGGTATTGTGGTGGCGGTAAAGTGTTTAGATGAAGGAGTTGATGTTCCGTCAGTTACTCACGCACTCATTCTCGCATCGTCAAAGAATCCTAGGGAGTTCATTCAAAGGCGTGGACGGGTTCTTCGAAAGTCTAAGAATAAACATCTTGCGTACGTTCACGATGCACTGGTTGTTCCGCCGCGTGGCGTAGACGCGGACGGTGCAGAGAAGTCTGACCCAATAACAGCCGGTGAGTTGGCGCGGGCTATTATGTTCGCGGAGAGTGCAGAAAACCCTGCGTGTGCGGCAGACCTTAAGCAAATCTCTATTCGATTGGGGATTGAGTACGAGACGACAAGTTTAGCAGGCATAGAAGATGAAGAAGAGTGAGCTAGAGGATCTCATTACTACAGTAGAGACGCTTCGGAAGCAGAAGTTTCAAAATATGGACCGGAAGTTCATCGAGGAGGTGATTCGGGCGGAAGAAGAAAACCCAGAGGATGATGGGGAAGCGTTCCGCCGAATAAAGGACGCCTTAGAAGGGTGTTTGGCTGATAAGGGCGTAGAGTAATGCTTAAGCTGCGCAGTATCGAAATGGAGGGTTTTGGCCCCTTCGCGGAAAGGGAAGTCATCGAATTTCCTAACGATCACGGCGTTACGGTGATCTATGGTGAAAACATGCGTGGGAAGACCACGCTTCTGAATGCTATCCGATACGCATTTTTTGGGAACGTCTTGGGACGCGCTTCACAACGACGCAAACTACACCACATAACGAACCGGCAACGCGCCGCTAATGGTGAGTTTGGGTTCAGCGTAACGCTAAATTTTGAGTATGACGGCGTCAATTACGAGTTGACACGGCTTTGCGAGCCGACCTGTGTCGTGCCGAGCAACGACGAACACTACCGGCAGGAACGAATTCTGCGGCGTGAGGGTAGTGTATTGGGGCCCCAGCAAGCAGAAAGAGAACTTCAGCACATTTTCCCGAGAGAGATTTCGCGATTCTTTTTGTTTGACGGTGAGTTGTTGCAGGAATATGAAGAGTTGCTGGCAAACGAAAGTGAAATCGGTTACAGGATCTCTGAGGCGATCGAACAGATCTTGGGTGTGCCGATCCTAAAACGCGGGCGGATGCATCTTAGGGCGTTGGCTGAGGACGCCGATAGGAGAGCGGACAAGGAAGCTCAGAAACATACCGAGACACAGGAAATAGGAAAGGCCTTGGAGCAAGCTCGTAATCAACGGAATGCTCACAGGGATGAGCGTGCGCGGCTAGAGGAGAAGCTTGAAAGCCTGACGGAGCAGAAGCGCGAGGCTGACACAGCGCTTAGCCGGTCAAAGCGGTATGAGTCGTTGCTGTATGAGAGGGACGATATTGAGAAGCAATTGAGCGCTGCGAAGAGAGAGATAGAGGAGGTTGAGTCAGAACTTAAGAGAGCGATGGCGGAAGCGTGGAGAACGGTGCTTAGAAAGCCTGTTCGTCAGGCGAGAGAGGCCGCTAGAAAGGAAACTTCGAGGCAGATGGAAGAGTTTCTCGCTGGATTGCGCAAGGAAAGTGTCGATGCTCGACACTGCAAGGTGTGTGAGCAGGAGATCGGCCCAGATCATGCTCGCCACTTAAAGTCCATGATGGACGCCAAGGAGGCACCAGGGGCCTATGGCTCTGATAGGATTTCGTCCATGGCTCGCCTTGAGAGGCTTAGTCACTTCTACGACGAGAACAACGTTGAACAGGTGAGGGGCTTGTGGAAGCGGCTTCAACAACTGAAGAAGGAGGAAATACGCCTCCGGGACCGTCATGCTGAGCTTCAGCTGGAGTTGAGCGACTCCGATCCCGATTGGATACGTAAGAACCGCGCGTCGTACAGTGAATTAACGGAAGAGATATTTGCCGTAAAACAAGGCATCGAGGCGGAAACCCAAAAGATACAACAGCGGGAAGAGGCCATCGACCGGCTAAGTGAGCGCTTGGACCACGCTAGTGCACCTGACCTTGCAGGGACACGGGTGCGTGCGAAGATGCTTCACGACGCTGGGGATCTCTTCAATGCCGCTATAGATGAGTATAAGTCACTGCTTCGCGGGCGAGTTGAGTCAACGGCTACACGCCTCTTCAGGAGCATGACCACTGAGAAGGCCGACTATAAGGGTCTCAGAATTAACGAAAACTATGGATTGGCTATTGAGCATCAAGACGGCCAGACTGAGGAAGCGCGGTCGGCGGGTGCGGAGCATGTCGTTGCCCTCGCTCTTATGGGGGCCTTGCAGAACAACGCGCCTCTGCGGGGGCCGATAGTGATGGATTCTCCGTTCGGACGGTTAGACTCGGGGCACACGGACAACGTCATCCGAGCGTTGCCAGAAATGGCCGAACAGACGGTGTTGTTGGTCTATGAAGAGGAAGTAGGAAAGTCAAGAATTCGAGAAATACTTGGGGCCAATCTGCTTAAGGAATTCGAATTAGAGAGGGTAACTTCTAGGCACACTAAGATACGGGATTTGTAATAGGTCTGAGGTATGGAAAAGGATCGGGAAAGTATTGGGCTTACTCACGAAACCCAGGAAATGCTGAATAGCATTTATGAATATGGTTGGTTCTCTGAGGGGCAAGACGTCGCGCGCTTCTGTATGGCGTACGCGATTAGGCAAGGTTGTCCTGAAGGGACAACGCATAATACGCATACTCGCTGGGCTGTGGGAAACTTCGATAAATCGGGAGAAATTAGGGCGTTGCTTAGCGCGCTATACCCAGCGTGTGAGACGCCAAATCGGCTGATGGAACATCTGGTGAATGTAGGCTTGAAGGAGGTCCACGGACGACTGGAACAAGAAGATTTAGGACCAAACGATCTGATGGAGTAGTGTTCTAAAGCCATTTGGTCGAGCGGGTGGGTTTGTGCGGAAAGTGCCGAGTGCATTCATTATTATTTGTACGACGTCCCCCCGTTTTCAGTAGCACTCTGGTATGGAGTCCGAGGTTAATGGTAGCGACTTCTGGCTGAGTCGCTCGGCATAGCCGCTCGGCGTCAGCCCATCGAGTACCTTCTTCGGTCGTTCCTGGTTGTATTCGCGTTGCCAGGCCGCGATCTCCGCCACGGCGTGGGCCATGCTGACGAACCAGTGTTCGTTAAGGCATTCATCGCGAAAGCGGCCATTGAACGACTCCACGTAGGCGTTCTGGTTCGGCTTGCCCGGTTCGATGGGCCGGAGCTGGACGCCGTTTTCGTAGGCCCAGCCGAGCATCGCCTTGCCGATGAACTCCCGCCCGTTGTCCGAGCGGATGACCTGCGGCAGTCCGCGGCTCTCGCCCAGTTGCTCCAGCACGTCTACGACCTGTCGTCCGCTCATCGCGTACGCCGGCACCAGGGCGACGCACTCATGGGTGGCATCATCGACAATGGCCAGGCACTTGATCGCCCGCCCGTCAGCGACACGGTCGAAGACGAAGTCCAGCGACCAGACCTCATTGGCGGCGCCCGGACGCACCAGCGGCTGACGATCCGCCAACGGCACCTTCTTGCGCTTTCGACGCCGCACCTGAAGCCCCTCCGCGGCGTACAACCGCTCAACTCGCTTGTGGTTGACCGTCCAGCCCTGCTGGCGCAGCTTCAGGTAGATCATCGCCGCGCCGTAGCGTCGATGACGGTGCGCCAGGCGCAGGATCTCTTCCCGCAACGCCCCGTTGCGATCGGCCGCCGGCCGATAGCGCAGCGCGCTCGCACTCATGCCGATCACCGCCAGCGCGCGACGCTCGCTCAACCCGCGGCCTTTCATCTGACGCACCAGCTCGCGCCTCGCCGGGGCGCTCACCACTTTTTTCGCAGCGCCTCCCGGGTGACCTCGTTCTCCAGCATCGACTCGGCCAGCAGCCGCTTCAGTCGGGCGTTCTCCGCCTCCAACGCCTTCAACCGCTTGGCGTCCGAGACGTCCATGCCGCCGAACTTGCTACGCCAGAGGTAGTAGCTCGCCTCGGAGAAACCGTGCCGCCGACACAGCTCCTTGACCGGCACGCCGGCCTCGGCTTCCTTCAGGGAACCGATGATCTGCTCTTCGCTGTAGCGCTTCTTCATGCCCAATCTCCTGACTTCCAGTGATTGGACTCCAGATCGCCGTGCTACTCAATCTCGGGGGGACGTCGCTCACCTTCTTACCACCAAGTGTTGGAATGTTAGACCTGACCCCGACGCCGTGTCTTGCCTACCGAAATACCGCCACGGATGAGGTACCCAGCTCGCAGCAGGAGGTGCGATAGCTGAATGACACGCATCACGACAATCGAAAGGCCGTTGTAGTGCTTGTACGCAGGATCTGTGATTGGTGCGCTGAGAATAATGCAGTCTGAAACGTACATATGTCTCGGTATCTGCGACACCGGGACAGACTTGTCAACCGTGGCATCGAAACTCGGGATGGCTTCTGATAAGAGCGTGATCAACTCCGCCAGCGGAGCGCGGTTGTTATTGGCGTCGGCAGCATTCACCAGAGCCTTGAAGCCCAGGACGTCAACGAATGCGACGGCGCGCTTTTCGAAGGTTACAGTCATTTCGCGAAGCAGGTCTAACGTCTTTAAGCACCGGCGCCGAAGGCGTCCGGGTGCCTTTCCTGGTTAAATGCGCTAGTCACGCGGCAACCACCCTTTTTCATTGGGCTCTGGCGCGGCGATGCCCTTTTCCTTCAGGTGTGCCGATAGCTTTGGCTCAAAATTTGGCGCCCAACCATCCCAGTTTGACTCATAGCAGGTTTTACAAACATCGAGATCATAACGAGGAATATGCTTTCCATTATAAACTCCCTTCCCCATTTGGAATTCTCGGACACACATCTGGCAGGTAAAAAAAACTCAAAACCTTCCGCCATGACATTTCTCCGGGAGAGCATTTAACGCGTTAGCTCAGATCCTTTCGAGGCGACAGCCGTTTTTGCGACAGCAAAAATGGGCGTTGGGTCAAACGTTACCTGCAGCGACTTGTTAGGCATCAAATGCACTACGTATCCGAGCGATCGCCTTCCATCGAGAGGCTCTCGTTGACTTGTACGATGCCTCATCGCCAAGCGGCTTGCCTTTTGCCTTTTTCACGCTGCCGGATTTCGTATTTGGCCCACATGCGATCCTGGTGTTGTTGCATCGTTGGAAAGTCCTCTCGGTCGAGGGACGCCAAGTCCACGGACTCCCGATTGGCTCCACTTGGGTGAGGAAGATAGGAAACCACTTTTCCCCGCTCGTTGAGGTAATCATGAACAAAAACCCCGTGCATGCGTACCTTACTAGTCAATGCCTTTTTAGCCTTGCTGCCAAGAACCAGAATGTGCTCAATTGAATCGCGCTCGAGCACTTCCGGTACGAAACGCTCCGTAATGCACCGAACGTTCGATTCGTATTTCCACGGATCAAAATCAGATGAACTGCCGTTTACCGTCAAGCTCGCGCACTTGATCAGCGATGTCGTGAGGAAGTGTCCTGAACGATTGAGATCAATGCTTTCCGACAGCGGATGCAACCCCAGTTTTCGTGCTACTCCCAGGCCGTTCATCATTCGTACAAGGTCTCGGCCTAAGCCGTAAAATGCAGCCTCAAGAGCCGCCTCCTCGTAAGAAGCCCCTCTATTGTATTTATCGATAAAAGTCTGAAGCTGCGTATCGGCAGCAGATAGCCCGACAATGGCCACCTTGCATGTCGGAGGTCGCGGCGAAGTTAGCTGTAGGCGGCGGGCGTAAATTGCACAGATCTGGCGGCTGAAAATTGCACACTCAGGCATGTTGGCGTCTTCACTCCGTGGAGCAGTGGAGGCGTCGATGTACGGGAGGGAGCAGAGGGTGTTGCTGCGACACTACCTGGAGCGGGGCCTGAGCAAGGCGAGCCTGGCGCGGGAGCTGGGCGTGAGCCGTCGGACCATCTATCACTGGATCGAGACGGGCCAGTTGGAGCGCGAGCTCGATGGCAAGCCGGTGTGCTATGGGCCACGGTCGGCGATGCCCACTAAGCTCGATGCCTACCGGGGCCTGATCGATGCACGGCTCGCGGAGTACCCGGCGCTGACGGCGACGCGGCTGTTCGATGAGGTCCGCGCCGCCGGCTACACCGGGGGCTACACGCAGGTGAAGGTTTACGTGCGCCAGGTCCGCCCGCGGGTAGCGCCCGAGCCGGTGATCCGCTACGAGACGCTGCCGGGCCAACAGGGGCAGGTGGACTTTGCCGAGTTCCGCCTGCCCTGGGGCCGGGGCTATGCGCTGCTGGTGGTGCTCGGCTACTCGCGGCTGCTGTGGCTCGGCTTCTTCCCGCGCCAGAGCATGGAAGTGCTCATGCGCGGACTGGAGAGTGCGTTCGCCTTCTTCGGCGGGGCGCCGGCGGAGCTGCTGTTCGACCAGATGAAGGCGGTGGTGATCGAGGATCGCCGCGCCGGTGGCGGGGCGCTGCTGTGCAACGCCGAGTTCCAGCGCTTTGCCGCGCATTGGAACTTCAGCGTGCGCGCCTGCCGCCCCTACCGGGCGCAGACCAAGGGCAAGGTCGAGCGCCCGATCCGCTACGTGCGCCAGAGCTTCTTCTACGCGCGCGAGTTCCTCAACGAGGCCGATCTCAACGCCCAGGCGCAGCGCTGGATGGTGGAGACGGCCAACCGGCGCAAGCACCGCACCCTTGGCGAGTCGCCGCAGCTGCGCTTCGAGCGCGACGAGCGAGCGGCGCTGGGCCCGCTCGCGGCGCGGGCGTACCAGTCGTTGCTGCCCCAGCCGCCGGCTGCGCCGGCCTCCGCCCCGCGGGTGCCCGTGCTGCCGGTGGTCGAGCGCCGTCCGCTCAGCGCCTATGGCGCACTCGCCGAGCAGGCGCTGGGGTGAGCGCGGCGCTGAGTCAACGCGATCGCATCCGCGCGATGCTCGCCGACCTGAAGATGCCCGGGGCGCTGGAGGCGGTCGATGGCATCTTGAGCGAGGTCGACAGCGCCAGCCTCGGGGCGAGCGAGGCTATCGCCCGGCTACTCGAGGCGCAGATCGGACTGCGCAACCACCGCCGCCTGGCCGCGGCGATGCGCTCCTCGCGGCTGCCGGCGGTGAAGACCCTCGCCGAGTTCGACTTCGCCTTCCAGCCCTCGATCAAGCGCGAGCAGATCGAGAGCCTGCACGAGCTCGGCTTCGTCGCCCGCCATGAGAACGTGATCTTCCTCGGCCCGCCCGGGGTGGGCAAGACGCACCTGGCTATCAGCCTGGCGATCACCGCCGCGCAGCAGGGCCGGCGGGTGTACTACGGCACGCTGGTGGACTTGATCAGCTCGCTGGAGGAGGCCCAGGCCGCCGGCCAACTCAAGCGCCGCCTGGCGGTGCTCACCCACCCCTCGGTGTTGGTGGTCGATGAGATCGGCTATCTGCCGGTGACCCACACCGGCGCGGTGCTGTTCTTCCAGCTAATGAACCGCCGCTACGAGCGCGCCTCGACGGTGCTCACCTCCAACAAGGGCTTCGAGGAGTGGGGCGAGATCGTCGGCGACGAGGTCATGGCCGCCGCGCTCATCGACCGACTGCTCCACCACTGCCACCTGGTCAATATCCGCGGCAACAGCTACCGCATGCGTGCTCACACCGAACTCGCCCAGACACTGCGCACCGAGGCCGAGGCCTCCACCCCCACCGAGCGCAGGCGTTCATCTGCTTCTAAGCGCATCCGCTGAATGCACCTACGGTCCGCTCAAGTGTGCAATTTTCAACCGCCAGATGTGTGCAATTTTCAACCGGCGTTGACAGTTAGCTGCGTATTCCCGATCATCGCGCAAAAAAGAGCGCGATCACCGTCGACATGAAAGCGCAAATTCTCTGTGCGACAAGTGTCTTCCGCAGGAATGGTGAAGTTCTTGCCGTTAACGCACGGCATGGAACAGAGCGCGGTCGAGTTCAAAATGTTTCCTTGATGCCTAACGCCAATGTTCAGCGGCCGGTTTGGAGGCGCAACCGCGCCGGAAAACCGGTCCGGTGGAGGCCCGTCAGGGCCGGAAGGTACTGCAACTACTTGTTAGCAGGTGCTGGGATTGGGCACATACCGTAAACACTCCCGGGGGAGTGCACATTGCCATTTGGTAGACCCATTCCCATTTACGCTTTCAACCTCGAACTCATGAGCATTGTGAACCAAAACTATTGTGCCCATATCACCTTTCGATACGAGATCTTGAAGAGTCTCAGGTACATCTAAAACCTCCACCACATCGAATTCTTTTAAATCTTTCCAACAACCAAAGCATTTAATATAGCGATTGCCGTCAGCCGAGACAGGAAAACGCTCCTCCCAGCTATCTATATTTTCAGTGACTCTCAAGCGAAAAGTGCTTTTACAAACTGGGCAAGTTGCGTAAGGCGCCTCTATTCCGCCAATTCCTGCTAACGCCACAATCTCTCGCTTGTCGCGTGCATTGCTTTGTTAACATAGTTACTTGTTACAATATATCAACGGTATCGTGTTCATGTCTTTTGCTGCGTG
Source organism: Arhodomonas sp. KWT2 (assembly GCF_041949875.1). Classification (NCBI taxonomy): domain Bacteria; kingdom Pseudomonadati; phylum Pseudomonadota; class Gammaproteobacteria; order Chromatiales; family Ectothiorhodospiraceae; genus Arhodomonas; species Arhodomonas sp. KWT2. The sequence continues at coordinate 175,881 of NZ_JBHFPQ010000039.1, forward strand.
CGCAAATGACGAAATGATCCAAAATAATTGTGTTACATGCCCCCTAACCCGTGCTTTATTCTTTATCTTCAAGAACTCCCTCTTAACATCAGATTTAGAAATGAATGAGCAGCTTAGAACGCACCTTCTATTTAGCTTGTAATCTTTTAGCAAATTATTCAGAAAGCCCTCAAACTGATCCGGATCCCCTTTCCTGATCCTCGCTATATTCGTTTCAATTCCAGAGCTTGATTTATAGTTATATGAAAGAGAGTTATTCAACTTGGAGAGCATCAAATCCCTCCCAAAGTACATGTTGCCAAGATTTTTTATACCTTGACCGACGACATCATGTAGATTGCTAGCAGATGTGCTTGGATCACCATGCTTGGAATGGACAAAACATATATTTGAGTCCCTTTTGTTAAAGGTTATATGGTCTGCCCACTCATCCCCTAGGTCATCACAAAATATGTAATCATCATTTTGGTGAACCGCCTCGACGAGGCTAAACATCGAGTCTTCGGAGAATCTAGATGCACTCTTGTCGAACTCCCCTTTCTCGGAATGCACTTTCGACATATCATTCATCGGTTGCAGAATTTCCAGAATATTATCAATCTCTGAAACCCCAGATGAATCCTCAAAGCACGAACCCATAAAATACATGTATTTAGGATCATCGAACGTGATACTGTATAATCCGTTTTTTATTATGAACTTTTGAAGCGTGACCTCCTTTCCGTTCTCAACCACTCGAAACTTAGATAGTGTTTTGGAGTGCAAGGTAAGTGTTTTTTTGTTTTTCCGGACCCATGAGCTATTATCCCCACCGACGATGTTGAGTTCATCATCCAGCTCATAAACCGATTCCAGCGCGCACTCTAGTTTTTTAAAAATACGCGAAGAAACAGACACCTTTTTACCTTTCCTTGTTTTACAAGCCAATGCAAGGTCGTCTTTTTCAATCCTTTCGAATAACGAGGAGCTTTCAATCAAAACAGCATTTGGCTTGGTTAATTCTAATACATCGCTGAGGTCTATTTTACTAGCAAAAGCATCAAGGAAATTATTGGATATTGGAGACTCAATAAGGTTTATCTGATCCCTAACCCAAACTCCAATATCATCAATGGACTCCCTACTAGAAGACTCAACGACACGACCACTTCCAGATATAGACTTAGTTGTCGACCCCTGGCGTAATTTGAAGTAAAATGGTATTGACCTGCCGGCCGAATGCGTTGAAAGTAAGCCTTTTAGATTAGCGGCCTCATAAGACCGTGTCCTCATGGCCCTATCCGATATCGTCATGTTACGGAGTGCCATCTTTTGGAATTCTACATCTTCATCTGAAAAGCTCGAGGAAAATTCCTCACTCCCAATTAAAGTGAAATATTTCTCTAGGGTATCGGATATATTTGCGCAGCTTTTCTTCAAGATTGCTATGTAGTTATCGACTTCTATGACAAGAATGAATGCGTGAACAATGTCCTCAAAATCATCATCCAAGAAGTAGACGGGGCGGGTTGAAGGGAATACTTTTACGGAATAGACAAAGCTGAACTCTTGTTCTTCTAAAAGCCGTTCTTGACGAAAAGAGTCAATGATAAATTCGCCATCCAGAGTGATGTTATCCGCTGCCGCATCAAGTACCTCTTGGACAATTTCATCACTCAAGGGTGATCCTGTGCGAAAAAACTGTGCATTCTTTGTCAGTTGCAGTCTTTCAGGCACGGAACAAACTCCTTGTTAACGACGGCCATGAGCCGCGCGAGGTACGAGCGTCGGCTCAATGGCCTGGTTAGGAAACATCGGCATCTTCGGCGGTTTTCTCCCAGCCAATTCCAGCCAGCAACCCCGCGACTACCGCCCCGACATGCGACAAGATCGTGAGCCCCGCAGGCACATTCTTCTGGATGAATATTAGGCCTGCCACGATTGCGAACAGGCCGGCCGTGCAGGCCGATAGAAGCCAAAAGCGCCGCTTGCGGAGCACCCAGCTTCGTTCTGCATGCCTCTCATCCGCTTCTATGCGTTTCTCGCTGAGGCGTGAGTTTTCCTCGATGCTCCGCCGCTGATTCTCAAGAAACTGCTCTGCTAGCGGCAGCAGAGGCGTTAGATCTGTGCTTCCGTCATCGCTGTCCGAAACCCTCAGTCCCTTGTTCTCGCCTTCCCCCTCACTCATTAACTCCCCCTTGATTCCTAACGCCGTTGTTCAGCGGTGCCCTTGTAGCATAGCGGAAAGGGCATCCGGTGGAGGGCCGCAGGCCCGGAACGAACTGGAACACTTGGTTAGTGCCGTGAACCACAGGGCCTGATTTCCAACACCAACCTTCCCAGGCTAACTCCGTACCAGCTTGCACGAACTGGACCCATGGCGACAGGAACCAGAGCACTGAACGGGCCCCTTATACGGCGTGCAGCGGCGGGTTGCCCCACGAACATTGCACACCACTTTCACCACCGCCTATTTCTGCTGAGCAACCAAGTCTGACGATGGTTTTGCGGGCTTGGCACCAAAACCTGAAGCCCCAAAAACCACCGGGCCAGGGCCACTAACGCCTTGAATAAGCCGCCGTTTGGAGCGCCAGCGCAAAACGGTCGGCTTAATTCACTGGTTAGTTGGTTCTGGTGGCTCAACTAATTCGCAGTCTTCCAAGTCTACATACCCCGACAAGAACCTAGGTTCATCGTCCTGAATATGTAGTATTTGCGCAAAGCGATCATGCTCGCCATCAAGACTGGGAACGATGGCCTGCGCTTCATAAATATCACCGATACCTAGCCGCGCCACTACGTCGGCGTTCTTTGATGCTTTACGAAAAACAGAAGTGGCTGACGATATTTTTACGTTCAAGCGATGGGCGGCCGAAAAATCTAGCCATCTCGCGTTATCTTGATGCTGCTGCTTCTTACCAAGTAGGTTAATGGCTCTGTCTAGGCAAAAAATTGCGTTTTCACGAGTAGCAGCCTGGTACAAGTGCTTTAACTCACCTTTCAAAAGCCAATCGCTATCCTGTTCTAAGCGTATGACCTCCGGAGTTAGCCTCCAGATATTGAAAAAGTCTTGCGTACTTGCTCCCCACTCAATCAAATCTTGCCTAATCTTACCGTGATCCAATTGGATGTAATCGAAAGGATCTTTGACATTGTCTTCTATCCATGTCGCATTCTTGGTGAAATATGGAGCTTTCATTCCTGCGGCTGCAAGCAACCCCAGCCCTCTTGGCGTCCCGCCTTGGCGGTAAGAGTAAATACAGTAGTCTGCTTCTATCTCTACGAAGATCGCCTTTCTGATATTGACTAGCGCTTTAAAATATTTTGCCTGCTCAATTGCAAGCGAAGCTTCTTGCAGATACTGCTTTGCTTCACCATCTGCAAGCATCTCGCAAAGCATAATTTCATCTAGTCGCTTTCCAACCACCTCCAAAAGCAGGCTATCTACCGCTTGGCAGGCCACATCGAAATAGTTTGCTACAGAAGAAGAATCAGAGGTCTGTCCGTAGTGTTTGACCACCACTCTTTGCTTATTAAGGGCCTTTAGTGTTCCTGATTTTATTACCTTTAGGCCGACTTTCTTTAGCTCACCAACAATCTGGTCGAAGCTAAAACTTTCAATGGCTTTCTGCTCGTCTACACCTTTCTCTATCAAAAGAGATATAAAAATAAGCTCAAGAGCATCCTGAAGAATTACCAATCCGCTCGATGCTGCGTAGCTATCTTCCGTGAAGCAAAGCTCACGAGACTGATTTAATAAGACTTTTCCTGTCATTAAGGACTGAAGAACTTCAGGCTTCATAATATTCAACTACTAACCTTTAAAAAAGTAAAGTCATGCTTTGGCGTACTGACATTCGGGCTGTTGGAAGAATGAGCGCACCAGCCGCGGGAGTTTCTGGATGCGCCTGAGCGCGGCGATGGCCATGCGCTTCATTTGCTCGATGTTC
>NZ_JBHFPQ010000042.1:0-12508 GCF_041949875.1 Arhodomonas sp. KWT2
TCGTTTTTCGGCACGCTGAAGGCCGAGTCCGACGTCACCGAGTTCCACCTACAACAATCCGTGTCCGCGTTGATTAGCCATGTCGATGACTACCTCCAGTTCTACAATCAGCGTCGGCTGCATTCGGCGCTGGGCTTTCAATCACCGGCCGCCTTCGGGAAACTGGCCGCGTGAACGTGTCCAATTCAGCCGGGCAAGGTCACCAGCGCTTTCCGAGGTCGCACTCGAAGCTGTTGTTATGTTTTATGAAAGCTTTTCCTTCACCCGTTCAATGAGTGCGTCGCAACATCCAGAGACCTCGAAGCTTAAGTTGTCTAGGTTACGTCCTTGCACTTTTACCTTTGGCGATTCTCCGTGCTCCGGGCATTTCACGCCGCGTAGCTTGTCCTTTATTTGCTCGGAAATGCTCTTTAGGGCCGCAGCCTCCAATGCATCGCCAATTTTGTCCGGATTGACTTTCTTGCCGTTTATTTCGAATGAGACATCAATCATTGCGCCTCCTTTCCTTAAGGGACATAACGTTTGCATCAGGCGCCGCCACAGGCGGTCGCCTGTATGCAATGGTTATGCAAATCCCGCGATCCGGTCTACCTTGTACATAAACCGGTCATCATGAAGTATTGGTCGGTATCGCAACGACTTCTTGATGCCATGCTTCGCCACCAGGACCTCTTTCCCCTTAAAGTCCTTAGGGCGGGCCAGCCCCTTGCTCAACAAGGTTGGAATTACGGTCAAATCAAGCACGAACATATTGACCGTTGTTATCCACACATGCAGGTCGAGCGGGCTGTCCGGCGAAAATCCCGTCTCCAACGTGCTTGCGACATGTTCTCTCGAAGTCGGATAGACTTCTCTTCCTTTGAATTCAATATTTCCCACCGTTATGGCAAGACCGCAATTCTCCGCGATACCAATATCATGGCATCGGTCAAAGAATTGCTGGCTTACGCTATGGCATTGGTCCGCGACGTTATATGGCGTATTTGATATGAATTGCTTCGCGAGCTGCAGAAAAGGGCCTTGCACAAACTTTGCGAGATTTTGATTGTTAGCAGCATCACGGTAATAGTTCCTTAACGCCTCAAAGTCATGGGCCGCCACGGTGCCAGCGCCGCTCAGGTCTGCGGCGAAACGCATGGATTCTATGAATTCATCCAGGTAGCTCATGACCCCCTCATTACTCGCCAAGTCGCGCTATTCCAACAGGTGCCTCAAGGGCATAACAGCTAATAGGCGGACGTCGTCCGCGTTATAACACGGACTTTGTCCGCATAATCCGCATGTGCCAGGCCCCTTCGCTGTCTGTGCGGGATGGCTGCAGAGCGGCGCCAGCCGGGCGCTCCGGCATCCACCAGCCGCCGCATGCGGCGCGTGGGCAGCGTGATAGGCGGACACTTGCCGCAATGCGCGCTTGCGCGCCACTGGTCGGCCGGATACTGTACATATATACAGTAGTCCATGGAGGGGCGACAGAATGTCACGGAAGAGCTCTCCCTTTCTCGATCGTGTGCGTGCCGCGATCCGGGTGCGCCACTACAGTATTCGCACGGAAGAGGCGTACCTGGGCTGGATCCGTCGGTTCATCCTGTACCATGACAAGCGCCACCCGCAAGATATGGGCGCGGCGGAAGTCGCGGCATTTCTCACCGACCTGGCAACCACTGGAAGTGTAGCCGCGGCGACGCAGAATCAGGCGCTCAATGCCCTGGTGTTTCTTTACGACAAGGTGCTCGAACAACCGCTCGGTGAGATCGGCGATCTCGTGAGGGCGAAGCCGTCTCGCAAATTACCGGTTGTCCTCACACCGGATGAGGTTGGCCGGGTGCTTCGTGGGCTATCCGGCGTTCACTGGCTCATCGCGTGTCTGCAATACGGTTCGGGGCTACGACTCATGGAGAGTGTTCGGCTGCGCGTGAAGGATCTGGACTTCGCGCACCGCGCGATTTTCGTAAGGGACGGCAAAGGTGGAAAAGACCGCATCGTTACGTTGTCCGATGAATTGATCCAGCCACTTCAGCGGCATCTGCAGTGGCGGCGGAACCTCTTCGAGCAGGATATTCGGGCGGGCTGTGCCTCCGTGTATCTACCGCATGCGCTGGCGAGCAAGTACCCGAAGGCGCCCTGGGAGTGGGGTTGGCAGTACGTCTTTCCGGCGGAGCGGATCAGCCAGGATCCGCGCAGCCTCGCCCGCCGCCGGCACCACGCGGATGAAAGTGCCGTTCAGAAGGCGGTCCGCCGGGCGGTTCGCGCGGCTGGCATCGTCAAGCCGGCGAGCTGCCATACCCTCAGGCATTCCTTTGCTACCCATCTGCTCGAGCGCGGTGCGGATATCCGCACGGTCCAGGAACAGCTCGGACACACGGACGTGCGCACCACGCAGATCTACACCCACGTCGTCGAGCGCGGCGGCCGGGCGGTTAAGAGCCCGCTGGCCGCCGTGCTCTAGGCCGATTTGCTTATCGCGGCACCTTCTCGATGTCGCGTGCCTGGGCGCGCTCGATCCGTTTGCGCTCGATATCGTCAAAAGCCATTGACGAGTCCCTTCACAAGTCTGGGGATAAGGACATCAAGCGTGGTCTTCCCTGCTTGCCCCGACAGGGCGCCAATACGCGCGCCGGAGACGTGACGGCCGGATAACGTAATGCGGACGGGGCTATTCACGGACATTGCGGCGTGAGGGATATATGCGGGATGGCCGTGTCTCACCGGATGAAACCGGCCTGCCGCCGCGGCACGGACAGCGCTCTGCTCGCGCCGGCGGATGGTTTGTGCTGCAGGCCTGAACGATGCTCACAGGGTCTTCGAGCCATGCTGTTCCCTCTGGTGGCTCAACGCACCGGACCGTTGCAACAGGCACCGTGCGGTTCACGGCGGTACCGCGGACGGGCTCAGTCGAACCAGAGCTTCATGCCTTCATGCGAGGCTCTGAAGCCCAAGCGTTCGTAGAAACGAATGGCGTCCGGCCGCTTTTTGTCGCTCGTGAGCTGCACGATCACACAGCCTTTCTCCCTGGCCCGATCGATGGCCCACTCGAAAAGCCTGCGACCAATCCCCTGCCCCCGGTGCGAGGCGGACACGCGGACGCCCTCGATCAGGGCGCGCCAGCTCCCGACATACGTCAGGTAGGGGATGTAGGTGATCTGCAGCATACCGAGCAGCTCGTCGCCCGATTCGCAGACCACGAGCTCGTTGTTCGGATCGACCTGAATCGATTCAAAGGCGGCGCGATAGCCACCATCGAGCGGTGAGCCCGGCGACTCGCGAGTCCTGCCCAGATCGTCGTCGGCGAGCATACCGACGAGAGACGAAAGGTCGTCTTCACGAGCCAGCCGAAACCGATACTCTTCCATAGCCTGCCTGCCTCGCTATTCGGGGCCCGATGATAAATTCACTCCGCGCTCACAGCGCTCGGCGACGCCTGCCTGTCAGCCTCCCTTACGAGGGTCACCCCGCCCCGCCTGGAAACGAACAGATAAGGCACCAGAACGACGGCGGTGGCAAGCGCCTTCACGAACGCCCCGGCTGTCGTCGAGTCGAAAACCGGCTCAGCGTTACCCATCCAGTGATTAACCCGGTACGTCGCGCAACGCCCATGGATGAAGCCGGGGAACCTCCGCTTCGAACCGGGCCGGGAAGCCGCCGTTCGGCCCCTCCGGCTCGGGCGCCGGCACCGTGTATGACGCAATCCGCCGGGCCAACCTGGCGGGAAACCCGGTCAGCCCGCGACGGGTTCGATGTGCCGTGCCAGCCATACGGCGCTCGCTGTTGGGCCGTCCGGACCGATGTCGGCGCAGGTGTCGAAGCGGCTCACCGTGCCTGTCACGCAGGTTACGGCGACCTGGCCCTGCGCACGCGCACTGCGCCAGCGCACCCGCACGGTCGCGGCCCCCTCACCCTCGGTCTCCGGGTCGGCACACGCGGTTTCAACGCGGGCGTGGATATCCCGCCGGGCAAGCCAGTTCAGGGCGGCCACCTCCGCACACTGCTCCAGCGGGGTCAGGGCCGAATTGCCGCGGTAACAGGGGGGATAGGGGCGATCGCACCGCTCCGCCTCGAATAACGGCAGGATATCCGCCTCGCCGATGCGGCCGTATTTGCGGGTGGAGGGGAACACCATGGCGGTGGCCGCCAGGCGGCAGCCCCCGAGGTGGGAGCTCTGCCAGACCTCGAAGGCATGCCCGGACGCCGCGGCGGCGTCGGCCAGCAGGCGATAGGCCGCGCTGCCGAACTTGGCGCAGCATTTGTCCTTCTTGCTGTGCGTACAGCACAGGATCAGGGGGCTCGGGGCGGTGACGGCGCCCCATGGTTCGAGCGGGGCGTCGCCCAGCAGCGCGTCCAGGAAGTCCGGGAGGCGCTCCCGGTCGACGTCCACCGCGAGGTTTTCCGGCATCAGGTAGATGCGGTGACGCTCCGCCGACTGCTGGCGGCGATGGATCAGGTTGACCCGCCGCCCCGTGGCGAACACCGCCTCGACACGATCGAGGACGGCCTCGCTCATGTCGCTGGCACGCCGCAGGCTGCGCGTCCATTTGCCGATGGGCCAGCTGATCAGGAGATTGCGGTGGGCATGTTTCCCCGTGCCCGCTATCGGGTCCCCCGCCGCCCGGCCCTGGACGGCGCAGAATACGCGTTCGGTCGCGGCCACGCGGTCGCCCTACAACGCCCCGGGACGGCCCGGACCGGCCGCCCTGGGGACGCAGATCGGCCGACCGCTCTCGGCGTCGTGGATGATGCGGCTATCCAGGTCGAACACCTGTTTCAGCCGGGCGGCCGTGAAGACCTCTCCCGGTGTGCCGCAGTGCTCGATGCGCCCCGCTTTCAGCATGACGAGGGTATCGGCGTAGGTGGCCGCCAGGTTGAGGTCATGGAGCACCATCAGCAGTGTCCGGCCGTGGTCGTGGGCGAGCTTGACCAGCAGCTCCAGCAGGTCCACCTGGACCTTGAGGTCCAGGAAGGTGGTCGGCTCGTCCAGCAGGATCAGGTCCGTGCCCTGCGCCAGCACCATGGCGATCCAGCAGCGCTGGCGCTGGCCGCCGGAGAGCTCGTCGACGGGCCGGTCCGCCAGCGCGGTGACGCCGGCCGTCTCCATGGCCCCGTCCACGGCCGCCTCGTCACCGCGTGTCCACTGCCGCCAGAGTGTCTGGTAGGGAAAGCGCCCCAGCGCCACCAGCTCGCGGGCGGTGAGCCCCTCCGGCGCCGTGGCGCTCTGCGGCAGCATGCCGAGCTTGCGGGCGACCATCCGGGTCGACTGCCGGTGGATCAGGTGGCCATCCAGCACCACCTGCCCGGCGCGGGGGGAGAGCGTGCGGGCCAGCGTCTTGAGCAGTGTCGACTTGCCGCTGCCGTTGGGCCCCAGCAGGACGGTGACGCGGCCGTCCTCCACCCGGAAATCCACGCCGTGCAGGATCGGCTGGTCGCCGTAGGCGACTTCCAGTGCCCGGCCCTCGAGGCGGTGTGTGGCGTCGGACTTCCGCGATGGTGCCATAGGGGCGTCTGGTCAGAGTGAGGGGGAAATCGGCTCGCGATCACGAGGACGGGGATGTTATTATTTTTCATTCTCATTTTCAATTTGCGATACATCCCCGACCTCACCCATGCGGCCCAGCCACCCTGATCGCTTCTCCAACGGCCGTCCCGCCGGCGCCGCCGTGCGCGCGCTAGTCATGCTCGTCATGGCGTTGCCGCTGCTGGCGGGCGCGCGGACGCCGGCTGACACGCCGCGGGCACCGGCGGCGCCCACGGAACGTGTCGTGACCCTGTTCCAGGGCGCGACGGACACCGCCGTCGCCCTGGGGCTGGCGCCGGTCGGTGTCGTGGAGTCCTGGATCGAGCGGCCGATGTATCACTATCTCCGGGCGAAGCTGACGGACGTCCGCTACCTCGGCCTGGAAACCCAGCCGGACCTGGAGGGCATCGCCCTGCTCCATCCCGACCTGATCGTCGGGGCCCGCAACCGCCACACCCTGATCGCCCCCCTGCTCTCGCGTATCGCGCCCACCGTCATCGCCGAGGAGCTCTACGACTTCAAGGCGCTGCTCCGGCTGATGGCCCGGGCCACCGGCCGCGAGGCCCGGGCAGCGCGGCTGCTGCAGCACTGGCGGCGGCGGGTGACGGACTTCCGCACGAAGATGGCGCGGCGCCTGGGCGAGCGCTGGCCGCCCACCGTTTCCGTGGTCAGCTTCCGCAGCAATCACGCCCGGATCTATTACGGCGGCTTCGCCCGCACCGTCCTCGACGAGCTGGGCTTTCGCCGCCCCGCCGCGCAGCAGCACGCCGGCTGGGGCATCAAGCTGACGAGCCAGGAGAGCATTCCCGCCATGGATGCGGAGGCAATCTTCGTGTTCATGGTCGCCTCGGACCCGGCCGTCATGGACACCTACCGCAAGTGGACCCGACACCCGCTCTGGCAGCAGCTCAAGGCCACGAGGAATCAGGCGGTGTTCCGGGTCGACCCGGTGATCTGGAACATGGGCGGGGGCTATCTGGCCGCCAACCGCATGCTCGACGCGCTCTACGCCCACTACGGCCTGTCCCCACTCGGGGCCGACCCGGACTGCGCGTCGTGCTGAGCTCCCGCACCGCCAGGCTGGCGGGCCTGCTCGTGGCGTTCGTCCTGGTGATCGCCGGCTTCGCCGGCAGTCTGGCGGTGGGCCCGTTCGATACCCCGCCGGGTGTGGTGATCGACGCGCTGTTTGCCTACGACCCCACCTCGACCGGCCATCTTGTCGTCGGCGCCGAGCGCCTGCCGCGGGCGATCCTCGCGATGCTGGTGGGGGCGAGCCTGGCGGTGTCCGGGGCACTGATGCAGACGCTAACCCGCAACCCCCTCGCCTCCCCGAGCATCCTCGGCATCAACGCCGGCGCCATGCTGTTCGTCGTCGTGAGCGCCGCCGCGCTCGGCGCGGCGACGCCGCTGACACTGGTCTGGGCCGCCTTTCTCGGGGCGGCGGCGGCCGCGGCCCTGGTCTACCTGCTGGGCCGCCAGCCCGGCGCCGGCGTTTCCCCCCTGCGCACGGTGCTGGCCGGCGTGGCCGTGAGCGCCCTGTGCGTGTCCTTCGCCCAGGGCCTGCTGGTCATCGACCAGCAGCGTTTCGGCAGCCTCCTGTTCTGGCTGGCCGGCTCGGTATCCGCCCGTGAACTGGCGACGGTGACGCCGCTGCTGCCGTTCTTCCTGGTCGCCGGGCTTCTCTGCCTGCTGCTGGTCCGGCAGCTCAACGTCCTCGCCCTGGACGACGAGGTCGTGCGCGCGCTGGGCCAGCGTACCGGGCGGGTCCGGCTCGCGGTCGGGGCGGTGGTCATCACGCTGTCCGGGGCCTCCGTCGCCCTGAGCGGGATGATCGGCTTTATCGGGCTGATCGTGCCGCACCTGGCCCGCGGCCTGTTCGGCCGCGATCACCGCTGGCTGCTCCCGGCCTGCACGCTGCTGGGCGCGGCCCTGCTGCTGATTGCCGACACCCTCGCCCGGGTGGTCATCCCGCCCCAGGAGATCCCCGTCGGGGTGATGACCGCGCTGCTGGGCACGCCGCTGTTCCTCTACCTCGCGAGCCGCAAACGGGGCGCGCTATGAACCGGACGCTGGTGCTGCGCTCCCCCGGCGAGCGACTGGCGCTGCGGCTGCCCCTGAGGACGGTCGCGGTCGTCGGGGGCCTGCTCGCCCTGCTGACGGCCAGCGCCTTCGCCTCCCTGTGCCTGGGCTCCCACCCCACGGACGCCGCGGCGGTGTGGCACGCACTCATCGGCCCGGGCGACGGCGAGCTGTCCCTGATCGTGCGCGAGATCCGGCTGCCGCGAATCCTGCTGGCGATCCTGGTCGGCGCGGCGCTGGGGGCCGCCGGTCTGCTGTTCCAGGGGCTGGTGCGCAACCCGCTGGCCTCGCCGGACGTGATCGGCGTGACCACTGGCGCCTCCGCCGGGGCCGTGCTCATGCTCGTCCTGGGCGTGGCCGGCCGGGGCAGCCCCCTGCTGCCCGCCGCGGCCATCGCCGGGGCCTTTCTCGTCGCCGTGTGCATCCTGGTGCTGGCCTGGGGCAGGCGCGCCTCGCCGGGCCAGCTGATCCTGGTGGGCGTCGGCATCGCCTCGGCCCTCGGGGCGCTAATCACGCTGATGCTGGTGATGAGCCCGGACACCACCGCCATGAACGCCTACCTGTGGCTGGCGGGCAGCCTCTACGCGGCCCAGTGGGGGGATGTGGCGGGGCTGCTGCCGTGGCTGGCCGTATGCCTGCCCCTGGCGCTCGGCCGCGCGCGGCACCTGGACGTCATGGCGATGGGCGACGACGTGGCGACCGGGCTGGGCAGCGCGCTGCACACCAGCCGGCTGATCCTGCTGCTCTGCGGCGTCGTCCTCTCGGGGACCGCCGTGGCCTTCGCCGGCGGTCTGAGCTTCATCGGCCTCGTCGCGCCGCATATCGCGCGCAACCTGGTGCGCTCGGGCAGCACGGCGCTGACAGCGGTCGCGGCGATGGTCGGCGGGCTGATCCTGCTCTACGCGGACCTGGTGGGGCGTATCGGCTTCCTGCCGAGGGATTTGCCGGCGGGGATCTTCGTGGCGGGAATCGGCGCGCCGTTCTTCGTCTACCAGCTCCACCGGCTCAGACGTTAGCCACGCCGGTGCCGCAACGGCCTGCCCGGCAGACCCGGGCAGGCCGTGCGCTCGCGCGCCGGTCAGAAGTCGACGGCGTACCCCAGGGTGACCGTGCGCCCACGGCCCTTGAAGTAGTACTCGTCGCTCGCGCGGGCGGCCTGGGAATAGTAGGTGAAGTAGTCCTTGTCGGTCAGGTTCTCTATGCCCAGGCTGAGACGGCCCACCGGCAGCCGGTAGGCCACGGAGGCATCCATCAGGGTGTAGCCGTCGAAGTCCAGCCCCGGGTTCTCGGTGTTGCGGTCCCGGTAGTGCGTGAGCTGCACGCGGGTGCTCAGGTCCGGCGTCCAGGCACCGTTCCAGCCCAGGCGCACGGTGTCCGGCGCGATATTGATGCCGGTGAGCTCGGTGTCGACATCGCCGTCGCCGTCGGTGTCCGACTCCCCTTCCGCGTGGGTATAGCTCAGGGTCACGCGGTGGGCGTCGGTGACGTCCAGGGACCCGGAGACCTCGACGCCCTGGATCTCGGTCTTCTCACGGCTGCCCACCCAGGTGCCGTTCTCCTCAGTCAGGCGCTCACCGTAGTCCGAATTGGATTCGTAGTAGCTGACGTCCAGGCTCGCGCGGTCCCAGTCGAAGCGCAGCCCCACCTCCTGGTTGTCGGTGACGATGGGCTGCAGCGTGAGCAGGGAGTCGACGTCCTGGCCCGGGTCACCGATGCCGCGCAGGACCCGGCCCACGTCCGGCATGCCGAAGCCTTCCGAATAGTTGCCGTAGAACTGCATCCAGTTCGTCACGTCGTACACCAGGCCGACGTTGAACAGGGTCTCGTCGAAGTCCGGGGTGCCCCCGCCGACCGTGACGTTGTCCTGGGTCACGTTGCTCCGGTCGATCGTATTGTAGGTATCGACGTCCAGCTTCGCGTACTCGTAACGCGTCCCGCCGTGCAGGCTCAGTCTGTCGGTGACGACCAGATCGCCCTGCACGAAGCCGGCGTAGTTGCGGAAGGTCGACTCCGGCACGTACGTGCGCCCCGTGTGGGCCAGGACCTGCCTGGTCTTGTCCTGCAGCACGTCGACGCCGGTGGTCAGCGTGAGCCGGTCGTCGAACAGCCCGTCCCGGACCAGGGTGAACTTGCCGCCGAGCTTGTCCGACTCGTTGCGGGTCTGGTCGTAGAGGGTGTTGCCGCTGCCGTCGTCGTAGGGGAAGTACGGCGTGGTCGCGAACTGCGCCCGGAACGTCTGGCTGTAGAGCTTGGCGTCCAGCTTGTTGCCCAGCCAGTTGCCGTGGGAATAGGAGAGGCTGGCGGTCGTGACCTTGTTGTAGCCCGGATCCCCGTCGGGATTCCCCTTCTCCGCGGTGGTCGGGATGCCGGCGTCCCGATCGCCCACGACCGGGACGTAGTCGCCGTTGCCCTCGAGCTCGAAGCGGTTGACCGTGAACTCGACGTTCTGCTGGTCGTCGATCCAGTAGCCCACCTTGGCCATAAGATCGTAGCTGCTCGAGTTCTGCACCTCGCCCGGATAGGCCACACCAACACGCTCGTCGTTGCCGTCGTAGAAGACCCCCCGCTCCTGGAGGGTCGCACCGGCGAGGAAGTCCCACGAGCCGCTCTGGCCGCTGGCCTGGTAGTGCGTCTTGTAGCCCAGCCCGTCCGATTCGAAATCGTCGTCGGAGGTCGCCTGGACGCTCGCGGACTGGTCGAACGCGCCACCGGACGGGCGCTTCGTCACGAAGTTGATGATGCCCCCGGTCGCGCCCAGCCCGTGCTCGGCGCTGGCGCCGTGGATCACCTCGATGCGATCGACCATGTCCAGGTCGATGGTGTAGCTGTCGCGGGAGCTGTCCCGCAGCGGGTTCGACTGGGGCACGCCGTCGATCATAAACAGCGCCGAACGGCCCCGGAAGGTCTCGCCGGCATTCGAGAGCTTCTGCCGGCTGGGCGAATAGGAGGGGATCAGGTTGCTGAGGACCTGGCCCGGATCGGTCGTGATCGCCAGCTGCTGCTCGATCTGCTCGCGCGTGATGACGGTGACCTTCTGCGGCGTCTGGCCTTCCACGCTCTTGTTACGGGTGGCGGAGATAACGACCGGGGCCAGCTCGGGACCCGCCCCGGCCTCCCCGGACGAGTCGGCGAAGGCAACGCCGGGCAAAACGAGGCCACACACGGCCGGCGCAAGCAGGAGCGCCTGTCGCTTGGGTAAGGCAGTCATTATTGGTTAGTTCCTTGGGTGGGTGGGAGAGGCACAATCCAGACCGGTGGGCAACCAACTGGATCGCAAGCGAATTGATGATGTTAATCATTCTTATTCACGGCATCAAACGATGGCCTGCCCCCCGCCCAGGCGAGACCTCGCCCGACACCGGGCGCTCGGTGGGGTCACCGGCCGCAACGCCGGTCCGCAGCAACAGGCCCGGGCAAGCCAGCGGTCGTCCGAGACATCGTCGCGGACGAGGCACCCGGGTGGGCAGGTCGTGTGCGACGCCCGCCGTGTGCGACGCTGCCGGGACCGGCCCGGAATGTCGCACGCCTGCGGCGCACGACCTACCCGAACTGCCATTCTCTGCCCTGGAGCAGGATCAACAACGAGGTTGTTCACCCGGGCCTGCTGGCGAAGTGGCTCCGGCTCGCACCTCCAGCAGGTAGGTCGTGCACGGCCGCAGGCCGTGTGCGACGCTGCCGGGGCCGGTCCGGAATATCGCACGCCTGCGGCGCACGACCTACCCGAACTGCCATCCTCTCCTCGGGACCAGGATCAATATACGAGGTTGGTCACCCGGCCCTCCTGGCGGAGAGGCTCCGACTCGCACCTCCAGCAGGTAGGTCGTGCACGGCCGCAGGCCGTGTGCGACGCTGCCGGGGCCGGCCCGGAATATCGCACGCCTGAGGCGCACGACCTACCCGAACTGCCATTCTCTGCCCTGGAGCAGGATCAACAACGAGGTTGGTCCCCCGGCCCTCTTGGCGGAGTGGGTCCGGCTCGCACCTCCAGCAGGTAGGTCGCGCACGGCCGCAGGCCGTGTGCGACGCCGCCGGGACCGGTCCGGAATGTCGCACGCCTGCGGCGCACGACCTACCCGAACTGCCATCCTCTCCTCGGGACCAGGATCAATGTACGAGGTTGGTCACCCGGCCCGCCTGGCGGAGCGGTCCGGCTCGTACCTCCAGCAGGTAGGTCGTGCACGGCCGCCTGCCGTGTGCGACGCCGCCGGGACCGGCCCGGAATGTCGCACGCCTGCGGCGCACGACCTACCCAAACTGCCATCCTCTACCCGGGAGCAGGATCAACACACGGGGTTGTTCACCCGGGCCTCCTGGCGGAGTGGGTCCGGCTCGCACCTCCAGCAGGTAGGTCGTGCACGGCCGCAGGCCGTGTGCGACGCTGCCGGGACCGGCCCGGAATGTCGCACGCCTGCGGCGCACGACCTACCCGAACCGCCATCCTCTCCTCGGGACCAGGATCAATATACGAGGTTGTTCACCCGGCCCTCCTGGCGGAGAGGCTCCGGCTCGCACCTCCAGCAGGTAGGTCGTGCACGGCCGCAGGCCGTGTGCGACGCTGCCGGGACCGGTCCGGAATGTCGCACGCCTGCGGCGCACGACCTACCGAACTGCCATCCTCTACCCTGGAGCAGGATCAACACACGGGGTTGTTCACCCGGGCCTCCTGGCGGAGAGGCTCCGACTGGCACCTCCAGCAGGTAGGTCGTGCACGGCCGCAGGCCGTGTGCGACGCTGCCGGGACCGGTCCGGAATGTGGCACGCCTGCGGCGCACGACCTACCCGAACTACTAACCTTTAAAAAAGTAAAGTCATGCTTTGGCGTACTGACATTCGGGCTGTTGGAAGAATGAGCGCACCAGCCGCGGGAGTTTCTGGATGCGCCTGAGCGCGGCGATGGCCATGCGCTTCATTTGCTCGATGTTC
>NZ_JBHFPQ010000016.1:0-30524 GCF_041949875.1 Arhodomonas sp. KWT2
CCGGGTCTTCGGGGTCGTCGTGGCGTTCGCGTGCAGTCGAATGTTCAGCGCCGGGCCTCCTCGGCTAGTGTGCTCAGCACCTCTCGGGCCAACCACAGAGGATAACTCCTCGGCGAGATGCAATCATCCGAGACCCTACACCTACCCTTCTCATTGCCGGTGTGCAGCAGGCTCGGACCACGACCCTGCATACGCTGTTATCCGAGTACCCGGCAATCCATGTGTCGCGTCACAAGGAACCGCATCTCTTTTCTCTCGGAGAGCTGACACAGCGGCAATTTGACCGCTATATGGAGTGGGTTTCCGCGGCATCCACCGAACAGACCCTAGGGGGGGGTCACCGATCTGCTCGTGTTTGCCGGGCACGATGGAGTCGGCGTTGAAGTGGCAGGGAGCGTAGTCCCAAGTCGTTCTGAATTCTCCGCGCCCCTGTGGCGGGGGGTTATCCGCATTACTGGCACGAGGTCGAGATGGGTTGCGAGTACCTGCCGTTTCGTGAGGCGTTGGCCCGCTACCATTCGTCGGGTCGGGATCTCTTCTATCCGAAATCGGTCACGATCAATCGGAATCGTCGGTCACGTTCCGCCGGAATCAGCGGTCACGATGGGCCGGAATACGCAGGTGGGCACCGACACCGACCGCCTCGAAAGGCCGCGAATCGCGCTTCCGGGCGGCATTGGCCACGTCAAACCCGACGAAACGCGCATTACTTCAGCGCTTCCTTTAAGGTCGCAGTTGCCGCAAGAGCAGAAACGCGCGCCGCCCAAGCTGAAATGCCAATCGGTTTCCGCGCATCAGTGCAAGCACCAATTGTGGAAGGCGTTGTCCCTTCAAGCGAATATGCCGGCTCACCTCCGTATACCTTTCTCTATCACCCCAGGCGAGAAACTGTAGTGCGTAATTGAGCCTTACGTAGGCAAGGCGCTGATTCAAAGCCGGCTCTGGGATTCCCGGCATTCTTCGGAGTCTTTCCGTGAAGTGGAGCATTCGTTCGAGGCTCTGTTCCAGTATCTGACCCTCAGACCGGTTAAAACGGTTCGTATACGATCCCGGAACACCCCGCCGATACACGGACATGGTCTCGGGCAGATAGAGCACACCGGGTCTTCCCACGATGGCTTCGATGAAGAAGTCCCCCGTCGGGGGCGTCCCATGAAGCCACCAACTCGGCATTGCCTGGGCGGCTTCTCGGCGCATGAGTACCGAAGCGGTTGGGGCGAACTGATTGTGCCTCGCGATAACCTTTTCTACCGGGACAATGGTCTCGACCGGGCCGTGGTCGAAGCCCTTCTTCTGCTTTCCCGTGCGCATGGAAAGCCGCATGGCCGGGTGCACGCAAAGGTCGATCTCCGGGTGACGTCGCAGGGCATCGACCTGTTTCTGTAGTTTGCGTGGATCGGTCCAGTAGTCGTCGCCTTCACACAGGGCGATGAATTCGCCTCGCGCCTTGGGGTAGGTGAAGCGCTTGGGGCGGCGGCCCCGGGAGAACTGGTTCTCTTCCTGCAATATCGGCAGCACCTGGCCGTCGTGTTCCTTCGCCACTTCCCGGATGATCGCTGCCGTTCGGTCCGTGGAGGCGTCATCATGCACGATGACCTCCACGGCAAAGTCGGTTTCCTGCATCAGAATGCCTTCGAGCGCCTGGCGGATGAAGGCCTCGTGGTTGAAGGCATGACAGATGACCGAGACGGTCGGGGTCTCGTTCAGCATTGCTGATCGCCCTCGGTCACGTGGCCAACCTGCCGAGCCGCTTCTGATAGAAAACCCGCTTTGCCTCCATGTTGGCTCGCACCTCGGGTTCCGGTGCCGCGGGGGCTGCCTCGTTTTCCCGGGCGAGGGCTTCCCTGATCCGATCGGATGACATCTTGGCCAGTGTCTCCTCGGGAGTGTCAGGCTCGTATCCCAGCGCATGCATTTCGGGAAGGCAGATGCTTTCGATGAGGGCGATTTCCTCCGCGGACAGGGCATCGCGGTACTTGCCGAAATTGCTGCTCATGACCGGTTTGCCGAGGTTTTCCCAGGCTGGGAGTGTCTGAGCGTTCCTCCGGGTCAGTTCGTTCTCGTGAAAGCCCAGCATGCCGGGATCGAAAGGCAGGCCGTAGAAAGCGCAGAGGGACCGCGTGACCTCTTCCGTCGCCGCGACCAATTCTTCGTAGCGGATCATCCGTGACACTCCGCCGTCACGGAGAGCGGCATGGTTTTTCATGAATTGCTGCTGGTCCCGTTTCCACTGCTGTGCCCCATGCGCGACACCGCCCGGATGAGTGGGATTGCGCGACCAGGAAAGCGCCATGTCACGAGGGTCGCGGACCAGATAAAGAAACCGCGCTTCCGGGAAGTGCGTCAGGAGGAATGGAGTGAACTCGTATAGCTGGTTTTCCTTGACGAAGCAGTGCTGCTTGCCGTGGGCCCGGGCTTCCTCGAGAAAGATGTTCCTCAGGAGGTCGGCGAGCTGTCCGGGAGGCGCGAGATCGAGAAGGTCATCCTGGCTGAAGGATGTCCTCCACTGTGAAAACGAGACTCCGATCAGTCGCTCGATATCCGTCAGCAGTTCGGCCCAGTGTCCCTTGTCGCTCAGAGGTTCGTAACGGAAAGCATTCCGCGTTACCGGATTGAACAGGTGCTTGGGGCTGGGCCCGCAGACGTTGTGATGTGCATCCATGATCTTGGTGATCAGGTTGCTGCCGCTGCGTTCGGAGCACATCAGGAAGATGAACATGGGAAGTCCTTGTCGAAACGTGTTGATTGTTCAGCCCGGAATGGCGCGATAGGCCCACTTTTGCATCTTCGACCAGGCCGCTTCGACCTCCTGTCGGGAGTACTCGACCAGTCGCCATTGGTTCGTGATCTGAAAAGAGTCGGGCCCGTTGTAGTCGGGAAGGTTTGTTGACAGCCCCAAGGCGGACAAGCGCTCCGTGATCCCTTCATGGTGGCCGCGTGGATCCTTGCAGAAGTCCTCGTAAGCGATGGTGAGTCGCCGATGGGCCGGCACAGACCGCATGCCGATCTCGATGGAGCGGTTGATGGCCGCGATCTGGCCGGCGACCGATTCCAGCGGGTCGAGGTCCTTGAGGTCGGGGTATTCGCGAATGCGGAACGAGTACCACTGGCGGATGTCGCCATACTGGCGCTTGCGGGCCTCCAGTGCCGACTGGATGTTGAACACCGGATCCCGGTGGATGTGCACGAACAACGCATTGTCGAATCGTGCACTCAGGGCCGGGATGTTCTGGTTCATGATCATCGCCTTGAGGGCGAAAGGGCGCTCGAAGACGTTGGCCAGTGCATTGAGTTCATCGCGCAGTCCATCCAGGTGTCCATGGCGCACCAGCTCGTCTTCGGGTAGATAGTCCAGCTCATCGAAAGGCAGGAAGCGCCGCCAGAAGTACCAGAATTCGTTGGGCGAGAGTGCTCCCCGGGTTTTGCCGTTTTCCGAGCGGAAGTCGATCTCGGAGTTGAAGTCGAGGATCTCGTCCCGGAAGTTGTAGCGCGGGTCCGTGAGCAACTGCTGGATCCGTGCTCCGACCAGCGGGGCCCCATAGAAACGCGAAAGCAGGTTGGTCGGGTAGGCGGCCTGCCCGGTCTGGGCCAGCCACTGCATGAACATGGTTGTTCCCGACCTCAGTGCGCCGTGCACGAAGATCTTGGGAAGGCGCTCGCCACCGGAGTCGGCGGTGACTTCATTGTTGGCCGGAGCAAGCCGACCGTTGACCTCTGCCAGCAGCGCCTCCAGCTCCGGGTTTCTATCGAATGACTTTGTGCGTGACTCTCGACTCATCTCGTGGACCGTTTTGATCGGAGCACTATTGGAACTCGATTGCATTCAGCTGACGATGGATTGCCATCTCGTCCAAGGTCATTAGGTGATGCAGGAACGAGGGTTGTGTCGCGATTCCCGGAGGAGTATCCGGAGGACATAGGAAAAGCAGCTCGACTCCTTGTGATGCGAATCGGCCAGGGTCGTAGAGTGATTTGCCGCCAGGTAGGTTGATGTAGCGGTCTGCTCCTAGTTCGCCGCATAAATGCAGGATCCGATTCTCGCCGGTAAGAGTTGGCTGAGGGTCGAGCTCACTTGAGCGGAAAAACTGGGTCTTGATGGGCAAATTTATCAGTGGCTTTTTGATGCTCGTCTCGTTGGTACTGGAGACAGAGCATTCAGCGCTCTCGCCCAAAATCTCCCTGACTAACGAGTGCCACGTATGGAAGCCCGGCTGATCCTTGTAGCAGTGCTCGATGGTTCTTAGCGCTTTGCCGTTGTCGTTGGCATAACTGTGCTCCCGGATGTGCCGGTTCTGGGAGGCCTTCCTGACAGGCAACGTAAAACGAACGACATTGCCCTTGCTGTCGATCACCTGGTTTCGATTTACGAACCCACGCTTGATGAAGTTGACGTCGTCCAGGAATACGAAGATATCGGCGGCCGCTACTAGCTGGTAGTAGCCGATGTACGGGAACAAGTACGGCTGCATGATGGCAACCGTGGTCACGAATTCGCCTCCGCTTCGACGCATATCGTCACGATCCGCTCGACCTGGTCCTCGCCCAGGTCCGGGTACATCGGCAGGCAGATGACGCGTTCCGAGGCATGCTGGGCGATTGGCCAGTTGCCGCCCTTTATCCCGGGCAGGTTTCCGTACATGGGGAACTCGGGGATAAGCGGGTAGAAATAGCGTCGTCCGTAGATGCCATTCTCGCGCAGCCGAAAGTAGAGTTCGTCCCGGCTCAGCGGATAATCGTCTTCCACGAAGATCGGGAAGTAGGCGTGGTTGTAACGTGTCGCCTGGCTGCGCGGCGGGCAGTGGATGCCTTGCACCTCGGCCAGTGCCCTCCGGTAGGTGTTGTCCAGCCGGGCCCGACTGTCGATGGCCTCATCAACATGCTTCAGCTGCGCCAGGCCGATCGCGGCCTGAAACTCGTTTATCTTGGCATTGAGGCCGGGGGCTTCGATTGTGGTCTCGTCGACGATGCCGAAGTTCCTCAGCCGCCCGATCCTTTCCTTGGTGACGGCATCGGGACATACGACAGCGCCGCCTTCGAAAGTGTTGAATACCTTAGTTGCGTGGAAACTGAGGATGGAGAAGTCGCCGTGTCGCAGGATACTCCCGCCCTCGTCCTCGACGCGAAAACCGTGGGCCGCGTCGTAGATGACGATCAGGTCGTGCGCGTCGGCGATGGACTGGAGTCGGGAAACATCGCAAACGTTACCGTAGACGTGAACGGGCAGTATGGCGCTGGTGTGGGGCGTTATGGCGGCTTCGACCTGTTCCGGGTCCAAGTTGAGAGTATCCGGCTCCACGTCGACAAACACCGGCGTGAGGTTGTTCCATAAGAGTGCGTTTGCCGTGGCAACGAACGTGTAGGGCGTGGTGATGACTTCGCCAGTGAGGTTGGCGGCCTGCAGTGCCGTGACGAGTGCCAGCGTGCCATTGGCGACAAGTGCCAGATGCTCGACACCCAGGTAATCCTCCAGTGCGGCCTCCAGTCTCTGGTGCAAGGGGCCGTTGTTGCTCAACTGCCGGTTTTCCCACATCTCCTCTAGGTAGGGGATGACTTCCTTGAGGGGCGGAAGTTGCGGACGGGTCACGAAGATCCGTTCGTCCTGATTTTGCTTATCATGGTTCATGTGCGGGAGTCTTAGTGTCTTGTTCAGATGCCGATCGAGTTGGTTGTTTCATCCTCGACCAGACTCAAGAGGTAACGGGTGTACCCGTTGCCGGGCATCTGCTCCGCTCTGGTGGTAAGGTCCCGGGCGTTCAACCAGCCATTCCGCCAAGCGATTTCTTCCAGGCAGGCGATCTTGAACCCCTGCCGGCGCTCGACGGTCTCAACGAACTGTGCCGCCTCAAGCAGGGTTTCATGCGTGCCGGTATCCAGCCAAGCGAAGCCACGCCCCAACCGTTCGATCTGGAGCGATCCGGCTTCGAGATAGGCGCGGTTGATATCCGTAATTTCCAGCTCGCCACGACGGCTCGGACTGACTTGTTTGGCGATGTCCACTACCTCCCCGTCATAGAAGTAGAGACCGGTCACCGCATATTGCGACTTCGGTTGGCGGGGCTTCTCCTCGATCGACAGCACTTGCCCCTGCCGGTTGAACTCAGCCACTCCAAATCGCTCCGGGTCCTTGACCTGATAGCCGAACACGGTAGCCCCATGGGTTCTCTGGTTGGCCTCGATCAACTTGGGGCTGAAATCTGGACCGTAAAAGATGTTGTCGCCAAGGACCAAGCACACGGGCTGACCATTGATGAAACGCTCGCCGATAATGAAGGCCTCCGCCAGGCCATTCGGTTGCGTCTGGGTGGCATATTCCAAGTGGATACCTAAGTGGCCTCCGTCACCCAGCAATTGCTGGAAGGCGGCCTTGTCCCGTGGCGTGGTGATGATCAGTACCTCCCGTATTCCGGTCAGCATGAGTACGGACAGGGGGTAGTAGATCATCGGCTTGTCATAGACAGGTAGAAGCTGCTTGGAAACGGCTTCCGTCACGGGAAAAAGACGCGTACCAGAGCCGCCAGCGAGGATAATGCCCTTACGCATCATTGCCTCCCTTATCGATGGTGTGTCGAAGGGCAATCATCAGTGATCCAGGTCGATGATCCCACCGTGCATGTCGGTCTCCCGGATGATTCGGTGCCAAGCAACCAGGTTCTGGTACCACTTCAGTGTGATGGTCTTATCCGTTTTCTCGACACGTCCCTGCTCAAGAGCGTCGTGAATCTCGCGCACGCCATCTTCGGCCTCGTAGCGGGCCTTGAAGCCCAGCGCTTCAAGCTTTCTGAAACTGACCTTGTAGGACCGATGATCGGGATCTCCGTACCAATTGATCTCCACGCAGGTGGGAATCGTTCCGGCCACGGCCTCGGCCAGTGTGCGCAACTGATAATTGTTGGCATCGGAGCCGACATTGAAGATCTCGCCGCTGACTTCGCCAGGCTCCGTTTCCAGCATGAAGACCATGGCCCGGACCGTGTCATGCACATGAACCATGGGACGCCACTGGTTTCCGTCACGAAGCAGTGGCAGCTTACCGGTAGCCCACGCGCCATGAGTCATGCCGTTGATCGCGAGATCGAACCGCATCCGGGGCGAATAGCCGTAGACCGTGGCCTGGCGAAGAACGATGGCACAGAAACGCTCGTCAGCCAGTGGAAGGATGCCTTCTTCGGCCTTTCGGTTGGCGCGGGCATAGGTCGTGAGCGGATTGACGGGGCTGTTCTCATGGACGGTTTCATCCTGAAACCCGTAGACACTGCAAGAGCTTGGCAGGATGTACCGCTTGACCCCCAGCTGTTTTGCCAGATGTGCCGTATGGACTCTCGACGTATGATTGATCTGCCACGTCGCGTTCTCGAAGAGTTCCCCGCTGGGATCGTTGGAGAGGGCGACGAGGTCGATTACATGATCGACTCCCGCAAGATGCTCCGGTCGCAATCGGCGGCTGTCTTCTCTGATCAGTTTCAGCCTTGGGTGAGTCGGTAGCAGTTCCCGTCCGAAGAAGAAACGATCAAGTACCCGAACGTCGTAGCCGCGATCAAGCAACTCAGGGACGAGCACGCAGCCTATATATCCTCCGCCTCCGGTGACGAGTACTCGATCCATGCAATCCTTCCTGATTTGAGCGTTGGGCCGACCGGTGTCGTTAGACAGTGACGGTCTTGGCATAAAGGGCGTCGTGATCCGCGCTTTCAATCATAACTGAACTCACTGCACAGGTCGGGGGTTACGGAGTTTGAACATGCCTTTGTCCACCGCATGCCCGGGCGTGCCGTGGCGGTCAATTAATGCGAAGGGCTCAGCCTTGAAGCGAGATCGTCGACGATGACTGAGACCGGGTGTTGTTTCGGTAGCTCCCTTGGCGGCTTAACTGTCACGGTACAAGTCCGATCGACGACGCTGGTGATCGTTTCCTTCTCGAACTTGGTCAATACGACGTTTGAGTTGAGCCCCTCCTGGCGTTCGGTCGCCATGCGCATGAGAAGCGTGGGGACACCCAGGTAGGACAGCTCTTCCTGGTTGCTGCCGCCGTCGCTGATCACCAGCCGAGAACGGGCGACCAGTTGCATGAACGGGACATAGGTCATCCGTGGCCGCAGTTCGATATTCGGGTTCTGCTCAAGCGACTCGAGCCAGCCAAGCTCGGTGAAACGCTTTTCGGTGGTGGGGTGCAGGACGAGGATCACCCGCAGCCGCTCGGCCAGCCGGCGGATGGTGTCACGAATGACTTCCATGCGTTCTCGGGAGTAGAGGTTCTCGAATCGGTGAACGGACACCACGGCGTAGGGGGCATTATCGACATTCCCGGACGCAGCCGACTTGTCCAGCGCGGTTCGCAGCGCATCGAGGATGGTGTTGGCCTGGGTGTCCACGATGGCCGTCCGTCGGCTGTCGACGTTGCCGCAGGCCCAGCTGCCCGGACAGTAGGCGATCCTGGCGACGCGGGAGACGAGGATGCGCGTGATCTCTTCGGGGAACGGGTGTTGCCAGTCGAACGAACGCAGGCCGGCCTCGACATGGGCGACGGTGGTCCCGGAAAAACGACCGACGAAGGCAGCCAACAGCGTGGTGAAAGTGTCGCCGTGCGCCAGCACGATGGTGTGTCTTCTTGGCCTGGGTGCCCAATCGGCCCGCCCGCGCCAGAGTCGCCAGGCGGTGCGCAGCATCCAGAAGCCGGCCTGGACCATTCCCTTGACCTCCGGGCCCTCGTACAGCCGTTCCCGGGGAGTGATTATGCCGAATTCGTCCAAGAGATCGTCGATGGTCGCCTGATGCTGCCCGGTCATCAGCAGTCGGTAGGCAAGGTGGCGGCGTTCGAGCTCGGCAAGGAGGGGCGCCATCTTGATGACCTGGGCGCGTGTGCCGAGGATGGCGACAAGGCGCGGTTTTTCCGCCGGCGTGACTGACATCAATCCCTGCTCTCCGCCCCTTGGCAAAGGGCCCCCGTTCCAGGCGTTAGCGTACCATGGCGAACGGGTCCCGGCCGCCGAGGGCCGGGCCGGTGAGATGGAAGCGAGGACAGCGTGTCGGGCAACAAGGAACATGGCGAGGCAAAACGGTCGAGTCCGTGGCGGGGCGAGGGCCTGGCAGCGCAACTGCTTCGAGGCGGTGCCGGGGGGCTGCTGGCACGAATGGCGGAGGTGCTGCTGGGCCTCGTGGTTGTCGTGTTGCTCGCCCGCTTGTTGGGGCCGGCGGGCTATGGGGTTTATGCGTTTGTCTTCGCGTTGACCGCTGTTGTCTCCGTGCCGGTGCGGTTGGGTCTTCCTCCATTGGTGGTGCGCGAGACGGCTCGGGGCCAGCGGGACGGTGACTGGGGGGCGGTACAGGGGATCTGGCGCTGGTCCAGTGGCGCGGTGCTGGTGCTGTCCCTGCTTGTCGCATGCATCGGGCTGTTCGGGCTTTGGGCGGGCTGGGCCCGGGGGGAGTCACTGCGAGAAACATTGCCATGGGGGCTCGCGCTGATACCGGTAATGGCGCTCGGTGCCATTCGGTCAGCCAGCCTGCGAGGTTTGCGCCACGTGGTAGCGGGCGTATTTCCGGAGCAGGTTCTGCGCCCCGCGCTTATGGCGGGGTTGTTGTTGGTGGTGGTGATACTGCCGGATGTGGGACTTTCACCCGCTGGGGCGATGGCGCTCATGTGCGGCGCGTCCCTGGTGGCGTTCCTCGTCGGAGCCATGTTGTTGAGGCGGTATCGTCCGCCGCCATTGCGACAGGCCAAACCGGTCTATCGCCAGCGAGAGTGGTTCAAATCGTCCTGGCCGATGGCCTTTACTCAGGGTACCGAGCAGTTCATGCGACATGCCGATGTGCTCATGCTGGGGATGCTTGCGGCCACGGTGGATGTCGGGGTCTACCGTGTCGCGGCACAAGGCGCTTTGATCGTTCCGCTCGCATTGTTTGCACTCAACATGACCGCGGCTCCATTTGTTGCCCGGCTCCACTCGGAGGGCGAGCAGGCGAAGTTACAGAAGCTCATGAATCGTCTGGCTCAGGCAGCGTTGGCCTTCGCGCTGGCCGTGACGCTCGTGTTTATCGTGTTCGGTGACTGGTTGCTGCACACGTTTTTCGGTACGGAATACCTCTCTGCCTGGCTGCCATTGCTGATTCTTGCGCTGGGGCAAGTGGCCAGTGCCGGATTTGGTGCCACTAGCATGCTGCTCAACATGGCCGGCCATGAGCGCGAAGTAACTCGGGTCTTGACGGTAGCTGCCGGGCTTAACGTGGTGCTCAATCTCCTGTTGATCCCCTCGTTCAGCGTGATCGGCGCGGCCATCGCTACCAGCGGGAGCCTGGTTTTCTGGAATGTCTGGCTGTGGCTGATAGTGAAATCACGCCTCAGCATTCGAAGCTCGGCGATCTAACTAGCAAACGCTGACGCAAAACGGCCCTCTCTACCCCTGCCCCTGACGCAGACGGGCAATCAGCGCGCCAAGAATTTCCAGCGTCACAGCTGGAAATATGGCCCATAAGCCAGTTAGAGCCCCTATCCGCCGGCATTTCAGAGGCTGGCACCATTCGTGCTTATTCGGAGGCCACGACTATAACGAAAAATGCGATATCAGAACGCTCAGGGGTAATTATGCGACGAGTACAGGATGGGTTCACCCTCATCGAACTCATGATCGTGGTAGCGATCATCGGCATCCTGGCCGCAATCGCGGTTGGCGGTTACATCGACTATACAGGCCGGGCGCAGGTGGCGGATACGCTCACCGTCACTGATGGCTTACGTAAGTCGTTAACCGAGTACTACAGCAACAAGGGTTCCTTCGCCAACGTTGCGAGTGACACGGGAATCACAAACTCGGCCGACCAGTTGAGCGGTACCTATTTCGATACCAACAGCGTGACCGTTACCAGTGGCGGCACGATGGAGGTCGCTATCGACAGCGGGGTGCACCAGGGGCAGACCTTCACCATGGTGCCCAAGACGGCTTCGGACGGCCGGCTGGTCGGATGGCGCTGCGGCGGGCTGGACGCTCAGTACCTGCCGTCGTCCTGTCGCTAGGGGTCCCAGGCCGGCAGATTTAGACAGCGGAGTGCATCGCCACGGTATCCCGGCCCGCCTCTTTGGCGGCGTAGACGGCACGGTCCGCGACATCGATGAGACGATGAATATCACCGGCGGACTCGGCCGCTGCTGCGGTCAGTCCCAGGCTCAGCGTCACGGGGATGGCGGGCCCTTCCGACTGCCGCGCCATGACAGGACTCGCTGCGATGGTCTGCCGCAGCCGCTCGGCAATCTCGGCAGCGGACTGCTCGTCGGTATCGGGCAGCAGTGCCGCAAACTCCTCGCCACCGAAGCGGCAGAGCAGGTCCGTCTCGCGCAGGCCGCCGGCGATGCGCCGGGCCAGGTGGCGCAGCACCAGGTCGCCCACGATATGCCCGTGGGTGTCGTTGATCCGCTTGAAGTGGTCGACGTCGACAAACAGCAGGGCGACGTCACTTCCGCGCCGACGCGAACGACTCAGCACGTCCTCGCCTGCCTCGATTAACGCCCGCCGGTTGGGGAGCCCTGTCAGCTCGTCGGTTCGCGCGAGCCGATGGAGGGCGAGCTCGGCCTCGTCGAGGCGCTCGATCAGGGCGAACTGCATGCCGGTGATAGGCGGGGTGAGCACCACCGGGACGATAATGGCGATGATGTAGCCGAGGAACGGGTCCTCGATGCCATCGAGTGTCATGGCCACCGCCGTTATGGCGAGTGACACCACGGTGGATACAAGCGTGAAGAGCGCGACCGCGCGCACGGCACCGAGCCGGCGGACGATCCGGCGCTGCCACTCATAGGATGCCCGGCCCCCCTTCTCCATCGAACCACTATAACCGAGTGGGCTGCCGACCTCAGCCGGTAACGAGCATGGCAAGGCCGCCGGCCAGGGGGGCGAGCATCACGCTCACGAGCCAGCGGCGCCACACGAACGCCCAGCCCATCATCGGCAGCTCGAAGGTGAGGACGCGGTGCAGCGCGAGCACGGACCAGGCGGTGAGCATGGCGATCATCTGCGGCACGCCCACCCCGGCGTGCGCGAGCACCAGGACGAGGGGAAACGAGACCGACGGGCCACCGGGCAGCGCGCCGCCGAGCACGGAGGCCAGGAGCACGCCGGGCAGCCCGGAGGACGAACCCAGCACGCGGGCGAACCACTCGGGCGGAATGAGCTCGGCAACGAAGCTCGCCGCGACGATCGCGACGGGCAGACGCACGAGCAGCGGCCGTAGCTGATGCAGCCCCAGGCGCCAGACGGCGCGGTGCTCAACCCCGGGGTGACGGTGCGCGGCGGCGGCCGTGGCCGCGAGCAGGACGGCGACGGTGAGGTAGGCAACGCCCACGTACTCAGTCCCCTCGCGAGTGACGCGTCAGCGCCATGACGGCGGCACCGGCGATCAGCGGCAGGGGCAGCGACACCAGCAACCGCACCGCCGCAAAGTCGGCGCCAAAGAACGGGATCTCCCACACCAGGACCCGCTGCAGCCCGAGCACGGACCACGCGGTTAGGTAGGCCACGCACACCGGCAGTGAAGCCCCGACCCCGCGCAGCCCCACGACCAGCGGAAACGCCGAAAAGGGCCCGCCGGGGGTCACGGCACCGGCGAGCGTCGCGAGCAGCAGGCCGCGGACGCCGCTCCCCGCCCCCAGCCAGCGTTCGGCCAGGCCCATCGGCAGCATTTGCTGGATATAGGCGGCCAGCATCACCGCGAACAGCACCAAGGGCAGGACCATCAGCAGCAGGCCCGCGGCGTGCCCGAATGCGGCGCGGACGGCCGCATCGCCCTTGATCCACCACACCGCCGTGCCAGCGCTGACGGCGAGGACACCGAAGAACAGGGTGACTCGGTCCACGAGCAGGCCGTGGCCACGGGATCGTGCCATTCGCAGGCTCATCGTTCGGGAATGAACGGTGAGGATGCGGTATCGCCGCATGTCTGGCAACCAGCCGGGGATGTCGCACACGGCCTGTAGCCGTGCACGACCTACCGTTCCGGGCCCCTCGCCCTTCACGGGAGAGGGGTTGGGGAGAGGGTGTGGCCTGGCACGTGGATACGCCGTCGCGGACCCGCCGGGTAGGTCGTGCGCCGAAGGCGTGCGACAACACGGGACATGTCGCACACGGCCCATGGGCGTGGGCGACCTACCGTGGCGTTCAGAGGAGCCCTGGTGGCCTGGCCATTCGGGCCGTGCCGTTGGACACGGGTTTCCCGCACCGCCATGACGCTGGTTGTTGGTGGCCTCCCGGCCATTCCAGCGATAGCCGGGCAACGGCAGAGACGCCAGGGCGTATCCATGACGGGGGACGCCCTCCGAGCGAGCGGTCCGTGACGGTGGCCCACCAAAGGCAAACGCCGTAGCCCGGGGGCTACGGCGTTATCAAGGAGGGGAAAGGAGTCAGGTCAGGGCCCGGGGGCGTCCCTGGGGAGCCCCGGGCTCCGTCAGTGTCGCGTGGCGTTACTCGGGGACGGACATCACCCGCGACAATGACACCGGCCTTAGCCGGAGACGCTATCGCTCACCGGGCTGACCTTGCCGTAGTACACGCGGCCGTCCGTCTTCACAGCGCGCACCGGCTCGGTCGTCGGCCCCGACCGCACGGGATTGATGTCCTGCTCCATCAGCTCACCGCCGAGCAGCCGCGGGTCGATATCCGCGTCCGCCGGGCCGGCGAAGTGAGCCGACAGCCCCGCATCGGCCTGAACACCGGCCGGGGTGAGGTCCTGCGGCGAAACCCGGCCGCCGAGCGTTCCGTTGTTACCCACGGAAGCGGCACCGGCAGTGGCGGAGCCAAGGCCCAGGGTGATGGCTGCGGCGAGTGCGGTAATGGTCGTCTTGGTCATGGTAATGCCTCCTGTGATTTCTCATTCCCAAAGAACGATAGCATCCTATCATAATAGTTCGTAAACGGACTATATGTGCGCTATTAAAAATGGCGATCGTGACGATTGAGCGTGTATTCACGGCGAATCCTGCCAGGACCGCTGGTACTGCGGCTGGAAGCCGTCGAATTCAATGCCCGGTTCGCCTCGCATCGGTATCGGGGCAGGAGATGGACATACGCAAGGGATGAACGGCGCAGCCGCGGTTCGGGATTCAACCGCCACCGGAATGGAGCGCCGCGCTCACGATCGGACCATGGACCAGCGAAGGACGCAGCATTGGCACACGCCGCTGCGAGTCGGGAGGCGCGGATGTATGGATACGCCAGGAGAACAGTTCCGGGAGGGAGAGGAATGGTGGCTACGGGTGGATTCGAACCACCGACTCCCACATTATGAGTGTGGTGCTCTAACCAACTGAGCTACGTAGCCACGGTATCGCGTTCAGCGAGCGCGTATTTTTGCCTCGGTGACCCGCGCTGTCAAGCGCGGGCCAGCACGCGCTCCTGCGGTGAACGGCCTACGGGGGGCAGGCCACACCCTCTCCCCAACCCCTCTCCCGTGGAGGGAGAGGGGCTCGGAGCGCAGGTCGGGCATGATCAAAGGCCCGTGTGCCACCCCGTCACCGACGTGGGGTCGTGGGGGCGTTATACCGTCTTCGGTGCTCGATCTCCCCCGATCGCCGCGCCGGCGGATGTCGGCTGCCAGGAGCAGCCGACCTACCGCAGAGACCCGGCGGTGACAGATCACGCAGGTTGGCTGCCAATGGCAGCCAACCGCGGCAGAGACCCGGCGGGGACAGGTCACGCAGGTTGGGTGCCTATGGCAGCCAACCTCGGCTGTGACCCTGCGGTGTCCGTTCACGCAGGCGGGCTGCCAATGGCAGCCGACCTACCGCAGAGACCCAGCGGTGACCGGTCACGTAGGTTGGCTGCTCCTGGCAGCCAACATCCCGCCCCGTTGCACCGGCTGACTCGCAACGGCATAGCCACGCGCCGGGCACACCCTCTCCACAACTCCTCTCCCGTGGAGGGAGAGGGGCCCGGAGTGCGGGCGGGCACGGCGGCAGGCCGCGTGCGACGTCTCCCCGTACGGCCCCGGGACCCTGCGATCAGGACGTCGCCGCAAGCTCGGCCTTGGCCTGCTCGAACAGGGCGCGGACCTGGTCGTACCGGGCCGCCGCGTGCTCGGAGAGATCGCCGCTCGCGGCGAGGACATGGTCCAGATGTCCGATATGAGCATCGATGGTCTCGGCGCTCTCGCCGCGGAGGAGATCGGGGATCGCCTCCAGGGCCGCGTTGCGGTCCAGGCGGAGGATGAAGAACTGGTCCCGTACCAGGCGCTTGTAGGACGCGAGGTCGGTGGCCGGCTCCAGCTCCGCGCGGGACGCCCGCAGGCGCTTGAAGTTGCGCTCGTCGGTGCCCGGGGCCCCGCCAAGGATGTAGATCACCGAACGCATCAGCGCCTCGTGGGCACCACCCTCGGCAATGTGGTGACGCAGCTCGGCCTTGCGCCGCTCGATGAAACGCCGGTGCTCCGGCTCCGCCCCCGGACGCCGGCGATGCACGTGCGCGTCGCCGTGCAACCCCACCAGCGCCTGCAGCAGCGGCTGGCCGTAGAGGTCGATGAACATCCACTCCATGGCGCGGTCGCGGAGATCGCGGAAGGTATTGAGGCCGAAGACGATCTCGTTGGAGACTAGCCCCTCGATCACACGGAAGGGGTTGTCCTCCGACACCGGGTGGCGATCCTCGCGCACGCCCTCGGCGAGCGCCGGCAGCCCGTACATGAACGGGTTGCGGTCGCAGAAGACCTTGTAGCGCAGGCGGCTGGGGTGCAGCCGCCGGATCCAGGTCGCAAGGTCCGGCGTGACCGTCGCCCGCACCCACGGCTGGACGAACAGCCGGTAGAGACCGAGGTTGATCTCCGAGACCCTCGCCACGGTGGCGAAGCGGGTGTCGTCCTCGGGCCGATGCTGGATCTCCTCGTCCAGATCCTCCACCGAGCGCTGCTGGAACTCCAGCAGGTAATCGCGCTCCGGCGAGGCACCGGCAGTCATCTCGTCAGCGGGGGTGACAGTGGTCTCGTAGAGCCCGGGCGGCAGGACGTCGATGTAGTCCATGTTCGCCGTGAACTCGGTGTGCTCCTTGCGCGAGACGCTGCCCGAGACGAAGATCCCCAGGTGTCCGGTGGTGTCGTGCACGCAGTACACGATCGTCTGGACGTTGGCGATGATGTCGTCCACGCCCTCGTAGAGATCGCGGATCCAGCCCAGCGCCTGGGGCGGGGGCGTGATGTTGTCGCCGCGGGAGCAGAACACGACCACCGGCGAGCGGACGTTGCGCAGATCCACCCGCCGCCCATCCCGGGTGACGAGCTGGGCGGTGGACAGCCGGTTACCGACGAACAGGTTGTCCACGATGTACTGGATCTCCTGGGCGCCGAGGAAGACGTGCCCGCCCCACCAGCGCTCGAACTCCAGGTACCGGTCCGCCTCCGTGTCGATATTGGCGTAGAGGTTGTACTGCTTGGCCCAGTAGGTGTTCGCCGGGTTGAGGCGCTCGAAGTTCTGCACCAGCCAGGCGCCGTCGAACAGCCCGTTGCCGAGATCGCTCAACAGCGCGGTGGTCCAGCTGCCCCCGGTCATGCCGCCGGTGTAGCGCATCGGCGCCCCGCCCCGCTCGCCGGCCCAGTAGGACAGTGGCGCACCGGCGATGAGGATCGGGCCGAAGACGTCCGGCTCCAGCGCCGCCGCCATCATGATCTGCCAGCCGGCCTGGCAGTTGCCCACCACCATGGGCCGCTCGGAAACGTTCGCGTGGCGCTCGCCGACATGGCGCAGGAAGGCGATCTCCGCCTCCACCACGTCCTCGACGGTCTGGCCCGGCTCCGGGTACGGCAGGAAGCCGATGAAGTAACAGGGGTGGCCGGCACGCAGTGCCACGCCGATCTCGCTGTCCGGCTTGAAGCCGCCGATGCCCGGACCGTGCCCCGCCCGCGGGTCGACCACGACGAACGGACGCTTGGACGGGTCCTCCTCGACGCCCTCCGGCGGCTCGATGCGCAGCAGCTCGTAGTTGACCGGCCGCGGCAGATCGCGGCCGTTGACCAGAACCTCCGCCTCGAAGCCGAGCACATTGGGCTTGGTCTTCTCCATGTGCTCGAGGTACTGATTGCCACGCTGGCGCATGACATCCATGTACAGCACGCTGCGCTCCAGCGCGTCGCGCCAGTACTCGTTGGCGGCACGGACGACGCCGAAGGGATCGAACATCGGCAACGGGTCAACCGGCAGGGGCGGCATCATCATGGCGCTATTCACTTCCATCAGAGGATTGGCGTGACTGCGGGCGGACCGACCCGCCACGGACATCGCGGAACCGGTACGCCGGGCACCGGGATACACGAGTCCGGCGGGGAGGGACGGACAATGCCACGGGGGATTCGGCCGCCGGTCGCCGCAGCCTGGGGCGCGACGTTCCACGGAGTGAGCGGCCTATCACAGTCACGCCTGCATTCTTGCCACTGCAACGATCCACAGTCAAACGGAATCCGACGGGCATCAGGTGCTTGCCGGTCCAGCCCGGAAGGATGGATTCAGGCTCGCCTGCGGGAAACCGGCGGGTAGTGCCGGTAACGATCGGGGAGCATTCGGCGGGAATAGCCGGGGCAGGCCCTCAGGACCTGCCCGGCCCGCCCCGCAAGGCGGGGCTGAACGGGGCGGCGAGCGTGCCGGCCGCCCCGCGGGGCATCACCGCTTCAGCCGGTGAAGAACTCGTTGATGCGCGCACCGATCTCCGCGGGGGAGCGCACCGTGGCGACACCGGCCTTCTCCAGGGCACCGAACTTGTCGTCCGCCGTGCCCTTGCCGCCGCTGATGATCGCGCCGGCGTGGCCCATACGCTTGCCGGGGGGCGCGGTGACGCCCGCGATGTAGGCGACGACCGGCTTGCGCACGTTGCTCTGGATGTACTCCGCGGCCTCTTCCTCGGCGGTGCCGCCGATCTCGCCGACCATGACGATGCCCTTGGTCTGACGATCGGCCTCGAAGCGCTCGAGCACGTCGATGAAGCTCATGCCCTGGATCGGGTCGCCGCCGATGCCCACGCAGGTGCTCTGGCCGAGGCCCACGTCGGTGGTCTGCTTGACCGCCTCGTAGGTCAGCGTGCCGGAGCGGCTGACGATGCCGATGGAGCCGGCCTTGTGGATCTGGCCGGGCATGATGCCGATCTTGCACTCACCGGGGGTGATGACGCCGGGGCAGTTCGGCCCGATCAGGGTGGCGTCGTAGTCCGCCAGCGCGGCCTTGACCTTGAGCATGTCCTGCACCGGGATGCCCTCGGTGATGCACGCGATGACCTTGATGCCCGCATCCGCGGCCTCGAGGATCGCGTCCGCGGCGAAGGCCGCCGGCACGTAGATCATGCTCGCCTGGGCGCCGGTCTCGGCGACGGCGTCACCCACGGTGTTGAACACCGGGCGGTCCAGGTGGGTCTCGCCGCCACGGCCCGGGGTGATACCCCCGACGATGTTGGTGCCGTAGGCGATGCACTGCTCGGCGTGGAAGGTGCCCTGCTTGCCGGTGAAGCCCTGCACGATCACCTTCGTGTTCTTGTCGACAAGAATGCTCATCTCGCTTGAACCTCGTTGCTGATCCGAATGTCGCGTCAGGCGCCCACCGCGGCGACGACCTTCTTGGCGCCGTCGGTGAGGTCGTCAGCGGCGATGATGTCCAGGCCGCTGTTGGCAAGGATCTCCTTGCCCTTGTCGACATTCGTGCCCTCGAGGCGCGCGACCACCGGCACCTTCACGCCGACCTCCTTGACCGCCTCGATGATGCCCTCGGCGATCATGTCGCAACGCACGATGCCGCCGAAGATGTTCACCAGGATGCCCTTTACGTCCGGGCTCGCGGAGATGATCTTGAACGCCTCGGTGACGCGCTCCTTGTTGGTGCCGCCGCCGACGTCGAGGAAGTTGGCCGGCTCGCCGCCGTGGAGCTTGATCACGTCCATGGTGGCCATCGCCAGGCCGGCGCCGTTGACCATGCAGCCGATGTTGCCGTCGAGGGTGATGTAGTTCAGGCCGTGCTCGGCGGCCTGCACCTCGGTCTCGTCCTCCTGGCTGACATCGCGCATGTCCGCGATCTCGGGCTGACGGCCGATCTCGATGGCGTTGTCGTCGACGTTGACCTTCGCGTCCAGCGCGAGCAGGTCGCCCTCAGCGGTGAGGATCAGCGGGTTGATCTCGATCAGCGAGAGGTCACGGTCGGTGAACGCGCTGTAGAGCCCGCTCATGATACGGGTGAGCTGCTTGATCTGATCCTTGCCCAGGCCCATGCCGAAGCCGAGCTCGCGACACTGGTACGGCTGCAGGCCGGCCGCCGGGCTGACCTTGACCGTGAGGATCTTCTCGGGGGTGCTCGCGGCCACCTCCTCGATATCCATGCCGCCCGCCTCGGAGGCCATGAAGGTGACGCGCTTGGAGGCGCGATCGACCACGGCGCCGAGATACAGCTCGCGCTCGATGTTCAGCCCCTGCTCGATCATCACCGCGTTGATGGGCAGGCCCTTGTCGTCGGTCTGGTGCGTGACCAGCCGCTCGCCGAGCATGGACTCGGTGTACTGCACGACCTCGTCGAGGCTCTTGGCGAGCTTCACGCCGCCGGCCTTGCCGCGGCCGCCGGCGTGCACCTGGGCCTTGACCACCCAGACGCTGCCGCCGAGCTTCTCGGCCGCCGAGCGCGCCTCGTCACCGCTACGGGCGACGTATCCCTTCGGGATTGCGATGCCGTATTGCGTGAATAGATGTTTTGCCTGAAATTCGTGGAGATTCATTGATGCGCCCTACCTCCGTGAAAAAGCCCCGGTATTCTCCACCAATCCCCGGGGCAGATCAAAAGCGAACGGGGCGTCATGTTGACTAGTCAGTCAGTTTTTGATGGGCACTGGCCGACAACAACGACCTCACGGACGGCCATATGACAACGACACCGCCGCAGAACGCCAACGGCCGCGCGGCCCTGACCTGGCGCCCGCTGCTGATCTTCTCCGCCTATCGCGTGGTAGTGGCCATCCTGCTGCTGGCCGGCATCGCCCTCGGCGGCAATGCCGGCGTGTTCAGCGCGCTGCAACCCGGGCGCTTCACCGCCGTCTCCCTGCTCTACGTTGCCGCGGGCACGCTGTTCCTGATCGTGGCCTGGCGACGGGTGGAACCCTTCGTGGTCCAGGTGGTGGCGGGCGTGCTCATCGACGTCGTCGCCATCGCCCTGCTCAGCAGTGCGCTCGGCAGCAGCGAGACCGCGATCGGCGTACTGCTCATCACCGCCGTGGCCGGCGGCAGCCTGCTCACCGGCCTGCGTCTGGGCGCCTTCTTCGCGGCCGCGGCGACCATCGCACTGCTGGTGGTGCAGACGCTCGCCCGGATCGCCGGTCACGCCGAGACCGACGGCTACACCCAGGTGGCACTGCTCGGCATCGCGATCTTCGTGACCTCCTCCGCGGCGGCCCTGCTCGCCCGCCGCGCCCGGGAGAGTGAGGCGCTGGCCGCCGAGCGCGGCCTCGACGTGGCCAACCTGGAGGCGCTCAACGCGCACATCGTCCAGCGACTGGATACCGGGGTGATCGCCCTGGACCGCGACGGCCGCATCCGCCTGGCCAACCGCCTGGCCGCCGGCATCATCGGTAGCCTCGACGGCGAGACCCCCACCCTGGCGGAACGCGCACCCGCCCTGCAGCGGGCGTTCGAGGCGGGCGGGAACACCGAGCGCACACCGATCACCGTCAGCGGCATCGACTACCTGCCCCGGTTCGTCCCCGTGGGCGACAGCCAGCGCGGCGGGACACTGCTCTTCCTCGAGGACCTCACCGCGGTGCGTGCCCAGATCCAGCAGGCCAAGCTCGCGTCCATGGGCCGGCTGACCGCGAGCATCGCCCATGAGATCCGCAATCCGCTGTCGGCGATCATGCAGGCCACCCAGCTCCTCGGCGAGGCGGACTACCTGCAGGACGGCGACCGCCGGCTGGTGGGGATCATCACCAAGCAGAGCCGGCGGCTGAACGAGACGGTGGAGAACGTCCTCCAGCTCTCCCGCCGCTCCCCCGCCCAGCGCGAGACGGTCGATCTGGCCGAATGGGTGCCCCAGGTGGTCTCGGAGTGGCGGG
Organism: Arhodomonas sp. KWT2; assembly: GCF_041949875.1. Classification (NCBI taxonomy): domain Bacteria; kingdom Pseudomonadati; phylum Pseudomonadota; class Gammaproteobacteria; order Chromatiales; family Ectothiorhodospiraceae; genus Arhodomonas; species Arhodomonas sp. KWT2. The sequence goes on from NZ_JBHFPQ010000016.1 coordinate 21,030, forward strand.
CGGCGTTCAGCGGCGGCGAGGTGGAGGTTCAGGCCACGGCGATCGCCGCCCTTTTCGACCGCTCCCACATGCGCCAGGTCCTGGAGAACCTGCTGCGCAACGCCATGGACCACGCCGGCGAGCACCCGGCGGTGACCGTGGTCACCGGCCGCGACGAACGCGGCGCGCCGTACCTGGAGGTGCGGGACAACGGCCCGGGCATCGACGCCGAGATCCGGGACCACCTCTTCGAGCCCTTCGCCACCAGCCGCCGCGGCGGCACCGGCCTCGGCCTCTACCTCTCCCGCGAACTCTGCGAGGCCAACAGCGCCCGCATCGAGCTGCGCCCGGAGGAGACAGGGACGTGCTTTCGGGTTACCTTCGCGGCGCCGGACGGAGCACAGCAGGGAGGGCAGGCATGAACAGACCGCAGGCGCTGATCGTCGACGACGAGGCGGACATCCGCGACCTCGCCGAGCTCACGCTCGGGCGCATGGACATCCAGGCGCGCAGCGCCGCCAACCTCGCCGAGGCCCGGCGGCTGCTCGAGCGCGAGGCGTTCGGCCTGTGCCTGACGGACATGCGCCTGCCGGACGGGGACGGCCTCGACCTGGTGCGCCACATCACCTCGAACTACCCGCACATGCCGGTGGCCATGATCACGGCCTACGGCAGCATCGACACCGCCATCCAGGCACTCAAGGCCGGCGCCTTCGACTTCGTCACCAAGCCCGTGGATCTCTCGGTGCTCCGCCAGCTCGTCGAGCACGCCCTGCGCCTGAGCGAGTCGCCGGCGGATCGCCGCTCCCGGGACATCCTCCTCGGCGAGTCGTCGCCCATGCGGGCCATCCGCTCGACCGTGGTAAAGGTGGCGCGCAGCCAGGCCCCCGTGTACATCTGTGGCGAATCCGGCACCGGCAAGGAGCTCATCGCCCGGCTGATCCACGACAAGGGCCCGCGCCGCGGCGAGCCGTTCGTGCCCGTGAACTGCGGCGCCATCCCCGCCGAGCTCATGGAGAGCGAGTTCTTCGGCCATCGCAAGGGCAGCTTCACCGGTGCATCAAGTGACCGCGAGGGCCTGTTCCAGGCCGCCCACGGGGGGACGCTGTTCCTCGACGAGGTCGCGGACCTGCCGCCGCACATGCAGGTCAAGCTGCTGCGCGCCATCCAGGAGAAGGCGGTACGCCCGGTAGGCAGCTCCAGCGAGGTGCCCGTCGACGTGCGCATCCTCTCCGCCTCCCACCGCGACCTGGACGCCCTGGTCGCCGCCGGCGAGTTCCGCCAGGACCTCTTCTACCGCATTCACGTCATCCAGGTGCGCGCCCCCTCGCTGCGCGAGCACCCGGAGGACATCCCGCTGCTGGTCGACCACATGCTCCGGGCGATCACCGGCGAGACGGATCACGGCTTCACCCTGAGCGACGACGCCCTGCGCACACTGCAGTGCTACCGTTTCCCCGGCAACGTCCGCGAGCTGGAGAACGTCCTCGAACGTGTGGTCGCACTCAGCGACGGCAGCACGGTCACGGCCACCGACCTCAACCTGCCCGAGGACGGCATGATGGCAAGCCCCGCCGTCCCCCTGACCCCGGAGCCCGGCGACGGCTTCGAGCTGGAGTCGTACCTGGAGGACATCGAGCGCGGCCTGATCTCCCGGGCGCTGGAGAAGAGCGGCAACAACAAGACCGCCGCCGCCCAGCTTCTCGGCATCAGCTTCCGCGCCCTGCGCTACCGGCTCAAGAAGCTGGACATGGAGTAGCCGGGACACCGCACCGCCTGCCACCGTACCCAACCGCCACTCCGGATTCCTCTCCCTTCACGGGAGAGGGGCTACGGCCTGTGACCTTGCCGACCCACGCTCCGGGCCCCCCTCCCTTCACGGGAGAGGGGCTACGGCCTGTGACCCTGCCTACCCACGCTCCGGGCCCCTCTCCCTTCACGGGAGAGGGGATGGGGAGAGGGTCTGACCCGGCACCTGGATACGCCGCTGCGAGTCGGTCGGTGCCGTAAGGCGGGGTGTTGGCTGCCGTGAGCAGCAAGCCTGCGGGGTGGTTCCCCCGGCATGGCGGTTCCACAAGCCCGCCGGCCCTGGGAGACCCCCTCTCCCCCAACCCCTCTCCCGCAAGGGGAGAGGGGCACTGCGCGGCCGCACACCGGTTGCTCCTGGCAGCCGACGCCCTCCGGCGAGGCGATCGCGCAGGTCATGCACCGAAGTCACACAACGCCACGGCCTCATGCCGACAACGGATACCGCGCACGACCTGTGGCCCTGCCGACCCACACTCCGTGCCCCTTTCCCTTCACGGGTGAGGGGCTACGACCTGTGACCTTGCCGACCCACGCTCCGGACCCCTTTCCCTTCACGGGTGAGGGGCTACGGCCTGTGACCTTGCCGGCCCACGCTCCGGGCCCCTCTCCCTTCACGGGAGAGGGGCTGGGGAGAGGGTGTTCACGATCACCGGCCCTAGTCGAAGATCACCACCTGACGGATCGCCTCGCCAGCGGCGAGCCGCTCGAAACCCTCGTTGAGCTCATCCAGGCCCAGGCGATGGGTCATCAGCCGCTCGATGGGCAGCTGCCCCTGAAGCATCATCCGGGCGAACCGGGGGATGTCGCGCACCGGCACGCAGGAGCCGACATAGGACCCCTTGAGGGTGTGCTCATTCGCGGTCAGCGACACCGCCGGGATCGTCAGCTCCGCCTTGGGGTTCGGCAGCCCCGCGGTGACGGTCGTGCCCCCCCGGCGGGTGACGTCGTAGGCGAACCTGAGCGCCGGCGCGGCACCGGCGACCTCCACGGCCAGATCCACACCGCCCCCGCTCAGCTCGCGGAGCTCCGCGACCGCATCCGGCGCGTTCGGGTCGACGGCATGGGTCGCCCCCAGTTCCAGGGCGAAGCCCCGCTTGTCCGCCGCCAGGTCCACGGCGATGATCTGGCTCGCGCCGGCGGCGATCGCGCCGAGCAGCGCTGTCAGGCCGACACCACCGAGGCCGACCACCGCGCAGCTCTGCCCCGCCTGGAGGTCGCCCGAGTTGAGCACGGCGCCGGCCCCCGTGAGGACCGCGCAGCCCAGCAGTGCCGCCTTGTCCAGCGGGATCGACTTGTCGATCTTCACGCAGGATGCCTCGGAGACCACCGCGTGCCGCGAGAAGGCGGACACCCCGACGTGATGGTTGATGGTCTCGCCGTTGCGGGAGATGCGCTTCCCGCCGCCGATCAGCGAACCCTTGCCGGCGGCGGCCGCGGCCGGCTCGCACAGCGCGGGGCGACCCTCCGCGCAGGGCACGCAGTGGCCGCAGGAGGGCGCGAAAATCAGCACCACGTGGTCCCCGGGCTGGAATCGGGTGACGTTGGGGCCGACCGACTCGACCACCGCCGAGGCCTCGTGCCCCAGCGCGACGGGCATGTCCCGGGGGCGGTCGCCGTTGATGACCGAGAGGTCCGAGTGGCACAGCCCGGCGGCGGCCATCCGCACCACCATTTCGCCGGATCCCGGCTCGTCGAGTTCCGCCTCGACGATCTCCAGCGGCCGGGAATCGGTGTACGGCCGGCGTGCCCCCATCTCACGCAGCAGCGCAATTTCGGTCTTCATCGGACGGTTCTCCTCTATCGATTGTTATCGCGTCGACCATCCCGCACCGGTCGACAGGGTGTCACGTTGTCCTGTTGATCCGTTCGCCATGCGTACACGACGTCATCTGTGCCGGAGCATACACCGCCCGGCCTGCCGGATGGGAAACCCCTGGTGGCGTTGGCCCTGCCCCCCGGAGACGCCGGCGGTGGACAGCACGGCGAAAAACGCGCATCGCGCCTTATCGGGAAGAGATCACGGACGATGCGCAGGAGGCAGGCGCAGTCGCGGCCACTGTCGGCGACGGGGTTGTCCACGTCCGCGGGTACGCCGGCATCAGGGCCGTGTACAACATCCACTCGCAAATCCACCGGAACGCTGCACGCCTGCGGCGCACAACCGACGCGGGGCCGTTCCGGCCCGTGGGGGGGGGCAGTGTCGGGCGTTCGCGTGGACCTGGCACCGCAGGCGAGCGACGGACATCCCGCCGGGCGGCGGACATACCAACCACGACCGCCGCTGTCGGTTGCCTTCGAGCAACCGACCTACCCGTGCTCACGGCGATTCGACCTCTGCCGTAGTCCGGCCGCGCCAGGCAGCCGATATCCCCATCAAACCCGACGTCGACCCGCTGCCCGAAGGCAACCAACAGTCGCCGGGGGACATGACGGTTGCGGGGCGTCACCGGCCGGCGGGTGGTCCAGGATCAACCTCTGCCGTAGGTCGGCCGCTCCTGGCAGCCGACATCCATCAAACCGGAAGTCGACCCGTTGCCCCTCGGCAACCGACCACCGCCAGGAGAAAATGACGGTTGCCTGGAGCGACCGCCCTACCCGGACTCATGGCTGTGCAGCGACGTCCACCTGCCCGGGGCTGACCCACAACGGCGTCTCTCCGGGCCGGTGGCTGGCGGCAATGACCGACGCTGCCCGCCGCTTTGCGATGAACCAAAAAAAACCCCGATCCGGAGACCGGGGTTGTTGCTAGCCGGGGAATGCATCGCAACAGACAGAAGGGTTGTATCAACCATGACTGCGGGTCACTGAAGACGGGGAGCCTGTCACGACCCGCAGTGGCCAGAGGCCGTAATCGACGTTACGCTTAGCACACTATCGGTGCAACGCATTCCACTTATAAGTGATATTCATTCAATGAATTTCAGGGGAATGGATCTCAACCTCCTGGTCGTCTTCGACGCCGTGCTCCATGAGGGCAGCATCACCCGTGCGGCAGCACGCCTGGAGATGAGCCAGCCCGCGACCAGCAACGCACTCAACCGCCTGCGCGAGCTCTTCCATGACCCGCTGTTCGTACGCCAGGCCCGGGGCATGACCCCTACGCCGCGCGCGCGTCAGCTCGCCGGCCCCATCCGCGAGGCGCTCACGCTGGTCCGCCATACGCTCTCCGAGCAGTGGCTGTTCGACTACGCCCACTCCCAGCACCGTTTCCGCCTGGCCATGAGCGACTACGGCGACTCGGTGATCCTCCCCCGGCTGCTGGATCACCTCGCGCGCGCCGCCCCCGGGGTCGAGCTGGACGTGGTCGCCAGCGAGCACCCGGCCGTGGCGCAGGACCTGCGCGGCGGCGAGATCGACCTCGCCATCGGCAACCGCGAGGACCTGGAACGGGAGTTCCGCAACGAGGGGCTGCTGCTGGAACAGTTCGTGTGCGTGGTCCGCTCCGATCATTCGGAGATCCGCGACCGCCTGACGATGCCGCTGTTCGCTTCGCTTCGCCACCTGGACGTGAGCCACACGCGCTACCTTTCGCGCCGCATCGATGACGCCCTCGCCGCCGACGGCCTCTCCCGCACGGTCGCCGCGGTGGTCCCGAGCTTCCTGTCCGTGGCCCCCATCGTGGCCGCCACCGACCTCGTCGCCACGATACCCTGGCGCGCCGCGCAGGCGTTTGCCGGAATGGGCGGACTGCGGCTGCTGCCACCGCCGCTGTCCCTCAAGGAGGCGCCGGTCAGCCAGTACTGGCACGCCAACACCGAAACCGACCAGGCGAGCCAGTGGCTGCGGCGCACCGTGCGCACCATCTGCCAGCAACTCTAGGATCCACCCGTCAGTCATGAGCGACGCCTACAGCACCCGCGGCCTCGTCACGGCCTATACCGGACTCGTCCTCACCGCCGCCTTCTGGGCGGGCAACGCCGTGGTCGCCCGCGGCGTGGTGGACACCATCCCGCCCCTGGCGCTGGCGTTCTGGCGCTGGGTGCTGGCTCTGGTGATCGTCCTGCCCTTCGGCCTGCGCCCGCTGCGCCGGGAGTGGCCGGTGGTACGCGCACACTGGCGCGCCATGCTGCCCATCGCCGCGCTCAGCGTGGGGGCGTTCAACACCCTGCTCTACCTCGCCGCGACCACCACCACGGCGGTGAACATCGCGCTGCTCAACTCCACGCTGCCCATCATCGTGGCCCTGCTCGCCTGGGTACTCCTTGGCGCGCGCATGCGCGGGGGCCAGGCGGCCGGCATCGCCGCCGCGCTGTGCGGCATCCTGATCGTGATCACCCAGGGCAACCCGGCAAGGCTGCTCGACCTGGACTTCCAGCCCGGCGACCTGCTCATGGTCGCGGCGGTCTCCTGCTGGGGGCTGTTCTCCGTGCTCATGCGCCGCCACCCCGTGCCGGTCTCGGCGCGCACCTTCCTCACCGCGCAGATCCTCTTCGGCGTGCCCGTGATCCTGCCGTTCTACCTGCTGGAGCTCGCCCTCGGCGGCGGCTTTGCCATGCGCCCGGCACTGGCACTGCCGTTCCTCTACGTCGCGATCTTTCCGGGGCTCATCGCGTTCTCGTGCTGGAACCTGGGCGTACGCCGCGTCGGCCCGTCGAACTCGGCGATGTTCCTCTACCTCATTCCGGTATTCGCGGCCGGGCTTTCCTGGCTGTTCCTCGGCGAGGGGCTAGCGGCATTCCACGGTGTCGGCGGCGCGTTCATCCTCGTCGGCCTCTACCTCGCCACACGTACGCCCACCGAAGACTGAACTGACTCCGGGCACCGGCACCGCCGGCCACGACATACCGGTGTGAACCTCGCCCCGGCCGACGAGACGGGCTGGCGCGCTGAAGAGCGACAGTGCCGCCGGGCCGGCGCGTAGTATGCTTCAGGGATGAGGCGCGACGCCCGGCGGCGGCGCTGTGGACGGGCACCGGCCCGTGGCGGGGACGGAGGGCGAAGAACGCATGTACGAGGCCGCCTACGGACTTCACGGCCGCGCGTTCGCGCTGCCTCCCGATCCGGGCTTCCTCTTCCTGGGCCGGGCCCACCGCGAGGCCCTCGCGCACCTGGTCTACGGCGTGCGCGAACGCACCGGTTTCGTGCTGCTCACCGGCGAGGTCGGCACCGGCAAGACCCTGCTCGCCCGCGCCCTGCTGGAGCGGTTGCCGGGGGACGTGGACACCGCCTGGCTGTACCGCCCGGCGGAGTCGACCGAGGGCTTCGTCGCCGCGGTGCTGCGCGAACTCGGTGAAACGCCTGAGCCAGACGCGGACGCGACCGCACTGGTTGCCCAGCTCAACCGCCGGCTGCTCGACGCCCACGCCCGGGGGCGCACCACGGTACTGCTGGTTGACGAGGCACAGACGCTGCCGGCAGCAGTGCTGGAGCAACTGCGGCTTCTCACCAACCTGGAAACCCGCCACGAGAAGCTCCTGCAGATCCTGCTCGTGGGGCAGCCCGAGCTGGCCGCGACCCTCGCGCGAACGGACATGCGCCAGGTCGCGCAGCGCATCACCGCACGCTACCACCTCCGCTCCTTCGAGCGCGGCGAGACCCGCGCCTACGTCCGCCACCGCCTCAGCGCCGCCGGCGGCGATCCCGGCCTGTTCACGGAGGGCGCCGTGCGCGCCCTGCACGAGGCGAGCGGGGGCATTCCCCGGCTGATCAACGTGATCGCCGACCGTGCCCTGCTCGGCGGCTATGCCCGGGGGCGGCGGCGCATCGGCCGGGGGCTCGTGCGCCAGGCCGCCCTGGAGCTCGGCCACGAGCACGACAGTGCCTGGCAGTGGCCCGCCGCGGCCATCGCCACCGTACTCGCGTCGGTCGCCGTGGTGTGGCCGTTCCTCGCCCATGACCGGGAACACGCCCCGCCCCGCCTGGAGGACCCGGCGAAGGTTGTCGCCACAGCGGCCTACACCCGTGCCGATGACGCGGTGAACGCGCTACTCGCGCGCATGGGCATCGCCGCGGACCGGGGCGACGGCGGCGGCCCGGCGGGATGCGCCCGGGCCCGGCTGGCCGGCTACGCCTGCCTGCACTTCGCCGCGGACTGGCCGGCGCTCGCCCGGCTCCGCCGTCCGGCCCTGCTGGAGCTGCACGAGGACGGCCGCGCCGGCAGCGTCCTCGCCGAGGGCGTCACCTCCGCCGGCGCGACACTCCGCCGGGGCAACACCACGCACCCCGCCTCACGCACGGCACTGCTGCCGCTGTGGACCGGTGACGCCCTGGTGGTCTGGCGCCCGCCCGGGCTTACCCCGCTGCCGGCGGGCCCCGGCGACGACGGCGAGTCCGTACGCTGGCTGCGCGGACGGCTGCACACCCCGGCACCGCCGGACCTGGCCACGCGCTTCGATCCGGCACTGGCGGCGCAGCTGCGTGACTACCAGCACCAGCTCGGGCTGCCCGTCACCGGGCGGCTGGATGCGGTGACCCTGTTCTACCTGCGCGAAACCGAGAGCGGGGAGGGCTGAATGTCCTATATCCTGGATGCCCTTCGGCGCTCCGAGTCCGAACGGCACGGCGACGGGCCGGGGGGCCACACACCGCCGCCACCCGTGCGCCCCCGCCGGCCGGCTGTAACGCCCGTGCTGGCCACCACCGCGGCGGGGATCGTCGCGCTGGCCATCGCGGCCTATCTGGCAACCCGCCCCACCCCGGCACCGGTCCCACCGGTGACCGGCCCGGTCGGCGAGTCGCTGCTGGCGGATGCGGCCGTGGACGGGCGGTCCACGGGCGACGGCGCGGCGGCCACAAGCCCCCCGGTGTCCAGGACGGTTGCGGCCGGCGAAGGCGCGGAGAACCACGCCGGGAGGAGCCCGGATACCGGCACCGGGACCGACAACGACCGCCGCCCTGCGGAGACCACGGATGCCAGAGCGCCGCCGTCATCCGGGGACGGCGGCAGCGCTCCGGTCACGGCCTGGAGCCAGCTGCCGCTGACGTACCGCGCCCAGGTACCGACCTTCGCGATCAACGTCCACGTCTATGCCCCGGAGCCGGCCCGCCGTTTCGTGATGGTGGACATGAAGCGCTACCGCGAGGGTGACACCCTCCCCGTCGGCCCGCGCGTCGAGTCGATCACCAGTGACGGGCTGGTGCTCGCCTGGCGCGGGCGACGTTTCCTCTGGCCGGTGGACGGCCCGCCGCGCTAGCGCCTCGCCCGGGCCCACGGCCGACAGGGAGATGCCGCACCCGCCCGCCGCTCAGCAACAGCTCGGCTGCTGGAAGGCAGCCGACATCCCCGCGCGACATCGGAGAACGCCGGGCGCCGCCGGCCCCTGGACAACGGCCGGGCTCGGCCGTACGCGTGGACCAGGCGTCGCAGGCGTAAAACGCCACCGGAGATGTCGGCTGCCAGGAGCAGCCGACCTACGAGCAGGGGAACGGCCGTGCCCTGGTACCGGGGCACGGGCGATGTCAAACGAGGTCGTGACCGGAGAGACCGGCATCGGGCCGCGGTTGGCCGCGTAGGTCGGCTGCTGGAAGGCAGCCGACATCCCCGCGCGACATCGGAGAACGCCGGGCGCCGCCGGCCCCTGGACAACGGCCGGGCGCGGCCGTACTCGTGGACCGGGCGGCGCAGGCGAATAGCGCCTCGGGAGATGTCGGCGGCCCGGCGCCGCCCACCAACCCCCGGGGGCCGGCCCGGGCCAGGGACCCGGGCCCGGGCGCTGGCAAACGCGGTCGGGTCCGGGGAGGCCCGGCGCGGGCCGCGGGGGGGCGCGG